>JALUWJ010000174.1 GCA_027019605.1 Henriciella sp. | reverse complement strand
CCGATGATCATCAGCTTTTTTGCAGCTCCTCTTGTAGAAAGCCCTGTACGTCTGACAGGTCTGCATCGGGATAAATAAAGGCTTGCCCGAGCCCTTTGGCAAGGATCAGCGGGACTTTTCCGCCGCGGGCCTTTTTGTCTTGTCGCATCGCCTCAACCAGCGCTTCAGCCTCATATGGACCGCCGGGCAGCTTTTGGAGCTCCGTTTCGAGCCCGGAGGCTTGAATGAGCGTGACGCCCTGTTCAGCATCTTCCGCAGTCATCAGGTTGAGCCGCGCAGAATATCTTAAGGCCAGCGCCATTCCGGTCCCGACGGCTTCGCCGTGTAGTAGATTAGGGCCATAGCCATTCGCGGCTTCAAGCGCGTGGCCAAATGTGTGGCCCAGGTTCAGGAGCGCGCGGACCCCGCCTTCGCGCTCGTCTTGCGCGACGATGTCAGCCTTGGCTCGGCAAGAGATTGCGACGGCTTCGGAAATCGCATTAGAGTCCAAATCGAGGACTTTGTTTCCGTATTGAGACAACCAATCAATGAAGCTTGGATCATTGATCAGCCCGTATTTGATGATCTCGGCATACCCTGCTTGGCGTTCGCGCGCAGGAAGTGTGGACAGGACGTTCATATCGGCGAGCACCAATCTCGGTTGGTAGAAAGCGCCGACAAGGTTTTTGCCAAACTGGCTGTTTACGGCGGTCTTGCCGCCAACCGAGCTATCGACCTGAGCCAGCAATGTGGTTGGCACTTGGACGAATTGCATCCCGCGCTTCATCAAAGAAGCGGCAAGGCCGGTCAGGTCGCCAATCACGCCGCCGCCAAATGCGATCAAGACATCGTCGCGCCCGGCCCCGTGTTCGAGCAGCCAGTCCAGAGTCTCGCCGAGCAAGCCCCAATTCTTCGTGCTTTCGCCCGCAGGTAAGACCTTTTCCAACCCGGTCAGACCGCCCGAAGACAGGCCTGCTTGAAGCGTTTCGCCGTGCAGCGACCACACGGTTTCATCGCTTAAGATGAAAACCCGGCTTTGTTTTGTGAAGGGTGCAATCAGCGCACCTGCGCGGGCGAGCAAGTCGGCGCCGATCAGGATGTCATAGCTTCTTGTCCCCAGCTCAACGCGGACTTTAGTGGGCTCGGTCAGGGTTGGGGCGTCCATGTCTCCAGGGCCTTAATAATAGAGGTGACCGTTTTTGAATGCGGCCCGTCCACACTGTGGACCGTTAAGTCAGCGAGCTCATATATAGGACGGCGCTGATCAAACAAGTTGGAAAGCACTTGTTTGGCATCCGGGCGTCGCAAGAGTGGACGATGGTTGCGGCGCGAGACCCGTTTCCAGAGCGTTTCCAGATCGGCATTCAGCCAAACTGTGATCGCTTTGTCTCGCATCAGGGCGCGTGTTTCCTCGCTTAGATAGGCACCGCCGCCGGTCGCCAAGACTTGCGGTGGCTCATTCAGAAGGCGGGACAGCACTTTGCGTTCGACACGGCGGAACTCTTCCTCGCCATGCAGGGCAAAAATATCGGACACTGACAGGCCCGCGGCTTTTTCGATCTCATCATCGCTATCAACGAAAGGTCGGCCGAGTTTGGTCGCGAGCCGTCTACCGACGGTCGACTTGCCCGCGCCCATCAATCCAACCAGCGCGACAGTCCGCCCGGACCACGCCTCATTTCTGTCGGTTTTCAAGGTACTAGATCGGTCTTCAGCCATGGTCTTTTCGGAACTTCCAAACCTGTCCTATACAGGCAAAACGGTTCCGGCAATCTTAGACGGTGGCGAAACCATGCGAAAGGC
>JALUWJ010000173.1 GCA_027019605.1 Henriciella sp. | reverse complement strand
GCGCCAAACGATCAGCAACCGCCACCATCACCAGTGGATTGACGCCGAGACCAACATGGCTCGCAGGCACGACAATATTTTCAGTGTCGCCATTCTTTGTTGGCGCTTGCACAGACCCGCGCCAGGACACAACGCCATCCGTCTTGGTTAGAATTGAGGTGGTCGGCACAGGAGGCGCAGCCTCGAGATCGCGGTAGCGTCCTTCAGCTTCCGGCTTCGTTTGCTTTCCGTTGATCGCTTCGAATAGGCGGCTCGGCGCCGAGTGCCGTCGATTATTGCTAATCGGGCTTCCCAGAGAAATGACAAGCCGCACGATTTCAGGATGCATCTTCGCAAGTTCGCGCGCGAACACCCCTCCGAGGCTCCAGCCAACGATAGAAAGCTTCTGGCCATTCTCTTCATAGATACGCTCAACAAGCTCGGACATTTCCTGTTCGCGCTTTTCGTTGAACTTTACATTGCGGCCGAGCTCCCACCCATAAGACTTGTATCCAAGATCATCGAACAGGCGTCGCATAGGCCGCGTCGAGCGATCGCTCGCCATAAAGCCAGGGAGAACGAGGACCGGGTGACCGTCGCCTTTCGGCAAATTCTTCATTTGCTTGCGGAACAAGCCGAACGCGCCGAACTCAAAAATTGCCCGACCTTCTGTCAGAGTCCAAAACGGATGTGGCGGTCTCGCCATTGTCGCTGCGGCCATATTTACCTCCCGTCTACCGTGTTTGCACGGCTGTTTTCACAACCATGCTTCGTAACGGTATACGTGACAAGGCTAGAAATAGATGCCTAATCCGCTCAGCTGGCTTTCGCCTTGGCCTTTGAGGTGCTCGTTTTCTTCGCGGTTGAGCTTCGAGGTTTCCGTTTCGAAGCTGTTCGCGTTTTCGAAGCAGCCGCCGTTTTCTTCCGCGCTGGCTTTGGCTTCGGCGGCGTAAGATCTAGCCCCACCGCAGCTGCCATTTCTTCAAAGCTTTCCTGCAGACATTGGCTGTAGAACTCAGGATCCGGCATTACGTCTCGGTCAGCTGTGAACGTGATGGTGGCCTCATTCACATAACTTTGAACCACATGCCCAAGCGCCATTCCGTCCAAGAGACAGAGCAAGCCCTGCATGCTGACCAGCTTGGCGCCCGCCGAATAAATCGGCACCGGTGGCCCTGGCACATTGGTCACGACGGTATTGATGACCGGGCGCACCATATAGTTGGCAACCCCGAGACGCGAATAGAGCTGAGCGCCAAGCGCCATGAACAGCGCCGGTGAAACCTTACTCGCTTCCGTCATTTGACGCGCGCCAAGCGCACTTGTCATTTCTTTCGAACGGCTGGTTTGATCGTAGACGTAAGCCATACGTTCAGCGGCGTCTTCGATATGCGTCCCAAGCGGCGCGATCATTGCGGACACTTGGTTGCCCATTGTGTTCTTCTCGCCCTCACTTCGCACCGAAATCGGCGCCATCGCCGTCATCGTGGTTTTCGGCAGATCGTTGTGATGTTTGAGATATTTGTGCAATCCGCCCCCAATAATGGTCAGCATCACATCGTTGACTTTTGCGCCTTCGACCAGTGAGCGTAGAGCTTTGATGTGGGACAGTTCAAAAATCCGGCCGTCGACGACACGGTGCGGGGAAATCTTTGTGTTGAACCTCGTTTTTGGAGCTTCAATCGCTGCTTTTAACCCAAAATCGCCTTTGATCATGCCCTTCGCCGCACGATAAATCCCGGGTACGGCTTGCGCCGATACGCCCATCTGGCGGATCGGATTGAGCCAAGCTCTGACATATCCTTTCGCGAACATGCCGACGCGATTAGGAAACTTCTCAGGTTTCCAATTGTCTGGCTCGTTTGGAGACGCGACGCTAGGCGTCGGCGTGTGAAGCGCCTGCATCAGATCAATGCCAGACATTCCATCAATCGCTGCGTGGTGAACTTTAGAAACGATGGCGTAAGACCCTTTCGGAACGCCTGGAATATTGTCCAACCCTTCAACAACCGTCATCTCCCAAGGGGGACGCGACAGATCAAGCGGTCGCGCAAACAAGCGTGCGGCTTGGATGTTGAGCTGGCGCCAATCGCCGGGCTTTGGAAGCGCGACATGCCGAACATGATACTCAAGATCGAAATCAGCATCTTCTACCCAGTAAGGATAGTCGACATTGAACGGCACTTTGACGAGCTTCTGCCGCATCGTTTTGGAGAACCGCATCCGTTCTTCATAGAACCGCAAAATGTCTTTGAACCGAACAAAACCGCCAGGCGCGGTAGACGGATCATAGATTAAGATCGAGCCGATATGCATCGGCGAATTTGGCGTTTCCAATGCTACGAATGAGGCATCCATGCCCTGCAGCTGTTCCATCACATCCTCCCAGACCGCGCGCGTGGCGAGACTTTGTTGCCCCCTATAACAACGCGGTTCAGAAAAGTATGACGGTTTGTATTCAATTTGACCAGTCTCACTCGCCCAATTGGCGAAAAATGCGTCGGGTGGCCGTCATGCGCGACGTCAATCGATGAGCGATGTTCAGACTGTACCCTCAAAACCACAAGCGAGACCTTACGGTTAATACAGTGGCTTTGCCCGCTTGATTTTGTATTCCGCAAGAGAAAGATGATCACACCATAAAAAAGATGTGGCCAGCACATCTGTGGGGGAGAGAATAATGCAAGAAAACCCCACCAAGGGGCGTGTTCTATTTTTTGTTTGCAGCGTCGTCTTCTTGGACGCGATCGGCTTTGGACTGATCATGCCGATCATGCCCGCATTGTTGGACGATGTCGCTGGTCTATCGATCAGTGATGGCGCAACCGTCGCCGGCCTCTTGCTGACAACCTTTGCCATCATGCAATTCATCTGTGCGCCAATTCTCGGGGGGCTGAGCGATCGCTTTGGACGTCGCCCCGTGTTGTTGCTGGCGCTCCTTGGCTTCTCGATCGACAGCTTCATCATGGCCTGGTCGCCGACGCTGACATGGCTGTTCGTGGCCAGGATCGTGTCGGGCATATTCGGCGCGACATACGCGGCTGGCTATGCGTGTATTGTAGACGTCTCAGCGCCTGAAGAGCGTGCCAAACTGTTTGGCTATGCGGGCGCGGCATTGGGGCTTGGGTTTATCTTTGGGCCTGCCTTAGGCGGATTGCTCGGCGAGTATTGGGTGCGCCTGCCCTTCATTGTGGCGGGTGTTTTGATCTTCCTGGTTTTCCTCGTGGGATACTTCACATTTCCCGAAACACTCAAAAAAGAGAACCGCCGCGAGTTTTCATGGACGCGTGCGAACCCATTGGGAAGCTTGATTTCAATCGGGCGTCACCCGGCCGTTTTGATTGTGCTGGCGGCGCTGTTCCTCATCCAGCTCGGCAATCACTCGTACTCCAGCATCTGGTCTTTCTATGTCACCGCCGTCGCGGGGTGGACGCCGTTTTTTATCGGGCTTTCAATCAGCGTTTATGGATTTGGCGTCGCGGGTGTTCAGGGCGGGCTTACCGGGCCTGTCGTCGCGAAGTTTGGTGAGGCGCGCGCGATCTACTTCGCAATGATCATTGGCGTGATTTCATTCCTGATCCTGGCGTTCGCGCAGAATGGTACGCAAATCTATATCGCGATCGCCATAGGCATATTCGCGGGCTTCCTGGGACCTGCGATCCAAGCGCTGATGACGGAGCGCATACCGGCTGATTCACAAGGCGAACTCCAAGGCGCCATAACCAGCCTGTACAGCCTGGCATCGATTATCAGCCCCGCTGTCATGGCCTTTATTTTCACCGCACAAACAGACGAAACCGGGCCTTACTTGCCCGGTGCGCCTTTCCTACTCGCCGCAGCACTGACAGTGCTGGCTTTGGGAATTTTCATTGTCGGTGTGAGACGGCTGGGCGACCGCGTGCCCCCGGCAGAAGAAGCCGAGGTGGCAGTCGCCGAATCCGTCGATTAGACCCGCTCGATGACAACTGCCGGGGCCATGCCGCCGGCCGCACACATCGTAATCAGGCCATACTTGCCGCCGGAGCGCTCAAGCTCATCCAACGCGGTTCCGATCAGGATTGAGCCGGTTGCACCGATCGGGTGTCCCAGGGCCATTGCCCCGCCATTGATATTCACTTTCTCGCGGTCGAGGTCGAGATGGCGAATGAAACGCTCAGCGACCACTGAAAACGCTTCATTGATTTCCCAAACATCGATGTCGTCTTTCGACAGACCCGCTTTATCCAGCACTTTCTTAGCGGCATTCACCGGTGCATTGAGCATCAGCGTTGGGCAGTCGCCCATGTTAGCCGTCGCGACGATACGGGCACGCGGCTTCCAGCCATTCTTTTCTAGTGCATCCTGCGAAGCTAACAGCAATGCCGCTGCGCCATCGACAACACCAGACGAATTCCCGGCATGGTGGACGTGGTTCATCTTACCTTCCAGCTCAGGATATTTCTTGGTCACCATGGTGCCATACGTGTTGCCTTGATCGTCGACCGGAATGTCCATGAACATATTGAACACGGTTTTCAGGTTGGACAGACTTTCCATGGTCGTTCCGGGACGCGGAAACTCTTCTTTGTCGAGCGCCAGCGTTCCATCCGGATTGTGGACCGGCACAACTGATTTATCGAAACGCCCTTCAGCGATTGCACGCGCCGCGCGCTCCTGGCTAACCACAGCCAGCTGATCGACCGCTTCACGATCAATGCCTTCAAGCGTCGCAATCGCATCGGCGCAAACACCCTGCTGTGACTGCGGATGTTTCTCGCGCAGGCTCATATTTCCGGCGTCAAGCATGGGCGGAACCTTTGGGTCAGCCGTGGCAGATGTGTAGCTCATCATCTCGGTGCCGCCAGCAATCACCACGTCTTCCATACCAGACATCACTTGCGCTGCGGCCATGTTCACGGTGGTGATGCCAGAACCGCAGAAGCGGTCGAGCGTGACACCAGAAGCTTTCACGTCATAGCCAGCATCAAGTGCCGCCATACGGCCAAGGTCTGCGCCTTGCGCGCCGCGCTGTGAGCTCGTGCCCCAGATGATATCATCCACTTCAGACGTGTTGAGATTGTTGCGGTCTCGGATCGCGGCGAGCACAGTTGCGCCAAGATGCTGCGGATGGAGATGCGCCAAAGCGCCCTTCCCTTGTTTACCAATTCCACGCGGGGTGCGGCACGCGTCAACGATATAGGCTTCGGCCATCTGAACTCTCCAATCTATGATCTGGTGTGTTTGATATGCTTTACGTGCACGTCAACGACAAGCCGTGACGTTGCGTGATCGCTTTTGCCTTTCTCGCGCCCTTCGGTTGCTTCGCCGCGGCGAATAGGACATCCTGTTAACCATGAATTTCGGGGGATGAGAGAAAGGGACATACAATGCGTAAACTCTCAGCGAGCGTTCTCGCTCTGGGCCTAGTCTTGGCCTCGAACACCGCAGCCGAGGCCCAAGGCCTCGTTGCACCTGAACCCGGCACCGGTTTGATTCCACTCAGTGATGAGGAATATGAGGCCCTTGATGAGCGCGATCCGTTAATGCGCGGCGCTCTGCCTGAATTCGTCGACCTGAGCAGTTTTATGCCAGAAGCTGGTCATCAAGGCAGTCAGGGATCTTGCGTGGGATGGGCCGTCGGCTATGCGCTCAAAACCTATCACGAGGCGAAGGAAAACCAGACGGTCCGCCCGACTGAGTATGATCATTTCAGCCCCGCTTTTATCTATAATACGATCAAGCAAGGAGACGATTGCTCTGCCGGAAGCCGGATCACGGACGCGCTGAATCTTGTTCAGCAAATCGGGGCCGTTTCGATGAGCGACTTCCCTTATGTTGAAGCCAGCTGCGATTTGCCGACAATTGCCGTTAGCGAGCGCGGCGCCGACTACAAAATCAAGAATTATAACCGCCTCGGGCGCGGCGATTTGTTTGGCATCAAAGAGGCCTTGTCGAACGAAAAACCGGTTGTCGCGGGCATGTATGTGTTCCCGAGCTTTTACGCGTGGGAGGGCAATGGCGTGTACGAGGCCGATCCACGCCGCGAGGTGGCCAATGACTATCACGCGGTCACGATTGTCGGATATGACGATGCCAATAAGGCGCTCAAAATCTTCAATTCATGGGGCACCGAATGGGGCGATGATGGCTATGTCTGGATGCACTATGACACCGCCAAAGAAATCGTTCGCGAAGCCTATGTCACGACGGATCGCCTGTTCGGCGAAGACGAGTCTGACCAGCCCAGTTTCGTCTTCGCCGAAAACCCAAGTTCGTCAAACGAAGCGGCAGCTGCGGCTGCCCCAAGTTCTGATCCAGAAGAAGTCGAAACGGGACCATCTACAGTTCCGCCATTAACTGCAGACGCACTCGGCGATGCGGTCACAGGGCATGTCGGTCGAAGCCCAGAGGGACAAACCCCGGGCGGTTACGATTATTACCCGGCTTCCGTATGGCTCAACCTGGAAGAACCACAACTGTCGCAAATTGAGAGCGCCGAATACTATTTCTACCACCCGACCTTCTTCAATCCGAAACGACCGGTAGCAGACTCGAATGTCTTCCTCGCCACCTGGAAAGGCTATGGCTGCATCGAGAACGCTGAGGTGAAAGTGACGCTAAAGTCTGGCGAACAGCTCAGCGCGTCGTTCAATCTCTGTACAATTTGGGACCGGTTCCATCCGGGGGCCTTCCGCAAGGATGGAACGCGCGGCGGCACGGCGCCACTCAGCGACAAGGATGACTTCTTGAAAATTCAGAACAAAAAAGCGCCGAAAAAACAGCCGTTTCGGAAGAAAGAGGGCTAAGGGTTCGAAAGAGCCCTATTTCTTATCGTGCTTGCCGCCTTTCAAAACGAAACGGCGATCGCAATACATACATTCGACGACGTCATCCGCGCCCATTTCGTACCAGACCAGTGGGTGGCCAAGTGCGCCACCACCGCCATTGCACGAGACTTTTCGACTATCCACGAGAATGGTTTCGGGTTCTTGATAAGACGGTGTTTGTGTCATGGGCTGGCTCACATCTTCCCCAAGGTGAAATTGCCAATTCGGCTATAGAAGCGGTAGCTAGGCTGGAGCGCGATCCGCGTCAATGCGGTAAGCGAGTTTGAGGTCAGGAGCCCATCTTATGTCCATTACGCTGTATCACTGTGCAGATGCACGCTCTCTTCGCCCGCTTTGGTGCCTGGAGGAAATGGAGCTCGACTATGAGCTGATCAATCTGCCCTTCCCGCCGCGCGTCTTCGCGAAGGAATATAAAGAGGTGAATCCTCTGGGCACGATCCCGTTCTTGGTTGATGGCGAAACGAGAATGAGCGAGAGCAGCGGGATCTGCCACTATCTGACAGAGCGGTATGGCCCAACCGATCTCGCGCTTGATGTGGGTCATCCAGAGTATGGAAGCTTTTTGAACTGGCTTTATTTCAGCGACGCGACACTCACCTTTCCGCAAACGCTGGTCCTGAGATACACCGTCTTAGAGCCAAAAGAACGCCGCCTCCCGCAAGCAGCAGAAGACTATGCGGCTTGGTTCTCTGGTCGTTTGCGCCATGTCGAAGCCGCGCTCGACGGCAAGGACTTCCTCGTCGCGGATCGATTTACAATTGCCGATATCGCGATCGGCTACGCCCTGCACCTCGCAGATACGCTCCAGCCGCTCAAGGATCGCTTAGGACCGAATGCGCGCGCCTATCTGGACAGATTGCGCGCGAGAGACGCGTTTCAGCGCAGCCAGGAAAAACAAAAGACTTGAGCGAATCCCCGGGCACTCCCTATATCGGACACCTTGAGCGGATGGAGCCTGTATGAGCACACCTGATTATGCCATCGAAGCAATCGGCCTTGAAAAGACCTATCGCGCTTCCGGCAAGCTCCCCGAAATGCGCGCCCTTAAAGGCATCGACCTGAAGATTGAACGCGGCTCGATTTTTGGCCTGCTCGGCCCGAATGGTGCGGGCAAGTCGACCTTTATCAATATTCTCGCTGGACTGGTGACCAAAACCGGTGGAACGGCGAAGATTTGGGGGCTCGATATTGATGATCACCCGCGCTCATCCCGCGCGGCGATTGGCGTAGTGAACCAAGAAATCACGATGGATCCGTTCTTTACGCCGATCCAAGCGCTAGAGCTTCAAGCGGGTTATTATGGTGTCCCCAAATCAGACCGGCGCAGCATGGAAATCCTCGCCGCCGTAGGGCTGGACGACAAGAAGGACGCCTATGTCCGACAACTTTCCGGCGGTATGAAACGCCGCCTAATGGTCGCCAAAGCCTTGGTCCATAACCCGCCGGTTTTGATCTTGGATGAGCCGACAGCGGGCGTTGATGTCGAACTCCGCCGCTCGCTCTGGGCCTATGTTCGCGAATTGCACGCGAACGGCACAACCATCATCCTGACGACGCACTATCTCGAAGAAGCTGAAGAGCTTTGTGATGAGATTGCGATCATCAGCCATGGTGAAGTCTTGGCGCAAGAACCGACGCCGCAATTGCTCGCCCGGTTGGATCAAAGACTGCTCAAGATCACCCCCAAAGAGGCGTTATCATCCATCCCAGACAGTTTGGCAGACCTGAATGCCAAACTGTCCGAGGATGGGGATCTAAACATCACGTTCCACAGTTCTGAGACCGGAATCGGCCGACTCCTCGAACAAGTTCGAGAAGCCGGTATTGGGGTTGCTGATCTGTCGACTGAGCAACCCAATTTGGAAGACGTGTTCGTCGCGATGACGACGGAAACGGCTTAACCGCCTTTCACCAATCGCAACTCAATCCGTTTCAACTCGCGCAAGACGTTGAGATGGTTCATGCGCATCCAGAACCAGATTTTCACGAGCCCAACGGAAAGGCTGCACCAACCGACCAGTGTGCCCCAAAGGATCACGTGCTTCAGATTTTCGGCTTGGAACATGTTATAGGCCGCCCAAACCGCCATCAGGAAAAAGCAAAAACTGAAAACGAAGGCGAATGCCGTCCAGTATCGAAGCGGACCGGTAAAGGTCATGCCCATTTGCTGAAACAGGCCCGTGTCCTGCTCCAACTCTTTCAAAAACGCCTCATCTTCGGCATTCAAACTCGTCAAAAGACGGTCTTCAAAGGTGCTCATCAGGTCTCTCCTTTCAAGCGAGATTTCAGATGTTGCCGCGCATTGAAAATACGCGATTTGGCTGTGCCGACCGGGACATCGGTCACAGCGGCAATTTCGTTTAGGCTGAGCCCTTCTCCGAAATAGAGAATGGCCGCCAATCGATGGTCATCGCTCAATCCTTCCAGGGCTTGATCGATTTCAACCTGCAACTCGCCGCGCGCTGGTTGGCTGGGCTCAAGCGCTGCCTCGATGGGGGCGGTGCGGTTGCGTTCAGTTTGCGATTTGCGGATCCGATCGACGCATTTGCGCCTTAGGATGCCGAACGCCCAACCTGGAAACATGGCTGGGTCTGACAAACGCGGCCAGCCGCGACAGATCCCAGCCCAAGCCTCCTGAACGGCCTCTTCGGCGTCACTGCGGTCTTGAACCAGGCGCAATGCCGTCCGCATCAGACGCGGATACCACCGCGCCGCGAGCCGGTTTGCGGCGGCGCGATCTCCCGAACGCGCGAGCGTGACGAGCAACTCGTCATAAACACGTTCCGTTTCCTGCCCCGCCATAGATGGCCTCCTCGTGGCTTGCATACCGATAGTCGGCTGGCCTGCCAAAAAGGTTCACTTCACGCTGAGAGATGGCTTCACGCCCGCAACTGGTTCGATACGAAGGGGGCAGATCAAATTTTGGGAGAATCCCCTTGGACTATAAAGACGTCGTTATGGGTCGCCGCAGCATTCGCGGATATCAGGACAAACCTGTCTCGAAGGAGACAATTACCGAAGTACTCGAAATGGCAATGCGAGCGCCGACTTCGCTGAACACACAGCCTTGGAACTTCTATGTCGTCACCGGCGAGCCGTTGGACAAGATCCGAGCCGGGAATGTTGAGCGCAACCTCGCCGGCGTGCCAGACACGCGCGAATTTCGAAAAGGTCCAGGCTATGAAGGCGCGCATCGCGAGCGTCAGATCGAAATCGCCATCCAACTCTTCCAGGCGATGGGCATTGAGCGTCACGATAAGGAAAAGCGCCAGGACTGGGTCCTGCGGGGCTTCCGGCAGTTTGATGCGCCGGTCTCGATTGTCGTAACTTATGACAAGTCGATCCATGGCTCAGACATCGCGCCGTTTGATTGCGGCGGCGTCGTCAATTCTCTGGTCAATGCAGCGTGGTCGAAGGGGCTCGGCTGTGTGATCAACTCACAAGGCATCATGCAATCGCCCGTCGTTCGCGAGCATGCGGGTATCCCGGAAGATCAAGTCATCATGATCTGCGTGGCCATGGGCTGGCCTGATGAGAGCTTCCCGGCCAATGCGGTCGTTTCCAAACGCAAGTCGGTCGAAGACGGTGCCGTCTTTGTCGGGTTTGACGACTAAAGG
>JALUWJ010000172.1 GCA_027019605.1 Henriciella sp. | reverse complement strand
AGCACCCGTCACATCTGCCAGCACCATCGTGATCGCCGCTGTCAGCGTCGTCTTACCATGGTCCACGTGACCAATCGTGCCGATGTTCACGTGCGGCTTATTACGCTCAAACTTCTCTTTGGCCATGCCAGGCCTCCTTTTCTCAGTGTCCGGCCCACCGGACGTTGGTCCTTTCTCAAAGCGGGCCAGAAGAGTCCCGTTGAAGCGGGCCACATACACATGCCCGCCGCAGGTTTCAAGCACCATTACTGCTGACGTATGCGAACAAGTTTGTTCCTCGTGGGAAAGCGCTTGACAAAGACCCCCAATCTTGGCCCTAGCGTGCGACCATGACGCAAGGACATGTCTTTAAGACCTTTGAGAGTAAGGCCGCGCTGCAAGCCGCCGCGGCGGACTGGTTGGCCCGCGCCTTAAGAGACGCGATCGCGCGCCGAGGCAGCGCCGTATTTATGGGATCTGGCGGCACCACGCCCGGACCGATCTATGAAACGCTGTCTCACGCCGACTTGGACTGGGACAATGTCCATGTCGGGCTGTGTGACGAACGCTGGGTCGATGACACCCACCCGGCTTCAAATGGCGCCATGCTGGAACGCACGCTGCTTCAGAACCGAGCCGCACGCGCCAGTTACACACCGATGAAGACGCGCGGGGATGATCCCTTTAAAGCCGTCGAAGCGGTCAATGAGCTGTATCTTGAAGCTGGCCTGACAGACGTCATGCTGCTCGGCATGGGGCCAGATGCGCACACGCTGTCCTGGTTTGCGGGCGGCGAAGGCTATGACGATGCCATCAATGCCGATTCGACATCCGTGGTCGCAGCCGTCAAAGCGATTGAGAGCGAAGTGACCGGTCCGAATCTGCTGCGCATGACATTGACCCAGCCGTGCGTGGCCTATGCGCGTAATGTTTTACTGCTCATCACCGGCGCCAAGAAACGCGAAGTGTTTGAGACAGCACCAGACGACGCGCCGGTTTCCATAATGAAACGCGCCGCCGGTCAGGCTTTGACCGTTTATTATTGCGACTAAGGTTTTGAAGATGACGATAGAGACCCTGAAATCCCTCTCAAAGAGCATTCAAACGCAATCGCTTCAGGCCCTCGCCGCACGCGGATCACGGCCGGTCCTCTCTGGCGCAGGCTGGAAGGCTGATTCGTCTCGCCAGTATCTCACGCCTGAAATTTCGGACACGCTCCTCGCCCATGCAGAAGCCATCAACTTGCAAGGCGCGATCGATCGACTGTTCAACGCTGAAATCGTCAATCCATCGGAAAACCGCCCTGCCCTTCATTGGGCGCTGCGCATGGTTCCAGATGGCGACCTGACCGCGTCTGAACATGAGACCACGGTGAAAGCCCTCGCGAAAGCCGAGTCGCTGCTTCGAGCCGGGGATTTTTCCGCCATCGTCCATATTGGCATTGGCGGCTCTGACTTCGGCCCAAGACTCTATGCCGATGCGTTCGCGGATCGCCAGGTAGAAGGCCTGGAGCTTCGGTTCTGCGCCAATGTCGACCCCTTGGACTTAGACCTCGCTTTGCGCGGTCTCTCGCCCGCCAACACGCTGATCATCGGGATCTCGAAATCCTTCGGCACAGAAGAAACGCTCTATAATTTGGGTCGGGCTCGCAAATGGTTGGAATCGGCTCTCGGAGCCGAGAAAGCGTCTGAGCATTTGCTGCTCGTGACGGCGAACCCAGAGCGCGCAACGACATGGCTGGATGGCACGCCCGCGACGACCCTGGACATGCCAATCAGCGTCGGCGGCCGCTACTCCATCTGGTCTGCAGCGTCGGTCGCAGTGATGACAGCCTTCGGACCTGACACGTTCAAAGCCTTCCTCGCAGGGGCGGCTGAGATGGATACGCACGTCAAATCGGCGCCGGTTGCCGAGAACCTCGCGGCCCAGCTCGCCCTGCTCGACTTCTGGAATACGAGCTTCATGGGCTTTGGCTCGCGCGCTGTTCTCGCTTATTCGCGCCGGCTGCGCATGCTGCCGACCTATTTGCAGCAATTGGAGATGGAATCGAACGGTAAGTCGGTCGGTCCGGACGGCGATGACGCGCCGCTGTCGACGGCGCCGCTGCTTTGGGGCGGCGAAGGCTCTGTCGGTCAACACTCCTACCACCAATGGCTGCACCAAGGCACACATATCGTGCCGGCTGAATTTATCTTATCGCCTGGCAGCCACAGCGATGCAGACGGCGTCGAAGCGCTGACCGCGCATGCTTTGGCGCAGGCCGAAGTGATGGCGAATGGCAGAAGCTTGGAAGACGTGAAGGCCGAAGAACCAGATCTGCCGGAACATATTGCGCGCCAGAAGGTGCACCCTGGCGGGCGCCCGTCGACATTCCTCAGCACACATGAATTAACGCCAGACCGTCTCGGCGCACTTATCGCGCTCTTTGAGCACCGGACGTATCTGGCCGGCGTGCTGTGGGAGATTAACAGCTTCGACCAATGGGGCGTCGAGCGCGGCAAGACGATGGCAACGCGGCTGAAACCCGTCCTACGCGGTGAGGGACAAGCCGATGACGCAGCAACTGCGCGGCTGATTGAACAGATTTCTTAGACTGCTCTCGGACGCTCCCCACGGACAAGCCGTGGGGAGCGTAGAATTGAGTGCGTTTTGAGAAAGCCGCTTAGGCGATCTTGTCGACTTGCGTGAAGTCGAGATCGACTGGCGTTGCTCGGCCAAAGATCGAGACGTTCACTTTCATGCGGCCTGTCTCTGGGTCGAACTCTTCGACTGTGCCTTCGAAGCCTTGGAAAGCGCCTTCGTTGACGCGGACTTCCTGGCCAATCTCGTAAACGACGGTTGGCTTTGGACGATCCTCGATCGGCTCGTCCGCCGTGCCGAGAATACGATCAACTTCGCGCTGTGGGACGGGCAAAGGCTTCTTGCCGCCATCGGCACCGAGGAAACCTGTCACTTTCGGTGTGTCTTTCACGAGGTGATACACATCGTCAGTCAGCTTGGCTTTCATCAGGACATAGCCAGGGAAATAGCGCTTCTCGATCGTCTTCTTCTTGCCGCGCACGACTTCGACGACTTCTTCGGTTGGCACTTCCAGGTCCTCGATGAAGTCCTCAAGGCCTTTCATAGCCGCTTGGTCACGGATCGCTTGGGCGACCTTCTTTTCGAAGTTCGAGTAAGCGTGGACGATGTACCATTTTGCCTCAGCCATGGGCCAAGCACTCCTTATTGTTCTTATGCTTTAAGCGCCGAGACCGGTGATCCAACGGATGACCATGGCGATTAACTGATCTGACAGGAACAAGAACATGGCAACGATGATCGACATCACGACAACCATGATGGTGGCCTGAATTGTTTCAGGTGTAGACGTCCAAGTCACCTTGCGGCCCTCGGCTTCTACCTGGCGAGCGAAGGTAATAGGACCAACGCTTTTCTTTTTGTCCTGGTCGGCCATTCTCGTGTGTTCCTGACTTTTAGGGGTAATCCGGCTCCATACTGCGCATTTCTACGCTTGTGAAGTCACTTGGGTGCAATGGCTGCGAAAGACAAGTTATTGGGCGCGTTGCTTACCGAATTCTGGCACCGGAAGGCCGGGGGTTTTGACCTCCATCGCAAACAAGCTCCCGGCCATGGGTTGGCGATCAAGCGCCGCATCGCTTAGGCCGTCACGCGCCGAGGTGATATAAAGCGTTTGCAAATTCTCGCCGCCAAACGCGCAGCTTGTCGGTCTGGATACGGGGAGCTTTATGACCTGATCGATCTCACCGTCGGGCGCATAGCGCACCACGCGCGAGCCGGCCCATTGCGCGTTCCAGAGATAACCATCAACGTCCAAGGCTGACCCATCTGGATAGCAGCCCGCTTCGAGGGTCGACGCAAACACGCGGCGATTCGAAAGTGCACCGGTCGCAGGATCATGATCAAAGGCGAGAATCATCTGCTCAGCGCTGTCGCTGGTAAAAAAGGTCTCGCCGTCCGGAGAGAACTCCATCGTATTCGTCACCAGGACTTCGGGGAGACCAATGCGTTCGATCGCCATGTCAGGCGTCAGCTTGTAATATTGGCCTTCTGGGATGTCGCCAGTCTCATTCATGGTTCCGAACCAGAGGCTGCCATCCGGGGCAATGCCAGCATCATTGGTCCGAAATCCGTCAGGCTCATTGATGTCAGAGACTTTTTCGTAGCTTTCGGTCGCCGTGTCATAGCGCCCAACTTCGCGGTCACCGATCATGATGAGTCCGCCATCGGCAAGCGCGAGCGCGCTGGCATGAATTGGCAGATCATATCGCCGTGTGTTGCCTGTCTTTGGATTGTGCCGGTGCAATTTGGCGCGCTTGATATCGACCCACCACAGAAACCCTTCAGAGGGACTCCATAAGGGACCTTCGCCGAGCACGCACCCGGTCGGTGCAACACAAATAATGTCTGTCACTTAAACCCTCCGGCGCCGCACGATAAGGCGATGTCATCGCAGTCTCGACACTTGTCAATGACCGCACGTTTCAACCTGCCCGACCTGAACTTTTTGTCGCAAAGGATTGGCGACTCTGCTCTCAATGTTTACGCGCAAGACTATCGCTCGGATTGGATACAAAGCTCATGCCCACAAACACCCTCGCCGCCCCTTATGATTTTGACGACCTACTCGAAATCATGAAGCGCTTGCGAACGCCTGAAACGGGCTGCGCCTGGGATCTAGAACAGAGTTTTGAGACCATAGCGCCCTATACGCTTGAGGAAGCCTATGAAGTCGCGGATGCGATCAACCGGGGGGATATGAAGGATCTCAGCGATGAGCTCGGCGATCTCCTCCTGCAGGTCGTGTTCCATGCGCAAATTGCTGCTGACGAGGGTCATTTCTCGATCAAAGATGTCACCCAAGCGATCAGCGAGAAAATGGTGCGGCGCCATCCCCACGTTTTCGGCGATGAAGAACAGAGAACCGCTGAGGCACAAACTGGGGCGTGGGAAGAAATCAAAGCTGCGGAACGCGCCAGCAAAGCGGAAACAGATGCCAGCGCCCTCGCCGGTGTCGCGCTCGCGCTGCCAGCATTGATGCGCTCTGAAAAGCTACAAAAACGCGCCGCCAGAACGGGGTTCGATTGGACCGATCCGAAAGACATTTTCAACAAGCTTGAAGAAGAGATGGACGAGGTCAAAGAAGCAATCGACGAAGACGATGCCGAACACATTGAGGAAGAAGTCGGCGACTTGCTGTTCGTTGCCGTAAACCTCGCCCGGCGGCTCAAGGTCGACCCAGAAATCGCGTTGCGGAAATCAAACGACAAATTCGAGCGCCGCTTCCGCGCCATGGAGCAGCTCGCAGATGGCAAAGAGGCCGGTTTTGCGACGCTCTCCCTGGATGAGCAGGAAGCGCTATGGCAGGCGGTGAAAGCCGAGGAAAAAGCTTGAGAGAAGTCGCCCCCTAAGCTGCAGCCCACCTGCATGGAACCCTGCCTGCGCAAGGTTTAGTGGAAATGGAGAGAGATTTGTCATCCCGAAAAGCTCATCAGAGCTTATCCGGGACCTAGGCCTTTTTCCCGCCCACAAAAGATAGGGTCTCCTTGAAGAAGGCAATCGGGGCCGACCGCATTCCACCAAATATGAAACCAAGTAATATTACGATCAATGGGAAGAAGGTGACACTCAGGAAAACCGCCAACACTCTATTTTCTATGACCGCACCGTTGAAGGTTACCGTGCCGAATGCCCCAATAAGGCCGAAAACTAAAATCAAAACCCCACCAAATATTGCCAGTTTGGACACTTTTTGATTCCACCCATTTATTATCCAACCTGCTTTCTGGATAATTATTCGGGAATTTGAACGCGAACAAAAACACCGGAACTCAATTGAGCTCCGGCGTCTTCGCTAACGTCCCCGTCCCCCGGCAATATCAGTTTGGTCTTAGACCTTGTAGTACATGTCGAACTCGACTGGGTGAGGATGCAATTCGAGACGCATCACTTCTTCCATTTTCAGTTCGATATAGGCGTCGATCTGGTCATCATCGAACACGCCGCCCTTTTTCAGGAACTCCCGGTCAGAGTTCAGAGCGTCGAGTGCCTCACGCAGAGATCCACAGACTTGTGGGATAGACGCAGCCTCTTCTGGGGCCAGGTCGTACAAGTCTTTGTCCATCGCATCGCCTGGGTGGATCTTGTTCTCGATCCCGTCGAGGCCCGCCATGAGCAGCGCCGCAAAGGCGAGGTATGGGTTCGCGGTTGGATCTGGGAAGCGCGTTTCGATACGCTTGGCTTTCTCACCGCTGCCGAATGGAATGCGGATAGACGCAGAACGGTTACGTGAAGAATAAGCCAACATAACCGGCGCTTCGAAGCCTGGAACCAGACGCTTGTATGAGTTGGTTGACGCATTGGTCAGAGCGTTCAGGGCGCGGGCGTGCTTAATGATGCCGCCAATATAGTGGAGGCAGGTTTCAGACAGACCGGCATACAGATCGCCAGCAAATGTTGGCTTGCCGCCAGACCAGATAGACTGGTGCACGTGCATGCCTGAACCGTTATCATTGAAGTATGGCTTCGGCATAAAGGTCGCTGTTTTGCCGTAGCTCGCTGCAACATTGTGGATCACATATTTATAGAGCTGGAGGTTATCCGCCATTGTGACCAATGTGTTGAACTTCATGCCAAGCTCGTGCTGAGCAGGCGCCACTTCGTGGTGATGCTTTTCTGGCTCGAGACCAAGCTCACCCATAACAGAGAGCATTTCCGAACGCATGTCTTGCTCAGAGTCGACCGGTGGCACTGGGAAGTAACCGCCTTTTGGACCTGGGCGGTGCCCCATATTGCCCATTTCATACTCTCTGCCCGTGTTGGCCGGCAGCTCAGTTGAATCGAAGCTATAGCCAGTGACGTGGGCTTCGGTGTTCCAGCGCACATCGTCAAAGACAAAGAATTCGGCTTCTGGGCCGAAATAAGCGGTGTCACCGACGCCAGTAGACTGCAGATAAGCTTCAGCTTTTTTCGCGGTCATCCGAGGATCGCGATTGTAAGCCTGTCCGGTGATCGGATCGAGAATGTCACAGAAAATTGCCAGCGTTGTTTGCTGGAAGAAAGGATCAATCTTCGCCGTCGCCAGGTCTGGCTGCAGGGTCATGTCCGACTCGTTAATGGCTTTCCAGCCAGCAACGGATGAGCCATCAAACATCTGCCCGTCTTCGAAGAAGTCTGCATCCACCATGCCCTTATCAAAGGTCACGTGCTGCATCTTACCCTTTGGGTCTGTGAAGCGAAGGTCGACGAACTCTACGTCGTTTTCCTTCATCATTTTCAATACACTATCGGCCATTTTGCCCTCCAGTTTTTCCTGTCTAAACCTTTTCAGCGCTAAAGGGCGCCGTCACCTGTTTCGCCCGTACGAATGCGAACCGCTTCGCCAACATCCGAGACAAAAATCTTTCCGTCGCCAATCTTTCCGGTCTGCGCCGCTTTTGTGATCGCCTCAATCGCGCTCTGCACACCAGCATCGGCCACGACCGCTTCGACTTTCAGTTTTGGGAGAAAATCGACGACATACTCTGCACCGCGATACAATTCCGTATGGCCGCGCTGACGTCCAAAGCCTTTTGCTTCAACAACCGTCATCCCTTGCACGCCGACTTCATGCAGCGCTTCTTTCACATCATCCAATTTGAACGGTTTAATGATGGCTTCAATCTTTTTCATACCCTCAACCCTTCCGATAGCTAACAATGGCTTCGGCATAGGCGCCGTCTCAGCTCAGAGCGATAGTCGGCGTGCCGGGAAGCACACACACACCTGCACCTGCCCAATCCTTCACCACCCCTGCCCCCTTCTTATGCAGCGCGGTCGCTCGATCATGACGCCTGCGTCATTGTTTCATTAAACCGCATCTGATATGCCTAACGGCAAGTCAGCAAGGAAGACTGTCATGGATCACGCTTCGCCATTCATTCATCCAGACCGCCCTGTTCCGCGGCGCCGTCCGTTGAAGGCCTGGCGGCATATGCAAAATTTGATCGCTGACAAAGAAGATACGGCCGAGGTTTTCTACATAATTGAGGCGCTGAACGGCAAATCGACCCGCAAAGATCTGGCGCGGTTTATGAAATCCGAAAACGGGCCAAAACTACTCGAAAAGCGCCGTTTTCTGCCTGATATCCTGGATGATCACGGTCCGCTAAAGTCGCTACCAAAAGGCTCAGTGGGACGCGCCTATGTCGAGTTCATGGAGCGCGAGGGCCTCACCGCTGGCGGACTTGTTGAAGAGAGCCTGATCCAACGCGCGCATCAGAAAACATATGATGACGATTTGCTATGGTACTCCAACCGCTTGCGTGACACGCACGACATGTATCACGTCTTGACTGGATATGGCCGCGATGCGCTCGGGGAAGATGCTCTGCTCGGCTACACACATAGCCAGCATGGCGGCCTGGGCGTCAGCTTCATCGCCTATATGGGAAATCGCCAAATTGCCAAAGAAGCGCCAAAAGAAGCCCGCGTGAAAGAGGTTTTGGCGGAAGGCAGACGCAATGGCAAAGCCGCAAAACGCATCATTGAGCAAGACATCATCGCGCTTCTCGATCAGCCAATCGAAGAAGTTCGCGAGCGCTTGAACATCAAGAAGCCGGTCCTGTATCGCGAAGCGCTCGAAGTGTTCAAACACTATGAGCTCAACCCGCAGCTCGCCGCCGCATGATCTATCTCGTACGTCACGGCGAAGCCGCCGCAAGCTGGGGCAGCCACCCTGACCCTGGCCTATCAGACAATGGCCGCGCTCAAGCAGAAACCGTCGCTCAAATCCTGCTAAACGAGCCAGTCTCTCACGCCATCAGCAGTCCGATGGCGAGATGCCAAGAAACAGGTGGTTTTTTCGCAAATGCCGCCAGTCTTTCGCTCACGATTGAGCCTGCGGTCACCGAGATCCCGACCCCGTCCGACATAACCGATCGCGTGCCCTGGCTGCGCGGTCTGATGTCTGGTCAATGGAAAGATGCGCCAGATCTCGTAAACACGTGGCGAAACGGCCTCATCTCCACGCTCGAGGCCCTGCCCGATGAGACCGTCGTCTTTACGCATTTTGTTGCCGTAAACGCTGTCGTCGGCTCGATTGAGGGCACCGACAATGTCACGGTGTTCCGACCGAATTATTGCAGTGTCACAAAGCTCGACAATACGTCAGGGACTTTGCGGCTCGTGGCGCGCGGGCAAAGCCTCGAAACAAAAGTCCTTTAGGAAAATGGTGGGCGGTAACGGGCTCGAACCGCTGACCCTCTCGGTGTAAACGAGATGCTCTACCAACTGAGCTAACCGCCCTTCCGGGACGCTTCCTTTGCCTTGTCTGGCGCAGAAAAGCAAGACGGCCCCTGTCAGAAAAAACAGGGGCCGCTGAAGTTTTATTTATTTCGATTAATGACGGACAGATGCACCGCCATCATTTGAGGAGGGACGCCCGGCCAGAGTGGCCGCCAAGGCTTCCTCATCCGCTTCAGACCATTCAATCGGCGCCAGAGGTCGCACCAAGGCACGCTCCAGAACTTCATTGATGTCTGAGACCGGGATAATCGTCAGGCTGTCTTTCACATTCTCAGGAATGTCAGCCAGATCCTTCTCGTTCTCCTCAGGGATCAGCACCGTTTTGATGCCACCTCGAAGCGCCGCGAGGAGCTTCTCTTTGAGGCCGCCAATCGGCAGAACCCGTCCGCGAAGCGAAATCTCTCCAGTCATCGCCACATCGCGGTGAACTGGGTTCCCCGTCAGAAGCGAAACCATGGCCGTCGTCATCGCGATACCAGCACTTGGTCCGTCTTTAGGCGTTGCGCCATCCGGCACGTGCACGTGGATATCCGTTGTGTTGAAGGCACTTGGCTTGATGCCAAGTCTGACCGCCCGCGAACGGACGAGCGACTGAGCCGCTGAGATCGATTCCTTCATCACATCGCGCAGGTTACCCGTGACCTTCGTGTTGCCACGTCCAGGCATAGACACTGCTTCAATGGTCAGCAGATCACCGCCAACTTCGGTCCAGGCCAAGCCGGTTACGGCACCGATCTGATCCTCTTCGTCGGCGAGGCCAAAACGGAATTTCCGCACGCCAGAATAATCGGCGAGATTTTCAGGCGTAACCGTAACTTGAGTGACGCCTTCATTGCCGAGCTCACGCACGCCTTTACGGGCGAGTTTTGCAAGTTCGCGCTCAAGCGAACGCACCCCTGCCTCACGCGTGTAATAGCGCAGCAAGTCACGAATTGAATCAGACTGCACAACCCATTCCGCATCATCCAGGCCATGATCCGCACGGATCTTCGGCAACAAGTGGCGCTCTGCGATCTCAAGCTTCTCGTCTTCTGTATAACCAGCGATGCGGATGATCTCCATCCGATCAAGAAGCGGCTGAGGCATGTTCAAACTGTTCGCAGTTGTCACGAACATCACGTCTGACAGGTCGTAATCAACTTCAAGATAGTGATCGTTGAA
>JALUWJ010000171.1 GCA_027019605.1 Henriciella sp. | reverse complement strand
GTTATCTTTAGGCTCTATCTTGAAACTGTTTTGGCTTCAGGTCGGTTTGACCTGGGCCCTTACGCTGATCGAAACGCTGCTGCTGGTCTCGTTGCCGCTGCTGATTGGGTTCTCGATTGACGGCTTATTGAACCAGGACTGGCAGCCCTTCTACCTTTTTGGCGTGACGATGGTTTTGCTGATTGTGATCAGCGTCGGGCGTCGGCTCTTCGATACGCGTGCCTATGGGAAAATGAGGGTCGAGCTCGGAGTCGCAGTCGTTGACAAAGCGCAAGGCGCTCCGGTCTCGAAAATCAATGCGCGGCTGGATATGAGCCAAGAGTTGATCACCTTCCTCGAAACAGAAGCGCCGATTGTCATTATGGCGCTTTTGCAAGTGGTCGTTTCCCTGGTCATCCTGTTCAGCTTTCATGGCGTGCTCGCCGCCACGGCCGGTACGGCGACAATACTGGCTTTGATCATTTACGGGGCCGCGAGCGGACGCTTTTTCAAGCTCAATGGCGATCTGAATTCACAGGCTGAAGAGCAAGTCTCTGTACTCGAAAGCGGCATTCGCGAGTCCATTCTCCAGCACCTCTCAAACTTGAGGCGACATGCGGTGCGGATATCCGATACGGAAGCGATCGTGTATGGTTTGATTTTCGTCGTCTTGCTTTCAATGCTGGGGATCAACCTATGGTTCGCCGCAACACAGATCGACGCATCGCCCGGACAAATATTCTCGATCGTCACTTATTCCTACGAGTTCATAGAATCGGCAGTGATGCTTCCCGCGGCCTTACAGAGCCTGACTCGGATTTCTGAAATCACGCAAAGGCTCAACGCCCTCGCGCACCCCGTTGAGGATCAGGCATCTGCTTCGTAAGGCGCATCGGGATCGACTGCTAAGGCAATCTGCAACGGGTTCTACGGCGCCCGCTCTCGCAATCTGCAAGAGCGAGTTGGCGGGCCCGCGCTCTGCGCAGCGGTTCAAGCCCGTAAACACGGCTGATTCCGCGTAAATCCAAAGAAAAATCAGAGCGATTCAGTCTGGAGGCAATCTTGCGGGAGTGAAGGCGCTTGCGGCGGTCAGAAGACAGGCCGGAAGTCATTAGAAACTCAAAAGGTGAATCATGAAACCACTAACACTCCTGACAGCATCGGCCTTTGCCGCGAGCCTGCTCTTGCCAATGGCCGCGAACGCGATGCCGCAGCAAGGCGGTCAGCAATTCAAGAATGTAATGCAGAACGCTTCGCAAGCGCGGCTTAATCGCAATGGCAGCAACTTATTGCGCTTTGAAGCAGATCAAGATGCCACGATGCGCGGGGTCTTTTCCCTTAACAGCTCCCTTCGCGCGAACAGCCTGTCAGTCGATGACTCGCTGATTTCCAACCTGGATACTGATCAGGACGCCACCGTCCGCCGGACCTCGGCTGTAAACTCAAATGTCGTGCTCAATCATGTCGATATGACCCGGGCGCGCTCCATCATGACCGAAATCGATCAAGAGGCGACGGTGCGGCGCGTAAGAGCGGTCAACTCAACCATCGCCGCGAACACAATCTCTATTCGCTAGGAGATGATGATGAAATGCGCAGACGCTCATAAATTTGGCTGGGTGCTTTGGATCGTATCATTCGCATCCGCGAGCCTGGTCCTCACGCAACCGAGTTATGCTCAGTCTGCGCGTTTCACTGTGATTGATGCCCGCAACGGGCTCACCCCAGAAGTTCAAGCCGCTTATGCCGAGGCGATGGGCGCGATGGCGGAGACCCCGCACATCAAAAGCCGCATAAAAATTCTCGCAAATC
>JALUWJ010000170.1 GCA_027019605.1 Henriciella sp. | reverse complement strand
CGGGCTTCACTTTGAAGACGTCAGAAAGCTGCTCGAAGTGCTGCATGAGCTGGTCGATACCGGCAACACGGTCTTGGTGATTGAGCACAATCTCGACGTTATCAAAACGGCGGATCATGTCATCGATCTCGGTCCCGAGGGCGGTGATGGGGGCGGCAAGATTGTTGCTGTCGGCACGCCGGAAGACGTGGCAAAAGTCAAAGCGAGCTGGACCGGAAAATTCCTGGCTGAAACGTTTGAGCGTCAAGACCAGCGCCGCGCCAGCGCCAAAGCGTCGACCTCAAAAACGAAGCCTAAAAAGCCAGCAGCGAAAAAGACGACGGCCAAGAAGAAAACTCCGGCGCGGAAGAAGAAGGCAGACGCTTAATTGTTGCCGAAACGGCCGCGTTGCAGGTCTTCTGACAGTCGAATGTCCACGGGCTCGCCGCTCAAACGGTGGCGATAAACCTGTGTGTTTTCGAGGACGCGCTGAACATAGTTCCGGGTTTCACTGAATGGAATGAATTCAACCCAATCAACCGGGTCAACTTCGCCGGCGCGTGGATCGCCATACTCGCCAATCCAGCGCTGTGGGCGTGACGCGCCAGCATTATACGCCGCGGCCGTCATGATATAGCTGCCGTTAAATTGGCCGAGAAGCGTATCCAAGTGAGCGCCGCCAAGGGTCATGTTATAGCCTGGATCATCGGTCAGCCAGCTGGTGCGGAATGGCAGGCCCTGACGGCGCGCTTCCATCCGTGCGGTGCGTGGCACAAACTGCATCAGACCACGCGCATTGGCATGACTGATGGCGGCCGGGTTCATCTCGCTCTCCTGGCGTGACAAAGCCAACATCAAAGACCGCTCCACGCGAGGTTCGCGCAGCAAATCGTACTCGACAACTGGATAGGCAGCATCTGGCGCAACAACGCCCTTTGCGAGCCCGGCTTTAGCGCCGCGAACACCGATGTCGGCATAGTGATACTCGCGCCCGAGCTCGGCGAGCAGGTCGAAGTCTTGCGGCCGCGTCAGTTGATCATCGAGATGGTAAGCAAACTTCCGGAATGATGCGTCCCAACCATTTTCAGCAAACAGACGCATCGCTTTGACCAGCGCGCGATCATTGAAATTCGCGCGATCCGTCTCTGTCAGCACATCATCATTGGCGAGATAAATCGTGCTTTCCATGACCTTTTCGGCAGCCAGCTGACCATAATAGGAGAAGCGATAATTGGCCGCCTGATTGTAAGCCAGATTAGCGGCGGCATCATCGCCAATTGCCTCATAGGCGCGACCTTTCCAATAATGCGCACGCGACAGGCTGATCGGTGTTGAAACCCCTTTTTCCAAAGTCTCAAAATGCTCAATCGCGGCCGCTGCATCACCAAGGTGCCGGAGCGCCACCCAGCCAGCAAGCCATTCTGCTTCGGCAAAATCCCGTCCACTTGTCATGCCATGCGGCGCTGACAACTCATATGCGAGCTTCCAATCCCCCTCTTTCAGAGCCACGCGGGCCTGAGGGTGACGCGCTTTCCAGAGACGACTGCGCCCTGCGGCGGGCACGTTGGCGCCATCGATCTGACGCAGCAATGGCGTAACCCGATTGGTCATCCGGGCGCGGCGACGCCATTCAGCGCGATCAAACATCAAACCAGGATGGCTTTGAAGCTCTGACGAGACTGAATCCACAGCCGCATCGACTCCGCGCGCGCGGCGGATCAACTTCGATCTCGCGTCCACGAGAGTTTTCCAATCAGGCGTCAGGAGCGGCTTCATACGAGCCGCGGCACTTGTTTGGCGTGTCCAAAGCAAGAAGTCTGCACGCTTGCGGTGATCGGCTTGCGTCAGTTGGTTTTTGTATTTCGCATAGGTTTTTTGGCTGACCTCTTTGGTCATTGTGCGCCCATGCCAAGCCTTGCGTACCTGGTCTAAAGCTTCCAGATCTCGTCCCAGCGCCTCGAGCGCTTTGGCATAGGTGATTAGACCTGCGCCTGTACGCGCGCCGCCATGCGTTTCAAACCAGGCAACACGTGCACGCGCATCCAAACTCGAAAGCTCCATGACTTCTTCAGTTCGATCGCGAATAGCGGCGGTTTCAGGCCATCCACCGAGGCGGGTCAGTGCCCGGTCCATCTCATCAAACGACATCCGCCAGTCGCGGCGCGCACGATACCAAGTTAAAACATCTCGAGCGGTTGTATCATTGATCTGCGACTCAGCTTGTCGCACTTCGAACCAGTCGCTGCGATCGACGGCCTGCAAACCATCTCTCAAAAGCGCGGCGTCCCGTGTTGAGATGACGTCGGAGGCTGCGGCAAGGTGCGGCTTTAAGCTCGGCGCAGACGGGGTTTGTGCGATTGCGGAAAACCCGAATAGCGATGAAACAATTATCAGACTAAAGAAGCGAAAACGCATAAGCTTTGACAGTGTCCTTACATTCCTTGCCGTTGATACATTCCGATTCAGGTTTATAGGCCGTATATGACCAAAGTCTGGCAGTTTGAGGCCGGGTTCAACCCAAAGAGTGTATCTGACAAATGTTTCATGGTTCCATCCCAGCGCTCGTTACCCCATTCAAGAACGGGGCCATTGATCGCGACGCTTTCACAAAACTGATCGAACGTCAGATCGAAGGCGGCTCTACTGCCTTGGTGCCCTGCGGCACGACCGGCGAATCTGCCACCCTTTCACACGATGAACATAAACAAGTGGTTGAGCACTGCATTCAAGTCGCGCGCGGCCGTGTGCCGGTGATCGCAGGTGCGGGATCCAATTCCACCAAAGAAGCGATTGAGCTGATCGAACACGCCAAGACCGTTGGCGCCGATGCCGCCTTGGTGATTTGCCCATATTACAACAAACCAGATCAAGCCGGGCTTGAAGCGCATTTCCGGGCGATCAATGAAGCGGTCGCGCTGCCAATTGTTTTGTACAATGTTCCTTCCCGGACGGCGTGTGATCTTTTGCCCGAAACAGTCGCGAAACTTGCGCCCCTGCCAAACATCATTGGCATCAAAGACGCGAGCAATGATCTCGGGCGTGTTTCGATGCACGCTGCTTTGACCACCGGCGAGCAGTTTACGCAGCTGTCCGGCGAAGACCCTTCCAGCCTTGGTCATCGCGCTATGGGCGGAACCGGATGTATTTCAGTCACCGCAAACGTTGCGCCGGATCTGTGCGCTCAAATGCACGCCGCATTCGACTCTGGCGACTTGGAGACCGCACGCAAACTCGATCAACGGCTCATTCATCTCCACAAAGCCATGTTCCTGTCCCCATCACCTGGGCCAGCCAAATACGTCTTAGCGAAAATGGGCCTTTGCTCAGACGAAGTACGGTTGCCGATTGTTGCGCCGGACGATGAGACCAAGGCGCAGATTGATGAAGCCATGGCGAGCGCTGGACTGAGTTAGAAAGATGGCAAAGAAGTCTCAAACCAAGGGCCGCTCTGACGGACTGGTCGCGGAGAATCGCCGCGCGCGCTTTGACTATGCTGTCGAAGATACGCTTGAGGCTGGCTTGATGCTGACCGGAAGCGAGGTGAAATCCTTGCGCAATGGCAAAGCCAATATCGCCGAAAGCTATGCTTCGGTCGAAGAAGGTGAACTTTGGCTGATCAATGCGGACATTCCCACATATGAAGGCGCCAATCGCTTCAACCATGCGCCGCGGCGAAAGAGAAAACTGCTCGTATCAAAGCGGGAAAGAACGAAACTCGCGCAATCCGTCGAACGCTCTGGTCGCACGATTGTGCCTCTCAAGCTCTATTTCAACGATCGCGGTATCGCCAAACTTCTGATCGGCGTCGCGACCGGTAAAAAGTCTCACGACAAGCGCGAAACCTCTGCGAAGCGCGACTGGCAGAGACAAAAAGCGCGTCTGATGAAAGAGGCTTAGATCTTGCGATTGAGCACTTTCGCGAACAGTTTCCCGTCGACATTACCGCCCGTCAGCACAACACCAACCGTCTGACCGCGCAGCTCGTCCGGAAGCCGAAACAATGCGGACGCGAGCGCGACAGCGCCGCCTGGCTCCACCACCACCCGCAACTGCCGAAACGCCAGTCGCATCGCTTCAAAGGCGTGCTGGTCGGTGACGACACACCCGCCTGACAAGTGTTTTGAACCAATCGGCCAGGTTAAGTCTCCGGGCTGCGGAGTGAGGATCGCATCGCAGATCGACCGTGTGCCGGGTGCATTTCTTTCAATTCGGCCCGCTGCCAAGGACCGTGTCCAGTCGTCATGTCCTTCCGGTTCCGCCGCCCAAACCCGCGTGTCCGGGCTTACTTTGCTGAGCGCTAAGCAGATCCCTGAAATCAGTCCGCCGCCGCCCGTACAGCAAATCAGGTGATCCAGTTTCCGATCTTGCGCCTTCACCTGCGCGGCAAATTCCAGCCCAAGCGTTCCCTGGCCTGCAATGATCATTGGGTCGTCAAAGCTGGGCACCAAAACGGCCCCGCGCTCGTCCGCGATTTGGGCCGCAATCTCTTCTCGGTTCTCGGTGTCGCGATCGTAGAGGCGCACCTCCGCGCCATCCGCCTCAACGCCCTCAATCTTCACCACAGGGGCATCGGATGGCATCACAATCAGCGCTGGTATGCCGAGTAAATGGGCTGCACGAGCGACCCCTTGCGCATGATTGCCCGATGAAAAGGCAACAACGCCATTCTCTCTATTCTTTTTCGGGATTTGAAGAAGCCGATTGGTGGCGCCGCGAAGCTTGAAACTCCCAGTTTGCTGCAGACATTCCGCTTTGATCAGGAGCGAAGCCCCGGCAATTTCATCCAATCGATCTGACCGTAAAACCGGTGTGGTTTCGACATGGCTGCGAATGCGTTTGAGCGCAGCGGATACGTCTGAAGCGTTGGGCAGTTTGACTTTCATGCTTCCGCGCTAGACGGAAGCATGAACAGCGTCAACTTATGCGCGGGCGATCAAGTCTCTCGCCGCGGCGCCAATTTCGGGGTGATCCAGCGCATGCGCGAGCACCGCATTGAAGTAGCCAATCTTTGAGCCGCAATCATACGGTGCGCCGTCAAATTCGTAGGCAAAGAACTGCTGTGTCTCCATCAAGCGCGCCATCGAGTCAGTCAGTTGTATTTCGCCGCCTGCGCCTGCGCCCTGATCAGAAAGAAGTCCGAATATTTCCGGCTGCAGAATGTAGCGACCCGTAATCGCAAGGTTTGATGGCGCTTCCTCGCGCGGAGGTTTTTCGACCATCGCACTCATCTCGATCAGCGGTCCGTCACGCTCGCCTTTCGGTGCAATCACGCCGTACGAAGACACACGCTCTTCGGGGACAGGGTCGACCGCAACGATGTTGCCACCGGTTTTGTTGTACGCGTCGACCATCTGAGCCAGACAAGATTTCTCAGCCTTCACAATTACGTCCGGCAACAGGATCGCAAACGGTTCGTTGCCGACAATGTCTCGCGCACACCAGATTGCATGACCCAGCCCGAGCGCCTCTTGCTGGCGCGTGAAGCTCGCACCGCCTGCTGGCAGGCGCGTTTTCTCAACCTCAGCGAGGATATCTGCTTTACTCGCTTTGCCGCGAAGATTGGTTTCGAGCTCAAACGCGAGATCGAAATAATCCTCGATCGCGCCTTTGCCGCGCCCGGTAACAAACACGATATGCTCGACGCCGGCTTCAATCGCCTCATCGACGACATATTGCAGCGCCGGTCGATCAACGACAGGCAAAAGTTCTTTTGGGATGGCTTTCGTCGCCGGCAGCACGCGTGTCCCAAACCCCGCGACTGGTAGTACGGCTTTACGAATGGTCATTTATTTCTCCGCAGATTTCAGCTGGTCATACTGCTTTTTACGCCGATTGCCACGTTCGTGTTAAACCAACCCGACAAGTTCGTGACCGCCGCCCCAACCGCCAATAAAGGCGAAGGCCACCAGCAAAGAGATCAGCAAAACAGACATCTGCTTGGTGAGCGGCTGATAGTGCGCTTGAAGCTGATCTTGTAACTGACGCGCAGGAGACGGCACAGGTACCGGATTATCGTGGCCATCAAGAGATTTAACGTGCGAGTCTTTAGCGGCGTATTTTAACGCCGCCGCTTTCATTTTCGCCTCGCCAGTTTCGTGCAAGTTGCGATTGCGTTTCGCAGCCATGATGACCTCCATCCAAGCGGAGACCATAACCAGCAACGGCTAATGCCATCTTAAAGAAGCTGCGAAAATGCTGAGCGCTTCTACAGCGAGCTCCACATATGACCGCCATCGACGACAAGCGTTGCCCCTGTCATGAAACTCCCTGCATCCGAGGCCAGCAAAAGAAGCGGCCCAGACAGTTCCTCATGCTCACCAAAACGCCGCATCGGAACCCGTTTGCGCATTTTTTCACCCTCGTCTGAGTTGAGGAACGTATCGTTGATTTCGGTCTCAAAATAGCCAGGTGCAATCGCATTCACACGCACATTGTAGCGCGCCATCTCGACTGCCATCGCGCGGGTCATATGCTCACACGCCGCTTTGGACGCACAATAAGCCGACATGGTGTAGCCCACCCGCTTGCCAGCCACAGATGCGATATTAATCATGCTGCCGGGTTTCCCGGCTTTCGTCAGCGCTCCTGCAAACGTGCGCGCGACGAGCCAGACGCCCTTGGTGTTTGTATCCATCACCAGGTCGAAATCATCTTCGTCCATCGACGTGAACCAGTCCTCACGACTGAGGCCGGAATTGTTGACGATGATATCGGCGGGACCGCCAAACTTCGCGATCGTCGCTTCCAAGCCTGCCTGAATCGTGTCTGCCTTGGTCACATCCATCGCGACAGCGAGGGCCTCGCCCCCTGCTGCTTCAATCTCGGCAGCCAGCGCCTCAAGCCGATCCACACGACGCGCCGCAAGCACAACCTTCGCGCCGGCACTTGAAAGCACTTTCGCAAAATGCCGTCCAAGCCCGGATGAAGCCCCGGTTACGAGCGCAACGCGCCCGGTCAAATCAAAACGATCAGACATTCATATCCTCCAAAACTGTTCTGGCGCGTCTTAGACAGTACGCTTGGCTTTGTCTTTAGCGTTCGTCGCCTCAATCGCGTCACGTGCAGCTTGCCACTCTGCGTCACCCCATTCGCCAAGACGTGAGAAGTTTCCGCCCGTCGCATTATACATGGCGCCATCAATCGCGATGGTTTGGCCGTTCACGTATTCTGCGCCCGGCCCCATCAGAAAGACAGCAAGATTTACAAGCTCATGCATTTTACCGATCCGGCCCATCGGATTGGTGCCATCGCGGTTCATATCTTCGGTGCTTTCCGCCTGCGGAGCGAGCCGCTTGGTCATACCTTCGGTCGGGAATGGACCCGGCGCAATCGCGTTGAACCGGAGCCCATATCGCCCCCACTCGACCGCCAGCGATTGAGTCATCGTGTTCACCGCAGATTTCGACATGGCCGAAGGCACAACAAAAGGACCGCCATTCCAAATCCAGGTGGTTAGAATGGAAATGACGTTTCCGCGTTTGCCCTCATCAATCCAGCGCTTGCCGATATTATGGGTCATGTAGAATGTGCCGCGGAAGACAATATTTGCGATCGCATCAAAGCCGCGAATGGAAAGATCTTCGGTTCGCGAGATGAAGTTACCGGCGGCGTTGTTCACAAGCCCTGTCAGCGCGCCATGTTTGGCCCAAATCTCGTCCGTCATGTCATTGATCGCTTCAGCGACACGAATATCGCAGCCATGAGCAACCACTTTGCCACCATGCGCGCTCATCAGCTCTTCAGCCGTTTCCTCACAGACGCCGCCACGCCGACCACAAATATGAACCTCGGCGCCAAGTTTCAAAAAGCCTTCGGCCATCTCTTTTCCGAGACCCGTGCCGCCGCCGGTAACCAGGATGCGCTCTCCCGCCATCAGACCATCGCGGAACATAAGCTGACTGATATCCATACTCATCTCTCCCGAGTTTTATTCTCTTTGAGAGGAGTCTAAGTCGAAACGCTGATGAGGAAAGCGGTGTCTAAGGGGTAAGCCTATTTTCGAAACGGCAGCGACACGAGGCGCCAAACCAACCAAATCGGCAGAACAATGGTCGCTCCTGCGAGGGCTGGCTTCCAAAAGTTTCGCGCCGCCCACCCTGCTAGACTGCCCACCGACTGCAAGAAACGCTGGATTGCGCCCATCACGTTCACATCAGGCGAGCTGGGGTCAAACTCACTCGCCATGACGAAGAACCCGACCAAAATACAGAGCAGTGCCAGCTTCACCCAGCCCCATGGGCTGATGCCAAGCAGCCGCAACAAAATGTGCCGCTTGGCCTTCGGCAGGTTTCCCGTTCGAGCCGCTGTATCGCCAATCGTTTCGAGCGCGGGGTCGGTCACGGCCTAGGCGACTTCTTTGACGATTTCGACTTGGTGCGGATATGGAATCGAGATGCCTTGCTTATCGAAGGCCTCTTTGACTTGCTTGGTCAGATCAAATTTCACGTCCCAATAGTCTGAAGCCTGAACCCAGTTGCGCGTGGCGATATCGACCGAGCTGTCGCCCAAATTCACGACTTTCGCGAACGGCTCTGGATCGCGCATGATCCGGTCATCGGCGTCGACAATTGAACGAATAATCCCGATCGCCTTGTCGATATCGTCGCCATAATCGATCCCGAACGTGACATCGACACGGCGGGTGGAATAGCCGCTATAATTTTTGATGACGCCATCAATCGCCTGACTGTTCGGCACCATGATTTGTACATTGTCCGGGGTCGCCAGCACCGTCTGGAACAGGTTGATGTCCTTCACAGTGCCAGCCGCGCCGGCAGCTTCAACATAGTCGCCAAGCTTGTAAGGCCGAAAGATCATGATCATCACGCCGGACGCAATGTTGCCAAGCGCACCTTGTAGAGACAGACCAATCGCCAGAGTCAGCGCACCGAGAACGGCGACGAAACTCGTTGCCGGCACACCAAACACCTGCAGAACGGCAATAAATACAGCCGCCGTAACCGCCCAGCGCACCATCGACCCAAAGAAATTGCCGAGCGTGTCGTCAATGCTCTCCTGTTTCATGGATACGCTGCGGACGAGCCGCCCGAGCCAACCAGCGACCCGCAAGCCAATGATCAGAACGATCAGCGCGCCGATGGCTTGAGCGCCAAACCCTAAAACTGCATCGCCATAGTCAGACCACAGCTGCGCCATATCGATATTGTTCATGCGCTTATCCCTTTCGGTGTTTTTCAGTGTTAAGACGCCATTGCCCGAGATCAGGACGTCGGCGGTCTGGAATCAATCGCTTCGATGACACCGGAATAACCGCTTCGCGTGACATCGCGAAGACCATCATGCCGCCGTCTGGAAAACATGGCGCGTAGGCCTCATCGAGCACATTGAGGCCACCTGTAAAGGCGCCCAGCGCGGGCATGATCAAACGCTCGCCATCGGTCACAAAACAGCGGCGGCGCAGTGCTCGCACCCGGCTCAGGACTTTGGCGCATGGGTGTAAGTGTCCGGAAATTTCACCGCTCTCGCCAGTTGGCTCGTGCCGAAAGATGATATCCTTCATCCGAAGCACCTTTGAAGGCCGTCCACCGAGATGTTCTGGTGGGTCGGGATCATGGTTGCCTTCGACCCAGATCCAATCGGTCATCGCCGTCAACGCGCGCACGCGTTCGCAATCGCCGTCATCCATCCGAGCTTCGGCTTTGCGATCGTGGAAACTATCGCCAAGGGAAATCACCCGGTCTGGTGCGAACCGCTCTACCAAAGCTTCGACAACTGCCAGAGTCGCGCTGGTATCATAAGGCGGAAGCATCTGGCCGCGGGTCGCAAAACTCGATCCTTTTTCCAGGTGCAGATCCGAGACAATCAGCGTGCGCGCCTCAGGCCACCACAAAGCCCCTTCCGGGAGCGGCGTAAACAGCTCACCACGCACATGCAGGCGCGTTTCAGTTGATAGGGCTTGAGCGGTCACGGGCATCTCGCCAAATTGGCTTGCGCCGCCAATATGGTCAATCGCTTAGCGCCTTTGCATCGCACGAATGCGGTCAAAGTCTTTGGATCGGCCAAGCTGGGTAAAAATTGAGATGAGATCTTGATCGGAGGGGACGAAGAGCCCGGCGCCCTGATAGGAGATGCAGACACGACTGAGCGGTGAGACCGACCGCCACGCCTTGTCGTGCAAGATCTCATAGCCAGCCAGAAGCTCGACCGGCAATTCGCCAAGGTTCGGTTTCAAGACATAGGCTGAGCGATACCGGTCCGTCCCGCCATCCCGCAAATTGTCCAAACCCGGATCAGAGATCAGACGCTGCGCATCCGCTTCCGACAGCAAGACATCGATATCTCCAATATCGCCAGGATCATAACCTTTGAGATACACCGCAGCGCTGCCCAAAATCCACCAGGGGTCCTGAGTCTCAGTTAGAAGACTGACAAGGCGTTTGAGTGTCTGATCGAACTTAGAATGCGGCACACAATGCTTTTGGCCGTGAACATCACAAAAAGCTAGCTCTGACGGCCCTATGGCA
>JALUWJ010000169.1 GCA_027019605.1 Henriciella sp. | reverse complement strand
ATCAAGCCAACAGCATTGGCGATCTGCACGCACAACTTGCAGCCGCGATTTCCTCGTTCCGCGAAGCGATGATTGAGATTGGTGAGTGGAACAATGTCGTCGTCTTCACAGCCTCTGACTTTGGCCGAACCGTGATCGACAATGGCAACGGGACGGACCATGGCTGGGGCGGTCACCACTTTGTGGCTGGCGGCGATGTGCAGGGCAAACGCTTGTACGGCGAAGTGCCTTTCGCTGACGTCGATAGCAGCTCTTATACGAAGTCACGTGGCCGATTGATTCCGACCACGTCAGTTGAGCAGTACGCTGCAACGATGGGCTCGTGGTTTGGATTAGACAGCGGTGAACTTCGCGCGGCCTTGCCGAATTTGAACAATTTCAATCAGACCGATCTCGGCTTTATGGGCGGCGCGAGCAGCTAGTCTCGCTGCTCCAAAATTGCGCGCAACCCTTCTCGGTAGGTTGGGTACTTTGGTCGCCACCCGGTCGCGGCTTTGATCCTGGCATTCGCGACGCGTTTGCATTCGGTATAGAAGCTGCGCCCCATTGGCGTCAGATCTGCCTCTTGGAAGCGGATTTCAGGCGGCGGTGACACGCCAAGTAAACCGGCGGCAAACTCAATGACGTCTTGCGGCGGCGCAGCCTCGTCATCGCATAGGTTGAACGCGCCGAGCGCGCCTGAGTTCAACAGCGCATTCAGCCCGGAGGCGATGTCGTCGACATGGATGCGAGAGAATACTTGCCCGGGCTTCACGATGCGCCGCGCTTTCCCGGCCTGAACTCGCTCGAGGGCTGATCGACCTGGCCCATAAATTCCTGGCAATCGCACCAACCGAACCTGCTCGTGAGACTGTTGCCAGGCCTGCTCTGCGGTCGCGCGACGCTGGGCGCGATCAGATTGAGGTCGCACCGGGGACCATTCCATAGCCCACCCACCATTGAGGTCACCATATACGCCCGTGGTGGAAAGATAGGTCACACTGGCCGCACGTTTTGCTTGATCGCCCAGCAGTTGAAGCGCGGGACACCCCACCTCACTCGGCGGTGCTGAAACCAATAGATGCGCGCCTTCAAGCTTCTGAAAAATGGTCTGTTTTTCACTGATTGGTATGGGTGTGATCTTGGTTCCCGTCAGAGTTGCTTGACTCTTTTCGGACCGGACCGTCCCGTAGACGGGGCCTTGCCATACCTCAGAAAGCGCTGTGGCCGAATAACCCGGCCCAAACAGAAAAAGAGGTTCTGACCGAACTGTCATTTGCACTCACCCTCTTTGCTCGCTACCGCGACTGTATTGGCTTTAGAAGAGAGCTCGTTCATGTTCATCTCCCTCCTCGTATCGGGCATGTTACCGATCACACAAACCGCGACGATCGACATTGCTCGCGCTGAACAAGTAAGGCTCGAAAGCTGTTTGGAAAAGACCGAAACGGCGCCTGAGGAAGCCTATGAAGATTCCTTAGCCTGGCTGAGCAGCGGCAATCGTCCAAAAGCGCGTTACTGCAATTCCGTTTCCCTTCTCGCATTGGGACGTATGGCTGAAGGCGCCGCACGCTTGGAAGCGCTGGCGACCGCGCCAGATGCGATCTCTGCGGAAGACCGAACCACTTATCTCGTTCAAGCCGGCAATGCCTGGCTGGCCGCGAATTATCCGCAAGCCGCGATCGTGGCGCTGACTGATGCGCTGAAACTGGAGCGCGACGATCCAGAAATCTACAAAGACCGCGCCGCCGCTTATCTGGCGACAGAACGCTGGATTGAAGGCGTGGATGATCTGAATACGGCGCTTGAGAAAGCCCCTGCCGATGCAGAAGCTCTGTCGCTGCGGGCGCGCGCGCATCTCGCCACCAAGAATTACCACGCCGCAAAAACCGATATGGAAACCGCGCTGAGCTATGAGCCGGAGAATATCGAGATCCTGGTGCTACGTGGTCAGATTCGAGAGGCGATCCGTCTCTCTGAACTTAATTAGAGCTCAGCACACACGTGTCCAAGCCATCTCTCTGAACGACATTCATGCGCGCTTGGATGGTTGCAGTGCGTTGTCGGACATAGGGTCCAGCGGGATTGACGCGCCACTTGTTGGGGCTTGGCAACACAGCTGCCAATCGCGCCGCCTCAAAGGCGGTTAAATCGCGCGCCGGTTTGCCAAACCGGCCATAGGCTGCCGCCTCTGCGCCGTACAAGCCGTCGCCCCATTCAGCGACATTCAAATAGACTTCCATCACGCGCGCCTTGCCCCAAAAGCCATCCACGAACAGCGCCATCCAGCTTTCTCCCGCTTTGCGAGCAAAGCCGCCGCCATTCCAAAAGAAGACGTTCTTCGCGGTTTGCTGGGTCAGGGTTGAAGCGCCGCGCAGGCGTCCGCGCCGTTCACGCTCGTCCAATGCGTCCTGGATCGCCTCGAAATCAATTCCTGAATGATAACAGAATTTCGTGTCTTCTGCCGCGATCACAGCGCGGATCAAATGCGGCGAGACCTGCTCGATGGGGACCCAAGTGTGATAGAGCGTTGTTCCTTGCAGTGCTCGCCCCGCCATATTCGCGGTGCCTGGTACAGGCGCGAAAAACAGGATCAAAGCATAGATGTGGACGGTTACGAAAAGGCCCGCGAGGAATTTGACACTCCACCAAAGCCAGCGGCCCGTGTTCATTGATCTGTCTCGTTTAAGTGGGTCCATTCGGCTCGAACACTTTCATCCAACTCGGCGCCGAGGCGCGCGGCTTTCTCGGTTTCGAACCGGGCAGAATCAAGGCGTCCGAGCGCCCAAATGGCGGCTCCGCGAACGACTGGGTTTGGATCGGAGATGTGCGGGATCACACTCTCCTCGACGAGCGCAGAATCTGCTGAATTGGCAATAGCTGTAAGCACATTACGCAGGAACCGGTCTCTCCCGATCCGTTTGATAGGAGAGCCGGAAAAGACTTGTCGGAACGACTCATCATCCAAAGCTGCGAGTTCATCAAGCCCGGGGCCTTTCAGCTCCGCGCGCGCCCAAAACGCGCTCTCATTTGCGACATCCGCAAACTTGTTCCAAGGGCAAATTGCGAGACAATCATCGCAGCCATAAATGCGGTTGCCCATCGCCGCTCGAAACTCGTGCGGAATTGGATCTTTGTGCTCAATCGTAAGGTATGAAATGCAACGCCGAGCATCCAGCTTATAGGGCGCCGGAAACGCCGCCGTTGGACAGATATCGAGGCAAGCACGGCATGATCCACAATGATCGATTTCACTTGGGTCAAACTCAAGCTTTGCATCTGTCAGCATAACCCCGAGAAACAACCAGGAGCCAAGCTCGCGCGACACCAGATTGGTGTGTTTCCCCTGCCAGCCGAGCCCTGCTTTTTGAGCCAGCGGTTTTTCCATCAAAGGCGCTGTATCGACAAAGACTTTTACGTCCGCCCCAGCCTCGGCGACAAAGGCGCGGGCGAGGGCTTTTAGCCGCTTCTTCAGAACATCGTGATAGTCCTTGCCGCGCGCATAGACCGAAATATTGCCTTCCCCGCGGCGCTCCAAATTCTCCATCGGGTCTCGCTCTGGACCGTAATTGAGACCGACGACCACAGCGGATTTCGCCTCGCTCCACATCGCTGTCGGCGCCCGGCGGCGCTCAAGCGTTGTTTCCATCCAGGCCATCTCACCGTGATAACCAGCCTCGACGAAGGCTTCTAAGCGCTCGCCCGCATTCCAAACCTCATCGACGCGGCATATGCGGCACGCATCGAAGCCAAGGCTGGCGGCTTCTGTTTTGAGAAAGGTTTCGAGCGACATGAGCTTTCATCCCGCTCGCGCGTTAAAAATCAAGGTCTGTATAGTGTTTGATGGGTTTCGCATTGCCAACGCGGTCTTCCAGCAGCGCCCGGAAACTCGGCCGCGATTTCATCCGCGCATACCAAGCCTTCAGATCAGGCGTCAGGTCCCAGGGCACATCGCCGAAATAATCATAAGACGAAAGATGCGCTGCAACGCTGAGATCTGCAATGCTGAGATTGCGACCGGCAATATAGGATCGCTCCCCTGCCAAGGCGTCGAGAAAGGTCATTCGGTTTTTCAAGGCATGCGCGCCCTGACGAAGCGCAAGACTGTCGGGCGATCGATCGCGTTTCACCCATTGAGTAACGCGCTCTGAAAGCAACGTATTGTTGATGCCCGCAAAACTCTCCTCCGCCCATTGCCATAAGCGGCGCGCCTCAGCTTTTTCCATGGCCGTAAAGGGTAGCAAGCGCGGGCTTTGTTGCGCTTCCTCGATATATTCACAAATCGCCAGAGACCCGACCGCCGAGGTTTTGACTTCTGCATCTGTATCTAAAAGCGCCGGAGCGCAGGCCCCGGGCGCCAGCGCGGCAAGCTCAAGATCGGAGACCCAGGGGCGGATCTCAATTGACTCGAATGCCCAGCCCTTTTCGCCCAATAGAAGGCGAACGGTACGACCCAACGGGTCGATCGGCCAATGCCACAACCGTTTCATGCGCCCCGCCTTAATCCTATTCGCCAAACAGGCAAAATCGAGTACCTCCGAACCGCTTTCGCGGCTTTTGCCTGCATGAGAGTCCCTTTGCTCATGGACGCTATTGGACCTCAAAATTCTGACGAAATCCTTTCATCCACGCCATTTTGAAGAGCGCCTCGATTTTCGACGTCAAAATTGACACCGCAGTCAACAGTTCGTGTTCAAAAACCGCTATGCTTTTGATTGAGCGAGGAATCGATTTCCCTTAAGGAAGGGATCGCGTTTTTTTGGACGAAATCACATGGCAGACAATTCTCACACCACCTCGAATTCAAGCACGAATGATCCTTATCAATCGTGTATCGCGCAAATGCTGAACGAGGTTCCTGCTGAAGCGCGCGGAAAAATTCCTCGCGGGAATATCGAAGCGCTCGGTAAATCACTGTGGGATTGGTTCCTTTCGACGAGCGAAGCTTCGCTCCGCCTGCGCCCGACAAAAGATGTCGACGCACATTGGTTCGGCCAGTATTTGCTGGAAGTTGTCGGCCCTGACCGTCCGTTTTTGGTCGACTCTTTGCTGGGCGCGTGCGCGGATCTCGGCCTCGAAGTCCTGACCTTGTTCCACCCAATCGTCGAACATAATGGGCAAGCGCACTCGCTGATCCAAATCCACTTGCCGAACCTCAGCGCGTCCGAACAAAAGCAGCTGCGTGCCGAAGCTGAAGCGACACTCGCGGATGTGACCGCCGCGACAAAAGACTATCAGGATATGCGCAAGCGCATGGTGGAAGAAATCGACCGCCTTGCCGCCTGTTCGCACATCCCGGCGCGCTACAAAGACGAAGCGTTGGAATTCCTGAAATGGCTCGGTCAGGAACGGTTCGTGTTCCTGGGTGTGCGCAGTTACAATTTCCCAACCGATGCCAATGGCCAAGTGCTGCCGGAAGAGCCGGAAATGGTGGATGGCTCTAACCTTGGCCTGATGCGCGACGAAACTCGCAACGTGCTAAATCGCGGGGCAGAGCCTCTGCTGCTGACAAAGGAAATCGGATCATTCCTCGCTGAGCCGGAATCCTTGATTCTTGCAAAAGCGACTTTGATGAGCCGCGTTCACCGCCGCGTTGCCTGCGACTATGTTGGCGTCAAACACTATGGCGAGAATGGTGAGGTGATTGGTGAGACCCGTTTCCTGGGGCTCTATACCGCTGAAGCCTACAATGAATCTGTTCGCAACATCCCACTTTTGCGTCGCCGCATGGAACGTGTCCTGGATATTCTCGGGGTCCTACCGGGCAGCCACAATGAAAAGGCGCTGTCGAACATTATCGAGGGCTGGCCGCGCGACGAGCTGATCCAAACCAAGTCCGAAACACTCGCGCCAATCATGGAAGGTGTTCTGGACCTTGTCGCCCGCCCGCGCGTTCGAGTCTTTACCCGCGCCGACCGCTTCAACCGCTTTGTCAGCACAGTCGTATTCGTGCCGCGCGAGACCTATGACACGGACCTGCGTCGCCATATTGCCGATGCGATTGAAGAGGCTTGGGATGGTCGTATGACGAGCTTCCAACCGAGCTTTGATGGCGCAACCATGGTCCGAGTTCTATTCCAAACAGCCCTGCCCCAGAACGGACCGCGCCCCGATCCGCTTGCGCTTGAAGCAATGATTGCGAAGCTGGCGCGGCGTTGGACGGACCGCTTCCGCGACGCGGTTGTTGAACATGATTTCAGCGCCGATCAACGCGCACAAGCCGAACTGTTCACCGAGTCCTTCAACGCTGCCTATCGCGAAGCGTTCACGCCAGAAGAAGCCATGTTGGACGTTGCGATGCTGGCGCGCTTGAGCTCTGATAACCCGGTTGGTTTACGCGCCTATCACCGCGAGGGAGATGCAGAAGGCCGCGTCAGAGCGAAAATTTACTCGCGCAGCGGAGCGATCGCGCTTTCCGATTGCGTTCCCGTCTTCGAGCGTATGGGTTTGTTTGTCGATTTCGAGACAGGATACCCTGTCACCCCAGCTGGCAAACCCGTCGCAAATGCACCTGACGAGTATTGGGTCCATGCGCTGAGCATGAAGCTCGATGAGTCAGGATCGGTCGCGCTCGCTGACATCAATCAAGCGTTTGAAGATGCTTTCGTCGCGGTTTGGAGCGGACTTGCAGAGAATGATGGCTTCAACGCTTTGATCTTCAATGCGGGCCTGACTTGGCGCGAAGCTGCGCTCTGCCGCGCGCTTTGTGCCTATCGCCATCAGTCCGGCTTGGACCCAGCGCGTCAGACGCAAATTGAGGCGCTCAACGTTAATCCAACCCTGACCCGGCATTTGGTTGATCTGTTCTCCAGCCGCTTTGATCCGGACCTGAAAGGCGACCGCGACGCCAAAATGGGCGATCTTCAATCGCGGATTGAACGCGCACTAGAGGCCGTTCCATCTTTGGATCATGACCGTGTTATCCGCCGCCTCGCGGATCTGGTCGTTGCGATCCAGCGCACAAACTTCTTCCAAATCGGCCCTGATGGTCAAAGCTTGCCATTCATCAGCTTCAAGATTGCCAGCCGCGACCTGGTGGACCTGCCAGACCCAAAACCGTATCGCGAGATCTTTGTGGACTCGCCGCAAGTGGAAGGCGTCCACTGTCGCTTTGGGCCCGTCGCGCGCGGCGGCCTGCGTTGGTCAGACCGGCGTGATGATTTCCGCACCGAAGTTTTGGGCCTGGTAAAAGCACAGCAAGTGAAGAATGCGGTGATTGTGCCGGTCGGCTCGAAAGGCGGTTTCTTTCCGAAACAATTGCCAAATGGTGGCTCACGCGAGGCCATTCGCGATGCCGGGGTCGAAGCCTACAAGACTTTTATCACCAGCCTGTTGGGGCTGACCGACAATTTGATCGACGGCAATGTTCAGAACCCGAACCGAACCGTCATTCACGACGGCGATGATCCATATCTCGTTGTCGCCGCCGACAAGGGCACAGCAACCTTCTCTGACATCGCGAACGAAATCAGCATGGCTTACGGCTTCTGGCTTGGCGACGCTTTCGCCTCGGGTGGGTCTGCCGGCTATGATCATAAGAAGATGGGCATTACCGCGCGCGGTGCGTGGGAAGCGGTGAAACGCCACTTCCGCGAAATCGGTAAGGATATCCAAACCGAGCCGTTCACCGTGATTGGGTGCGGCGACATGAGCGGGGACGTGTTCGGCAATGGCATGCTGCTATCGAAGCAAATCCGCTTGCAGGCCGCGTTCAACCATATGCACATCTTCATCGACCCAGATCCGCAAGACCCGGAACGGTTATGGCAAGAACGCCAGAGAATGTTCGACCTGCCGCGTTCGAGCTGGATGGATTACGATCAAAGCTTGATCAGTGAAGGCGGCGGGATCTTTGACCGGTCGGCAAAATCGATTGAACTGACACCACAGATCAAGGCGCTCACAGGCCTCTCAGACGATCAGGTCACGCCGAACGCCCTGATTCATGCGCTGCTCAAAACCGAATGCGAACTGCTGTGGTTCGGCGGTATCGGAACATATATCAAAGCGACCGATGAGACACATGCCGACGCGGGCGACCGGGCCAATGACCCCATCCGCATTGATGCAACCGAATTGAAAGCGAACGTCATCGGCGAAGGTGCAAACCTTGGCGTTACGCAGGCAGGACGCATTCAAGCTGGCCTCAACAAAGTGCGCGTCAATTCCGACGCCATCGACAACTCAGCCGGCGTCGATAGCTCTGACCACGAGGTCAATATCAAAATCCTTTGCACTGAAGCGATCCGCCGGGGAGAGCTGCCAAGCGGCGAACGCAATTCCCTGCTCGCCTCGATGACGGATGACGTCGCCGAACATGTCTTGGCGCACAATTACGCACAGACCGGAGCGCTCAGTCTGGCTGAAGATTCCGCGATGCGCGACCATGATGCGCTTGAGCGTCTGATGGTGCGGTTGGAGCAACGCGGTGTTTTGGATCGTCAGGTTGAAGGGCTGCCAAGCACGGCTGAGATGGCGCAGTTCAAACAGGATGGACGACCGCTCACCCGGCCTGAAATCGCTGTTCTCATGGCCTGGACCAAGATTGTCTTGTTCGATGATATTGTTGCATCGCGCGTTCCAGATGATCCGTATTTCCAGCACACGCTTCAGAGCTATTTCCCAAGCGCGCTGAAAACCTATAGCGATGTGATGCAAGCACACCGGCTCAAACGCGAGATCATCTCGACAGTGCTGGCCAATCGCATCATCGACATTGCAGGCCCGATCTTCATGCTTCGACTGCGTGAACAAACGGGTGCCAGCAATGCTGATATCGTTGAGGCATTCGAAGCCGCCTACGCGCTGTTAGATGCGGCCACGCTTCGCGGCAGCATCGATCAATTGGACAATCAAGTCCCAGCCAGCCGCCAAATGGCATTGCATGCAAGCCTGGCAGGCTCCCTCGCGCGATACACGCACGGTTTGCTGAGTTCAGGTCAAAAGGGATCAATCGTTCAAATAATCACGGCGCTGGCACCAAACACAGATGCCTTGAGTGCGATCAAGATTGAGGGCCTCCCCGCTTATCTGAAAGCGGTCTTGCAACGCCGCGCGAAACATCTGTCTCGTGACGGTGTCCCTGACACATTGGCGAACCAAATTGTCAGAACATCGATCACGGCAGATGCGCCTTTGATGCGCCGTCTGTCGCAAGAAAGCGCGGCGTCCCCGGACGAGGTCACAGCGGCTTACATTACGATTGGCGACACGCTCTCTCTCGATCGATTGCGCGCCGCCGCAGAGCAAGCCATCTCCGACATGCCATATTGGGACCGTCTCGCCACACGAGGCCTGACGCGAGAACTGGAAGCGCTCCAAGGCGAGGTCACTAAACTCGCGCTGAAAGCCGAAAGTGTGAGCACATGGACAAGCGGCAATGAGAGCGCGCGCAGCGATCTTTTGAACGACTTGAAAAAATATGCGGGCACGCAGCCAAACTTCGCGCAGTTTGCCTTGGCGACAGACGCTGTCCGCAAGTTTGTGCAAACCGCAGAATAAGAAACCGCACACCAATAACGAGCGAGCCCGCCGTGCAGGGACTTGCTCGGCGGGCTCTACTGGCCTCATCCGCAGGCTGGGTGGGGGGACGCACGCGGAGGCCAGATTACGATGTGACTAAAATTGTCCCTACGCTGACGTATATGGATTGTTGCTACGCTTTAGCCAAGAAAAAAAATCATCCAAATCTGTAACTATTGCGGAGAATCGGCAGTTTCCTTCGTTGAATCAGGTATTTCTGTAGTAGATTCATGTGACAAGGGCTCCCCATTCGCCGAGAGCAAGATCGCCATCCACCGGGTTGTTGGGGATTGCGCGAATAGAATCATCATCAACACGGTAAGAGGCGCTGACAGAAACATGCCTGGAATTCCCCAGATCGCGCCCCAAATCGCTAAGCCGAGTAAGACTACCAAAGCTGACAGGTTGAGCGTATCGCCCATAATCCTCGGTTGTACAAAATTGCCGATCGAGAACTGCCAAAAGCTGACACCCGCGAACACCAAAACTGCGAAAATGTAGCTGTCATTCGGTGCGTCGCCTGGAATCCAGGACGCTATCTCCGGTTGCACAAGCGCAAAAAGGGGCGGCACCAATGCGGCGACGATGGACCCAATCGTGGGGATATAATTCAGCACAAAAATGAGGGTCGAAAGGAACAGTGCGTTCTCAACGCCCAAAGCCAACAAGGTGAGATAGGTCAGCGCCGTAATCAGCGCGCTGATCACCGTTTGCGTCCACAAATAGGTCTCAATCCCGCGCCGCGCCGCATCACCGACCTCTTTTACCTGCAGACGGTCTTCAGGATCACGGAAGACGCGATCGAGTTTGTGCGGCCACGCCGATTGAGCCAGGAACAAGAAAGCCACATAGATCAAAATCAGCACCAAATCACCGGTTAAGCCGCTGGTCGCTGAAGCAATTGTCCCCAAAAAGGCCTGCCCCGATTCATTGAAGAAAAGCTCGGTCAAAGTCGGAGCATTTGCGAGATGAAGAGAAGCATAAACATCCGCGATCAGGCCATTGATCCGCAGCAGATAGGCATCACCCTGGCTTCCGAATTCGCTGATCCCCCGCGCCATCAAGGCCAAGAAACCGATGAACCCGCCAATCACCACCAGGATGGCAACACCCCGCGCCCAAGCCCGGTTCAGCAGGGACAGACGCT
>JALUWJ010000168.1 GCA_027019605.1 Henriciella sp. | reverse complement strand
CGCGATCGCACATGCAGCGAAAAGCGGAAGGCTACATAGAGCCGCGGCGATTCCACGAGTTGAGAGTCGATTGGTCCGTGTCATTCAGCGCCTCCGGTTCGTCTAAAGCGACGCTAAATCTATCTGATTCAATTTGAAAGCTGAGTCAGTTTACTAAACCAACGAAGAGGGCTGATTCTAATCGTTCTTCCCAAACTTCCGATCGCGGCCCGCCAGGATCCGCAAGCGCAGAGCGTTCAGCTTGATAAAGCCCTCGGCGTCTTTCTGGTCGTAGGCGCCGTGATCATCTTCAAACGTCACGATGTCTTCGCGGTAGAGCGAGTAGGGGCTGTCGCGGCCGACCAGGTGGACGCCGCCTTTGTACAGCTTCACTTTCACTTCGCCGGTGACGAAACGTTGTGAGTGGTCGATGGCCGCTTGCAGCATTTCACGCTCTGGGCTCCACCAGAAGCCATTATAGATGAGCTCAGCATAGCGCGGCATCAGCTCGTCTTTGAGGTGGCCAGCGCCGCGATCCAAAGTGATGGATTCCATGCCGCGATGGGCCGTGAGCAGGATGGTGCCGCCCGGGGTCTCATAGATGCCGCGCGATTTCATTCCGACAAAGCGGTTTTCGAGCAGGTCGAGGCGGCCAATACCGTGCTTGCGGCCGAGCTCATTGAGCTTGGTCAGGATCGTGGCCGGGCTCATCGCCTCGCCATTGATCGCGCAGGCGTCGCCTTTTTCAAACCCGATGGTGACGATTTCAGGCTCATCTGGCGCATCTTCAGGCGCAACGGTGCGCAAGTGCACGAATTCTGGCGCGGCCTCAGCTGGGTCCTCGAGCACTTTGCCCTCTGAGGAGGAGTGCAGCAGGTTGGCGTCAACCGAGAAAGGGGCCTCGCCGCGTTTGTCCTTGGTGATCTCAATGCCCTGGCTTTCCGCGAAAGCGAGCAGGTCGGTTCGGGACTTGAACTCCCAGTCACGCCAAGGGGCGATGACTTTGATGTCCGGGTTGAGGCCATAATAGCCAAGCTCGAAGCGGACCTGGTCATTGCCTTTGCCGGTGGCGCCATGACAGACCGCATCAGCGCCCATTTGGTCTGCGATCTCAATTTGGCGCTTGGCGATCAGCGGGCGCGCGATCGAGGTGCCGAGCAGGTATACGCCTTCATAGACGGCATTGGCGCGGAACATTGGGAAGACATAGTCGCGAACAAATTCTTCGCGGACATCTTCAATGAAGACGTTTTCTGGCTTCACGCCAGCCGCGATCGCTTTGGCGCGGGCCGGTTCAATCTCTTCGCCTTGACCAAGATCGGCGGTGAAGGTGATCACCTCGGCGCCGAATTCGGTTTGCAGCCACTTTAGAATGATGGAGGTGTCGAGCCCTCCGGAATAGGCGAGCACAACTTTTTTGGGCGCAGAGGACATGGTCAACTCCATCGGACGGTTTTTAAGATTCAGGCGCGTATGGCGCGGACCGTGCGGCAGCGCAAGAGGCAGGGGTGACTAGCTGGCATCCGCTTTTTGATAGACACGGACATAGTCGACTTCCATTCGGGCTGGAAATGCCGCCTCATCAATGCCGTTTTGGCCGCCCCAACCGCCGACGGCGATGTTCAAGATCAGGTGGTGGGCGCGATCAAAAGGCCATTCGCCAAAGCCTTTGCGCCCGCGTGGATAGTGGAAATACGTCTGACCATCGACGGCGACAAAAATACTGTCTCGCGTCCAGTGCAGGCTGTGTGTGTGAAACGCGCCGCAAGCCGTTTCCGACGTCATTGAGGCGCCAAACTGCGTTCCGAGCGTGTGATTCACATCGCGCGTATGCACCGTCGCGTGGAATTCGTTCG
>JALUWJ010000167.1 GCA_027019605.1 Henriciella sp. | reverse complement strand
GGATCTTCCGGAAAGACAGAGCAATTGTCTGAAAAAGTCTGGCTGATCAGAAGCGGCACAGGCTGGTTTTGTGCCTTGTTCGGAATCGCGATCACGACTGGAAAACTGCGCGCGCCCTGCCCGCTACCAATCGTCAGCGTCACTTCCTCTAAGGTTCCGCGTCCGCCAAGATAATTATCATCAATCATCCGAGGCGCGCTTGCTGTGACCGGCAGGTTTTCAGGCCAAGGGCCGTATAGTTCTGTTTCCAGGATCGCCCGCGCCCGATCGGCATCAAATGGCAGCGTGATGTCTGGCGTCGGCGTCGGGCGGTTGTCGGTTTCGAGACTGGCATAGTTGAGACCGAGCATCGTGCAGGCCGACATACCGGTCACGACAATGGCGCCCAGAACCAGGCGCATTGTCCATTTCAGAATTTGCCAGATCATGCTTGGCGTCTCCTTTGGCCCAAAACTCGATTACCCTCCCCATCGGTGAACGCAAGCGAGCGGAGCGAATTCTATCTTCACGAGTGCGCGATCTTGGATATAAAGCCCTATGCAAACGGTCATAAGACTTATTGTTGCCGTGATTTTTGGGGCAAATTTCGGGGCGCTAACGGCGCTCTGGTTTGGCGGCATGATCGCCGGCGGCCCAAGCATCGGAAATGCCATTGATATCGAGAATTGGCGCAGCGATTGGTCGATCGGGTCCGAAAACGCCAATCCATATGTACGCGCCCGTGTGGCGCGAAATGGATTGATGGGCCTACGCAAAGAAGAGGCCGTATACTTCCTGAAGACCGTGGACGAGGACGGCGCCCCCTTGAGCGAAGCCTGCACCTATCGCGTGTCAGGGGGCGATTTCCCCGCCGCGTGGTGGTCGATCACACTCTACGATTCCGAAAACCGTCTTCCGATGAATGAAGACGCGCACCTGTCCTTTGATCAAACCCAGGCAGAGATGATCAATGGTGGAAACGCCAACGCGTGGGCCTTTCAAGTTTCAGCTCAAACACCAGAAACGGATGAAGCATGGGTTTCTAGCAACGCGGGCGGTTCATTTGATCTGACGCTGAGGCTCTATCAGCCTGATCCGGCGCTGCTCGAGGATCCCACGTCGGCGCTGACGCCGCCGCGCATTGAACGTTTGTCCTGCGACGAGGGAGCCAGCTGATGCGGTGGATCTTGCCTCTGATCGTCTTTGTCTTGAGCGGTGTTATCGGACACTTATTCGTGCTGACCAGTCTGCCGAGCTTCATCATGGGCAAAGCGCATCAGACTTTTGAAGCTCAGGGCATCCCAGAAAATGTCTTTGTCGCTTCCCCGCGCCAAACCCCGCAGACACAGCGCATCGTGCGCCCGTCCCCTGATCTCGCCTATGCTATCTGCCGTTTCGACACGACAACGGGACCTGTGTTCATCAACGCCCCGGCGTGGGATGGATATGGATCACTTTCGATCTTCAACTCGAAAACCGACAATGTGTTTGTCGCCAACCTTGGCCCTGACAGTGATTTTCAAGGCATTGAAGTGCGCCGGCCTGCCGAAAACAATCGCGAGGGCGCGCTAAAGCTGGATGGTCGCGGGATCGCCTTGATCCGCCGCCTTGCACCGACCCAGGATCAATATGATGCCGCAGCGGATTTGGTGGCACAGGCCAGCTGCGCGCCAGTTCGTCAGAACTGATTATTCCGCGGCGACGGTGTCTGCCTCCCGCTGCGCTCTCAAACGCTCAGCTTTGGCTTCAACCTGTTCAACAATGTGCTCAACCATATCCGCGTTGGAGAGCTTATGGTCAGGACGACCCGAGACATACATCATGCCGCTCTCTTTGCCGCCGCCGGTGAAGCCGAGATCCGTCATCGCTGCCTCTCCG
>JALUWJ010000166.1 GCA_027019605.1 Henriciella sp. | reverse complement strand
GTCAATTAGCCGAAAGCGGCAAAGGAATACACAATATGCAATTGAACCGTCATTCGTTCGTTCTCGCCGGAATTCTAGGCGCAGCGCTGGTCACACTGAGCAGCTGCAGCCCACAGTCTGACGTGCAAGCTCCCGTCGCCACGATCGACAGCGAAACCGCAGCCGTGGTCAATGGAGAGCCGATCTATATGATCGACGTTGAACTCGAAGCGGTGGCGCAAGGCCAAATCGAGCCAAACTCGGATTTCAGCCCGGCGCATCCGGAGTTTCATCAAGTGCTGGATCAATTGATTGATCAACGCCTCTTGGCACAAGAAGCCCTGCGCCGGAATCTGGACCAAGAACCCGAAGCGGCACGGCGCCTGGCGGCAGGGCGCGAGCGTCTGCTCGGCAATATTCTTGTCGAAAGCCTGGTCGCGAACGAAGTCACCGACGATGCCATTGACCGCATGTATGAAGAGCAAGTCAAACTGCAGCAACTGGATGATGAAGTCCGGCTCCGCCAAATCCTGGTTGAAACAGAAGCGGATGCGGCCAGTGTTTACGCAGAATTGTTGGGTGGACGCGATTTCGCGGAAGCTGCCCTCGAACATTCGCAAGATGTGCGCACGCGGCTCGAAGGTGGAGATCTCGGTTGGATCAGCCCAAATGACCTGATCGATCCCCTGCCGGCTCGGATCGGTGACACTGTGACCGGCGAAGTGTCTGCACCGTTTGAAACCTCTGACGGTTGGCTGATCCTGAAAGTCGATGAGCGCCGGACAACACCGCCTAAGACAAAAAGCGAGATGCGGCCGGAAATTATTACCTTCCTGACCTTCACGCAGATCAGCGATATTCTCAGAGAGTTGCGTGCGCGGGCAGATGTCCGCCAGCGCGATCCAGAAGAATACCTCCAAGACACAGAAGCGCCCGAAACGACAGACAATTCCGCTCAAGAAGAAACCTCGACACCATGAACCTAACCCCCTCCCCGTTTGCGCCAGATCGGTTTCCAGATTTGCCCGCGATTGCTGGCGTCCGCGCCGCCACAGGTTCGCGCGGATTCTATGCCGCCCGCGGATTAAAGCGCGATGATGTGTTCTTGTTTCACTTTGCGCCCGGCACGTCTTGCGCTGGCGTATTTACGCGCTCCGCAACCGCCTCTGCCGATGTCTTATGGTGCCGCGAGGCGCTCGAGACCGGACAAGGCAAAGCGTCCGCCCTGGTCGTCAATTCCGGGAATTCGAATGCGTTTACGGGCCCCAAAGGAGTCTTGAAAAATGACGCCACACTCGCCGCCATGATGGCCGCGATGTCGGCGGAAAAACACCAATGCTTTCTCGGCGCGACCGGCGTGATCGGCGAGCCCCTGCCCGATCCAAACTATGTTGGCAGCATCATCCCTGATTTGGCCGAGGCGCTAAAGGAAACAGATTGGGAGGCCTGCGCGAAGGCCTTCATGACGACGGACACATTCGCAAAAGGCGCCGGCCTGGTGCGCGAGATTGGTGGTGTCCAAACTGCTTTTTCTGGCATCGCCAAAGGCTCTGGTATGATCGCACCAAACATGGCGACCATGTTGGCTTATGTGTTTACCGACACCGCGATCACACCTGAGCTTCTCGATCTCGCGCTCCGCGAGGCATGCGGGCAAAGCTTCAACGCCATTACCGTGGACAGCGATACATCGACCTCTGATAGCCTGATGGTTTTCGCAACCGGGGCAAACGGAACCGAGACCATCGTCTCTGAGGCAGATCCTCGTTTTTCAGCCTTCAAGTCGGCCTTGAATGAGATATGCCTCGAGCTCGCACTACTGATCGTCAAAGACGGCGAGGGCGCGACCAAATTCGTGACGATTGAGGTCGAGGGCGCCGTGTCTTCGGACTCTGCGCGGACGATTGCCGCAGACATCGCCAACAGCCCCTTGGTCAAAACCGCGCTTGCCGCGAACGATGCGAATTGGGGCCGCGTGGTTATGGCCGTAGGTAAGTCAGGGGAACCGATTGATCAAAACCAGCTCTCGATCTGGTTCGATGAGGTTCAGGTGGCGGCTCAAGGCGCACGCGCCGAAGACTATGACGAGGCGCGGGCAACCGATGCCGTGTCAAAGCCGGAAATTTCCATTCGCGTCCGGGTTGGCGACGGACCTGGACGCTCCCGGGTCTATACGTGTGATCTAACCCACGCCTATGTCGACATTAACGGAGCTTATCGCACGTGAAGGTCGTCTATGTAGCCGCTGCGGCTCTGTTTCGCCCTAATGGAGAGGTTCTGCTCGCGCAGCGCCCAGAAGGAAAATCCATGGCCGGGCTATGGGAATTTCCCGGCGGCAAGATAGAGACGGGCGAAACGCCAGAGCGCGCGCTCATCCGGGAGTTGAACGAGGAACTGGCCATCACGGTTAGCGAAGATCACCTCGAACCGATCACATTTGCCAGTCATACTTACGAGAGTTTTCACCTTTTCATGCCATTGTATGGCGTGAAGAGATGGATGGGGACGCCGCGTCCGACTGAAGGACAAACACTTGCATGGGTCGCGCCGCAAGACTTGCATAGCTACCCAGCACCGGCAGCTGATATTCCGCTTTTCGACGTGTTGGCATCGAGAGCTATGAGCGAAGTATAATGAAGACGATAACCGATAAAGCGCGCCGTTTTTTCGACAATGAGTCCGGTGGGACAGCAGTTGAGTACGGCTTGATTATGGGTCTTATGACACTCGCCTTGATCGGTGCGCTCTCTGCAACTGGCGATGGAACCAGCGATAAGTGGAACGGTGTCGCAGATGATGTCACCACCGCTGTGAACAGCTAATATTTAAAAGGGTCCCGCGGCGTTCTGCCTTGACCCAATCGCTCAGCACGGCACCTTCGACCTAAAGTCGGAGGATCCCATGAGCGCCCCAAAACCATTTGAGATTTGCGTCCCTCAATCAAAGCTGGATGCTATTAAAGATCGCGTTGCGGCCTATCAGTGGTTCCCGGAACCAGAAGGGCTGCCCGAGTGGCAACTCGGCATGTCGACGCCGGTCATGAAAGACATCCAGTCTTATTGGCTCGAAAGCTATGACTGGCGCGCCGAAGAAGCCAAACTTAACCAGCACCCGCAATTCATCGTCGAGATCGATGGTCTTCCGATCCATTTCCTACACGTGATTGGCGAGGCAAAAGGCAAACGCCCGCTCTTGCTGACCCATGGCTGGCCAGGCTCCGTGTATGAATTTTATGACGCGATTGGACCGCTCGCTTATCCAAGTCAGCATGGTGGAAACGCCGATGACGCGTTCGATCTGATCATCCCATCGCTGCCGGGCTATGGCTTCTCCGGCAAGCCTAAGACGCCCATCGGTCAACGCGCGACGGCGAAGCTGTGGAACACGTTGATGCAAGATGTGCTGGGGTATGAGACCTATCTCGCGCAAGGCGGCGATTGGGGCGGTATGGTCACCTCTTGGCTCGGCCTGGATCATGGCACGGTCGACAGCAAAGGCGGCTGCCAGGCGATCCATCTCAATATGATCAGCCTGCGCCCCAACCCCACTGCGCCGCAATCAGATGAAGAAGCCGATTGGATGCAGCGTGCCCAAGCCGCGATGCAGCTTGAAGGCAGCTATTTGATGCAGCAAGCCACCAAGCCGCAAACCCTCGCTATGGCGCTGATGGACAGCCCGATGGGCACGGCCGCCTGGATCCTGGAAAAGTTCAACACCTGGTCAGATCTCAAGGGCGGGGATCTGTTCGGCATCTATACCCGCGATCAACTCCTAACCAATTTGATGATCTATCTGGTCAATGACGCCATCGCGACATCGGTTTGGTATTATGCAGCCTTCTTTGGTGAGGGCGGTGCAACCTTGCCCAAGGGAACTCGGTGCGAGACCCCAACTGGGTTTGCGAACTTTCCAGGCGAAACGGTTTATTTCCCGCCGCCGCGATCCTGGTGTGAACGCGCTTACAACATCACCCATTGGTCAGAGATGCCACATGGGGGACACTTCGCAGCAATGGAAGCGCCGGACCTGTTCGTCGACGAAGTCAGAGACTGGGCGCGCCGCCTCGCTTAGCGCCCGGGTCGATAGGTTCGCGCCGCATTCGCCTCAACATCCTCGCGCGTGAGCAAAGCTGGCCGCCACTCTTCAGCAGCAAACAGCGGAGCCTGGTCGGCATAATGCGGCGAGGTTTCATCAAGAGTCGCGGCGCCGAACTGGTGGATCACATCTGCGGTTTGGAGACCGTCCGCGTCCCATTCAACAATCGCGATCCAGGTGTCACCCGCATTTGCTTTCAAGATCCCATCCTCGCCAATCTCTGCAGGATAGATTGCCCGCAAAATATCTGGCCCGCCGCTCACTGGTAGGCTGACCTCTCCGCGCACGAGGCGATTCACCTCGCCCCATTCCGGGTCAATCTGACCATAATGCGTGTTGAGATAGTCAACCGCTTGGCGGAACGCATCGGCCGGGGCGGGCGCCGGAATGCCCGTCAGGTTTTCGGTCACCGCATGAATGGTTGTCAGCACGCCGAGCGCCGCATGACGATCCGTCATATCCGTTCCATAAGACCATGCTGCCAAGTGCTCTGCCGCCGACTGAAGCGTTTCATCTTCGCTCCAATCCTCGGCCAGGACCGCCTTGACGGTTTTGTCTGCCGTCGAGCCCTGCGCGTAAGTATTGTCGAACTTGAGCGCCAACAAGCTCTCCCGCGTGATCGGTGTCGTACCGTCAGTTAGTTCCATAATTCGCAAAGACCGATTGGTTTGATCCGTTTGCAGTCCCATTGTTCGGGGGAACATTTGCGGGGTTAAATTGTCCGGCCCATCCGTGGCACTGAACGGCTCGTTATTGGCGTCAAAGATCAGCCCTGATTCAGGATTGCGCAGGATCGGGACACGGTCATAGGGGAGATAGCCGTCCCAAATCACATCGGACCGGTCGCCAGGCAGATCTTTGGTCCAGTCCCACCCCGCGGCGCGGTTCGGATATTGACCATTGTGAATGAGCGCGACGACGCCGTCTTTATCGGCGTAAACATAGTTCAACGCCGGGACAGCATGGATCGCCATGGCGGCATAAAACTCATCCCAATTCCGCGCTTTGGCGGTGCGCATGCGCTGCTCGGTCTGGCGCATAGCCCCCATGCCCGCATAGCGGATCGCATAGGTACCGGTCTTGGTGCGGATCGCCGGACCATGTTTTGAGGTCAGCACTTCGCGCTTGGCAGGAAAGGCGAACGGCCCCCAAAGTTTGATCGCGAGCTCTGCTGTCTCCACCTCGAAATCTATCCAGTCCCCATCCAGCTGGTATTGGTTCGGGTCGTCTGGGTTCACGGTCAGGACATAGACATCCGCCAAGTCTGGCTTGCTGACCGTATTTGCCCAGCCGAGGTGGCGATTGAAGCCATGCAGAATGCTTGGGGACCCCGGAAAGACGCCGCCATGAATGTCGAGGCCTTCCTCAGACACCATATGCGCTTCCCACCAGGCCACAGGTCCAGTCATCGGCTGGTGTGAATTGATGATCAGCCGAGTTGTATTGTCATCAGATCTTCCGGGCGCCACCGCAAACGCGTTAGAGCCGCGCGGCGGAGCCGTCTTTGGGCCAATCAGCCAAGACTGACGGCCTGACCCCGGATCGAGGGAAATACTCGCGACCCGCTCATCATTGTAAACATCAAGCAGCGTCTCATCGAAGCCATAGAAGAAAGGCGTCCGAAACAAAGTGCCGGCGAAAACATCTTCAGGTTTGAATGGCACGAGCCCCTGCCAGGTCTGGTCCAAGTTTTCGGATGCATAGAGGTTCAAGCCATCCGCATAGGCCTGCGCATACGCTTTCACATCGTCCGGAACATCGCTTTCATAGCGCGCTTCGATTGTGTCCCAGACATTCAGCAACTCTACGAGGTAATCGGTCCGGGCCGCATTCACGCCTCTATATCGGCCAAGCACGCCGCGCGTTGCCGCCACGCTTTCCTGGATCGTTTCAAAATCGTCTTCCGCGTGCGCATAAGCCAGGCCGAAGGCGGCATCATTGTCGGTCTTTCCATAGATGTGCGGCACACCCCAATTATCGCGAATGATCTCCACATCATAGCTCGTGGCCGCCGCTGACAACGCCTCAACACTCGGGTTTTTTGGCAGTGGGTCCCAAGTATAAATGCCCGCGGCTAGGGCGAGCACTGCGATGAGGGCCGCCGCCCCCATGACGATTTTCTTGATCATAGAGATTAAGCTTTCACTGGAGGTTCAGCATAAGATGCGGTCTGCCAGATCACCTCATCCGGGGCTTGCAGCATCTGCATGTACATCTCTTTCGGATAGGCCTGATGTGGTTTGTCCGGATCATAAGGTGGCTGTTTCACGCTGCCGCCTTCGCCATCATACGGATCTGGATCCATATATTGTTTGGCCTCCTCGGCGCTGATCCCGACTTTCTCGAGGACTGCTGGGTCGACCCATGACTTTTGATCAATCTCAACGTCGGAAGTCGCCACTTCAAGCGTCATGTTTTCCGGACCGCCAAAATAGATCGATTGGCACATGCCATGATTGATCGGACCGATGACGTTCACGCCTTTCTTGCGAATGCGATCGCGGATTGCGAGCAGCTGATCCGGCGTATCCACTTTAAAGGCCAAGTGCTGCATCGTGCCCGCCGCACTTGGGCCGGCGCCGGTACCGGAATGGGTCACGCCCATCTGAACCGGGATGTCTTTCACTGCAGGCAGTTCGACAATCGAGAAATAACAATGATCATCCAAGTGCATGAAAGCGTGGATGCCGCCCGGCACACCATGCATGTCGAAAATCGCCGACAGTTTACATCCCAGGACGTCTGAAAAGAACTCGATCTGGCTTTTAATGTCTGCCGACATGATAGCGAGATGATGGATCCCTGTGGCTTTGACCATGGCGCCTGCTCCCTTGTCTTTGCGTCATACTGGACTCGAGAGCTGAAAGCGCCAAGTCTTCACCCAGCGGGAGGTGAGCTATGGCTGAGTTGATCCGAGAACCTTATCTGGTGCTGCACCAGGAAACATCTGGCTTTAAAGACGTGTATGGCGGCGCTGGCGAAACCGTCGTGGTTGAGTGTATGCGGATCGCCCTCAAAGACACGACCGCAAAATCCGTCATCGTGTTTTCGCACCCGATTGGTTCGGGCGCGTTTCTGCCCTTGGTCTCGGCGCTCGCTTATGCCGGGCATCACGTGATCTATTGCAATCCGCGTTATCGCGGAAATGACACCGCCCTGATCATGGAGAAGTGCGTCGCGGATTTGGGCGCCTGCTTGAAACATGCGCGCGAAAAGCTCGGTTATGAGACGATTATTTTAGGCGGCTGGTCTGGCGGTGGTTCGCTCTCACTGCTGTATCAAGACCAGGCCGAAAATCCCTCGATCACCCACACACCTGCGGGAGATGCCTACGACCTCACGGCTTTGGGCCTGCCGCCTGTTCAAGGCATCATGCTGCTCGCCGCCCACATAAGCCGAGCGATGACCCTCACCGAATGGATTGATCCATCTATCCTGGATGAAAGCGCCCCGTTTGCGCGCAGTCCCGAGCTTAATATTTACGACCCTGCGAACCCCAACCAGCCCGCTTACACGCCCGACTATGAGGCCCGGTACCGGGCGGCACAAATCGCGCGGAATCGGCGGATCACCGATTGGGTCAAACAGACCCTCGAAGATCTCCGCAAGGCCGGCGAGATCAACGCAGAACGCGCGTTCACAGTGCACGGAACCATGGCGGATCTGCGCTGGACGGACCCGACCCAGGACCCTTCTGATCGCAGGCCGTACTCCTGCTATCTCGGCGAACCCAAAGTCGCCAATGATGGCCCTGTCGGCTTGGCGCGCTTTTCAACGCTGCGCTCGTGGCTCAGCCAATGGGGCTATGACACGACCAATGCCACTGGCCTCGGCAATGCGGCGCGGATCAGTTGCCCCGTCCTCGTGATCAACAACACCGCCGATCTCGCTTGTACACCAAGCCACGCACAGCGCTTGTTCGATGCCGTCGGTCATGACGACAAAGAGCATCACGACATCAAGGACGCGGATCACTATTATATCGAACGCCCGGACCTGCTGCCCGAAGCGGTGCGGATCTGCACCGACTGGCTGCAAAGAAAACGCTTTGCGGACTGATTTGCAGTTGGCGTTTAGCCACCCGTCCGGTAGCTTTCAGGCATGAATGAAGCTGTTACTCTCGCCAAACATATCAAGGCTGCCGACCGTGTTGTGATCTTCACCGGCGCGGGGATCTCGACCGAAAGCGGCATTCCCGATTTCCGCTCTCCGGGCGGCGTTTGGTCAAAGATGCAGCCGATCTATTTCCAGGATTTTGTTTCCGATCGAGACGCGCGCCGCGAGGGCTGGCGCCGTGTGTTTGAGCGCACCGCAGGCTGGGTCGGCGCAGCTCCAAATGCTGGGCATCATGCGATCGCCAAACTCGTCGAAATGGGAAAAGTCACCAGCGTGATCACTCAAAATGTCGACAATTTGCACCAGGATGGCGGCGTGCCGGATGAGAAAGTGGTCGAGGTGCACGGCAACGCGTCTTACGCGAAATGCCTGCAATGCGGGAAACGCTATGACTATGAATCTCTGCGCCCTCGCTGGGAAGCAGACGAGGACATTATCTGTGACTTCTGCACCGGGCTCCTCAAATCAGCGACGATCTCGTTCGGCCAAGCCATGCCAGAAGACAAGATGATGTTTGCCGAGAGTGAAGCCGTCTCATGCGATTTGATGATTGCGCTCGGATCCTCGCTGGTCGTCTACCCGGCGGCGAATATTCCGCTCATCGCGAAGCAGAACGGCGCCAAATACATCATCATCAATCGCGAAGAGACCGAGCATGATGTCTATGCGGATATGGTCATCAATACAGAGATTGGGCCGATTCTGCGCGAAACGATGGCCGAGCTCGGACAACCGCTCGGATGATGGCGGCTTGGCGCAAGGCGCTGCGGTTTGCCGCCCTTCCCGGCGCGGCGCGGGTTCAATTTCGGCGGCAGAAGCTGATTGAAGACGGCACCCCAACTGTGCGCTATTCGCTGCGCTCAGAAACGCAGACAGGTGACGTGATCGGGGATGAGCGGGACTATCACCTGCTCAAAGCGGCGATGGTCCCCCTCGAACAGCTCGCGGAACACTACGATCACGATGAGTTGATGGTATTTCTGGACCTTGAGACGGACTCGCTAACGCTCCCGCAGAGCGATTAAAATCGTAACAATTTCAACCATCTGCTGACAGCGCGATCAGCCCCCTTTCCTCTCACAGGCTTTTGTGCTTTTTGCACGCTTCTTGCACTGCACAATAACCCTTTACCCAAGGGTATGCAGTACCCATATACGCATAGCAGGCGAGGCCTGCCATGTAGATTTTCGATAGGGAGGGCGAGCTTTGCTGGTCAACATGTTGAAAGGTAAATTGCACGCGGCGACAGTGACCCAGTGCGACGTTTATTATGAAGGATCGGTCTCGATCGACCAGGACCTTCTCGACGCCGCTGGTATTCTGCCGCACGAGCGCGTGGATATCTGGAACATCACAAATGGCGAACGCATCTCGACCTACGCGATTGAAGCCCCGCGCGGCTCTCGCACCATCGGCATTAATGGCGGCGCCGCGCGCAAGTTCGCGCTTGGCGACCGCGTCGTGATTGCCGCTTTCGTGCAAATGGAAGCTGAACTCGCCCGTCAACACCAGCCACAAGTTGCGCTGATGGACGAGCACAATGAGATCAAAACGCCGAGTGCTGCTTATTAGAGCCGCCGACGTTTTGAGTGTAGAAATGTAGCGTTGGAAAGCCCGCCTGTTTGGCGGGTTTTCCTTATTCGGTTGGCTTGCGAAGCTCGAAGGTCACATTCACACTGACAGAGTAACCAACCTCACCACTGGCAATTGGGGTGGCGCTTTCCACACTGCGCGCTTGCGCCATCATCGCCATTGGTTGCGGACTATAGCCGCCACTCTCAGAAATCGTGACAACCCGCGCAACTTCATAGCCCGACGCCGCCGCATAGAGTTCGGCCCGGGAAATCGCTTCCTTCATCGCAATATCGCGGGCTGCATTCTTCGCGGCGCGGTCATCTTCCAGCGCAAAGCGCAAGCCACTGAACGTGTTTCCGCCGGCGCCAACCAGAGCGTCCATTGTCTGCCCCAAATTGTCCAGATCTCGCACCCGCACAGTCAATTGGTTCGAAGCCTGATAGCCCGTCAATCGCGGCGGCTCACCATTCGACCGGTTTGAATAGTCGTATTGCGGCTGCAACGAGAAGTTCGAGGTCTGCATATCCTTGCGGTCGACATTCGCAGCCGTCAGCGCATCGAAAACGCCGTTCATCGCCGTCGCGTTGGCCGACATGGCCGCCTGCGCCGTGTCGCCCTGGGTCTGCACCCCAGCGTTCAAGAAAGCGATATCCGGCTCCCGGTTGACCGAGCCCTCAGCTGAAATACTCAATGTGGTTTCCGGCTGAATGGAGTTCGGATGCGTGGTCTGAATGGGGTCAGCATTTGGCGTCACGGTCGGCTCAGGTACAGTATCGGCAACCAGGGGCGCACTTGCGTCCGAGCTTGCTTGATCCGTCTCCTGCGCGCCCCCACAGGCGCCCAGCATCAGTGCCGCCGCTGCCATAGATCCACTGACCAGGCCGATTTTAGATGTCTTCTTCATCCTGTCCCTCCTTGGGGCTGCTGAAAAACTTGCAGTCTCTATTGAATTGCGCCATTGCGACGAGATCAAGTCTGGCGTTTTATGCTTACGTTCATCTTGAGAACAAGGGCCTGTAGCTCAGTTGGTTAGAGCGGACCGCTCATAACGGTCTGGTCGGGGGTTCAAGTCCCTCCGGGCCCACCAT
>JALUWJ010000165.1 GCA_027019605.1 Henriciella sp. | reverse complement strand
AACCCGCCTCGTCCTTCGACTTCGCTCAGGATGAGGCTGATCGGTGTGCGCGGTAGAAACATTATTTCTCTCCCCGCAATTTTTCGTGGTGACGGATCACTTCCGCCACGATGAAATTCAGAAATTTCTCGGCAAAGACCGGATCGAGATTGCTCTCTTCCGCAAGGGTCCGCAGGCGCTCAATCTGGCGCGCTTCACGGGCTTTATCGGCCGGCGGCATATCATGTGTCGCTTTCAGCTTGCCAACCGCTTGGGTGACTTTGAATCGCTCTGCGAGCGTGTGCAGCAGGATCGCATCGAGATTGTCGATGCTGGCGCGATATTGAGCGAGTTGATCGATTGGGGAGGTCATTTCTTCGGACCTCCAAGACCTGGAATGTTCGGCATGCCGCCCGCGCCCGGCATTCCGCCTGGCATCGCGGCGCCGCCGCCCATTTTGGCGAGGTCGGCTGGAGACACGCCCGCTTGGCCCATCATGTTCATCATGCCCTTCATGCCGCCCTTGGACATTTTCTTCATCATGCCGGCCATTTGCTTGTGCATTTTCAGGACACGGTTGACGTCTTGGACCGTGACGCCCGCGCCAGCGGCAATGCGCTTGCGGCGGGAGGCGTTGAGCAGCGCAGGCTTGGCGCGCTCTTTCTTGGTCATGGATGAGATGATCGCCGCCTGGCGAGAGATAACCTTGTCATCCATGCCTGAGGCGTCGAGGGCTTGCTTGGCTTTCTTGGCGCCGGGCAGAAGGCCCATAATACCGCCCAGGCCACCCATTTTCTGCATTTGCTGAAGCTGCTGGGCGAGGTCGTCCAGATCGAACTGCCCCTTGGCCATTTTCTTGGCCATCTTCTCAGCTTTTTCGGCGTCCATCTGGTCGCCGGCTTTTTCCACCAGCGAGACAATATCGCCCTGGCCCAGGATGCGGCCTGCAAGGCGTTTGGCATCAAAGGCATCCAGCCCGTCCAGCTTTTCGCCCGTGCCGAGGAATTTGATCGGTAGGCCCGTCACCGCGCGCATAGAGAGCGCCGCACCGCCGCGGCCATCACCATCCATGCGGGTCAGGATGAGACCTGTCAGAGGCAGGCGTTCATGGAATCGGCTCGCGGTCTCTACGGCGTCCTGACCGGTCAGAGAATCGGCAACGAGCAGGGTTTCATTCGGCTGCGCAATCTTGGCGATCTCGCTCGCCTCCGCCATCATTTGCTCGTCGATCGAGGTCCGGCCCGCCGTATCCAGGAAGAGGACATCATGGCCGCCAAGCTTTGCCGCTTGCAGGGCGCGCCGGGCAATCTCGGCTGGGCTTTGACCATCAATGATTGGCAGGGAGGAAACATTGTCGCCGCACTGATCGGCAAGGATGGCGAGCTGTTCCATCGCCGCTGGGCGGCGTGTATCGAGCGAGGCGAGCAGGACTTTCTTCTTGTCGCGCTCAGCCAGGCGTTTGGCGAGTTTTCCGGTCGTGGTGGTCTTACCAGAGCCCTGGAGACCGGCCATCATGACGACGGCGGGCGGGTTATCGACGCGCAAACCCGTCTCGGAATCTTCACCGCCGAGCAGCTCGACCAGACCATCATGGACGATTTTGACGACTTGCTGACCCGGTTTGACCGAGCGGATGACATCTTCGCCAACCGCTTTGTCTTTAATCGACGCGATGAAGTCTTTCACCACTGGCAGAGCGACGTCGGCTTCCAGCAAAGCGACGCGAATTTCACGTAGCGCAGCCGTTACATCTTTCTCGGTCAGCGCGCCGCGCCCGAGAAGTCCGTCAAATACCCCGCCTAAGCGGTCTGTTAGCGCGTCAAACATCGCGTCACTCCTTTTGCCGATCTCTTCGAGGGAAAGAGATAAGCGCTCTTTGCATCAACACAAAGCAGTAGCGCCCCACTGAGCGAGCCTTCGCCGAGTGGGGGACATCGCCGGGCTCAAGTCCCGGTCAACGCGCACGTACTGTCAGTGCGGTGATTAGGCGCCGCGTAAAGCACGGCTGTGGACAAGAATCAAGCCTCAGACTCTGCCATGATGAGGCCGAGGCGGCGTAGGGCCTCTTTCGCTTCGTCCCGCACCATGGACAAAACGACGACATTGACCCACTCGCCATCGGCGAATTTCTCATATTGGCGCAGGACGCCTTCCTCAATCGCGCCGAGCGACTCAATGGCGCGGATGGCGCGCGTATTTGGTTCTTCGACGAACCATTCGATCCGTTTCGCGCCCCAGTCCAGGGCCCGCTCAATCAACAGGGACTGGATCGCGGCATAGATACCTTGTCCGCGCAAATGCGGTTCAAGCCAAGTGTAACCGAGGCGCACACGGCGATGCATCTTGTTGGGGTTTAGCAAAGCGGTGACGCCGACAAAACGGTCCTGATCTTTTGGGTCTAGGAGCGCAAAAGGATGCATTTCGCCGGTCGCGGCCTGACGCAGCACATGATCGTAATAGGCATCAAACCCGGCCCCTCTTTGGATGGCTGGTAAGGATGACCACATGTGCTCGGTGGCATCGCTTGATCGCAAAGCCTCGCGAAACTGCTCGTCTAACCGCGCGAGTTTTATGAAGTCGTTTTCAAGGCCAGGTGCTGTAAGATCCATGGGGGGACAACATGCGCTAATGGTCGGGCTTAGCAAGTCAAAACTTAGTTACGATTTGACAGTTGCTTTGGCAAAAGCGCGAAGGCCCTGCCGGGGAACCTTAGTTAGGGGGGGGAGGAAAGGGTCCGGCAGGACCGCGCTGTCCAGTGGCAAGAGGGATTGGGGATCGGTTGCCACCAGTGCGTTCTGAACCAAGGCTTAGGAGTGCCTCGGTGCATGACTGAAATGGCATTTCTGAGCGCTCGTTCAAGCCTGACTTGCTCGCCTTTCAATCAACTAAGCGTGAACATAGGCCAAGTTTTGATGTTTGAATAATTGATATTTCGAGTTGAAGAGATAGATAGAACCTATGCATCTGCCAACACTTCGCCAACTCGAGTTTTTATGTGCTGTCGCGGACAAGGGCTCCTTCTCCAAGGCCGCTGAAGCCTGCCATGTGACGCAACCGACGCTGTCTGCCGCAATCAAAGAGATTGAAGGCCTGTTGGGAGTGCAATTGATCGAGCGCGAGGCGCGCGGCGCGTCCTTGACCCAAGCGGGTGAGGCGGCGGTCGAACGGGCACGGGGCATTCTGTCGGACACGGCGGATCTGGTCTCCGCGGCGCAGCAAGCAGGCGCGCCATTGACCGGCGCGTTTCGATTGGGGGCGATCCCCACGATCGCGCCATTCCTATTGCCGAGGACACTGAAGGCATTGCGGGTCGCGCATCCAAGTTTGAAACTCTATTTGCGTGAAGACCAAACCGATCGTTTGCTGGACGCCTTGCGCAGCCGGAAGCTTGATGCAGCACTGATCGCGTTGCCATGGGAAGCGCCCGGAGTGGAAACCATGGACCTGGGCGAGGATGAGTTTTTGCTTGTCGCGCCGACCGGGCACACACTCGCTGAGCGGAACAATCTCAAATCCTCTGACTTGCTCGACGAGGATGTGCTGCTGCTCGAGGACGGCCATTGTCTGCGTGACCATGCGCTTTCGATTTGTCGCTTGCCAAGCAAACGCGGCGGCGCCGATGTCACAGCGACCAGTCTGCCGACCTTGGTTCACATGGTGGCCGGTGGATTAGGCGTCTCCTTGCTGCCGAAGCTTGCCATTGATGCCGGTGTCACGTCTGGCGCGGATGTTGACCTGCAAGCCTTCGAGACCCCGCTGATTGGGCGCCGGATCGGCATCGCCTGGCGCACGGGATCGCCGCGCGCCAGTGAAGCTAAGATGATTGGCGAGATCGTCCGCGGCGCGATCTAGGCCGGCGAAGCGGTCTCTCTGTCATCGACATGCGCGGAGAGATTATCCTGCGCGCGGAATACGTCCTCATCGAGTTCGCCTTCCCATTTCGCAACAGCCGTCGCGACCGCACTGTCGCCGGTCACATTGGTCAGCGTCCGCATCATATCCAGCAAGCGGTCAAAGGGCAGGATAAACCCAATAATCAAGAAAGCCTGTTCTTCAGGGATGCCGACTTGCGCGAGCGCGAGACCCGATAGGAACAGACCCGCACTTGGGATGCCTGCTGCGCCAATCGAGACCAAGGTCGCCATAACTGCCACCAGGACATATTGGGTGAGGCTCACTTCGATCCCCATGGCTTGTGCGCCAAACAGGGCGACCATGCCGATATAGATCGCGGTGCCGTCCATATTGATCGTCGCGCCGAGTGGTAGGACAGAGCCTGCGACGGCTTTATCAATCCCAAGATTTTCTTCGGCGCAGGTGATCGTCACGGGCAATGTCGCCGACGAACTGGCGGTCGAATAGGCAACTGCTTGCGCATCTGTAATGCCGCGCATGAACGGGATAAAGGGCAGGCGCAGGGCGCCTTTGATGATCAGGCCGCCATAGGTCACGATAATGTGGATGAAGCAGGCGAGATAGAGCGCGATTGCCAAAGTTCCGAGGCTTTGAAGCACGCCGAGGCCCTGCGTTGCCATCACAGTTGCCATCAGCGCAAAGACGCCAATCGGTGCCGTTTCCATGACAATAATCGTGACTTTCATCATCGCTTCAGAAGCGCCGTCGAACCATTTGGCGACGGGCTCAGCGATCTTACCGGCCATCAAAATGCCGACGCCGAACATGATCGCGAAGAATATGATTTGCAGGATGTTCCCGGTGGCCAAGGCTTGAACCGGATTGGTTGGAACAATTGCCAGCAATCGGTCTACAAACCCACCAGCTTGCGCCGCGCTTTCTGCAACCGATTGCATACGGCTGGTATCTGCGCCCGCGAATGTTTCCGGCGAGAGGCTGGCGCCCGGTTGGAAAATTGTCGCCATGATCAAGCCCAGAGTCACCGCGATCGCCGTGGTAAAGAAATAGGTCGCGATCGTGCGGACGCCGAGACTGCCTAAGCGTTTGGGATCACCCATCGCGATGATGCCAGAGACAAGCGTGAAGAAGATTAGCGGCACGATCAGCATTCTGATCAGGCGCAGGAAGAGATCACCGGCCCAGCTGATCCAATTTTGAGCAAACGCGCCGCCCGCTTCGGCCCCCATGCCATAGCGCAGGCCCAGGCCGCAGGCTAAACCCAGAATGAGCGCGACGATGACGCGCTTCCAAAGATCAATCTTGAACCACCAGGACATGCCCTCTCCCATTTTTATGCATTTCGGAGACGCTAGTCCGCATTGCCACGCTATTCAACGGCAGAGGCTCAGGATATGAGCAAACTTATGGATATGCTCGATCGTCTCTCATCTGGCTGGAAAGCCTGGGTCCTACTGTTCGCGATCACGCTGACAGCGGCGGCACCTGGTGTCTTCAACCTGCCAGCCTTGGACCGCGATGAAAGCCGTTTTGCGCAAGCCTCCAAGCAATATATCGAGACCGGTGATTATCTGATCATTCGCTATCAGGATGAGTATCGAAACAAGAAACCGGCCGGAATTCATTGGCTGCAAGCCGGAGCGACGCAGGCGCTAGGCGATGATGATAAGCTCGAAATTTGGACCTACCGGGTGCCGAGTTGGATTGGTGCGGCGCTGGCCACGCTGGCGACATTTTGGTGCGGAATTGCGCTGATAGGACGGCGCGCCGCCTTCTTAGGCGCCGCTTTGTTTGGGGCGACATTGCTGCTTACCAGCGAAGCCCATATCTCGAAAACAGACGGCGTTTTGGTCTTCCTCACGACCTGGGGGATAGGCGCGCTGGCGCGGCTCTATACCGGCCAGGCTGAAGACCCCAAGCGAATGGCTTTAGTCTTCTGGTTCGCCATGGGGTGCGGACTTTTGATCAAAGGCCCGGTGACGCCCATGGTCGCCGCCTATGCCGGATTTGGCGCTTGGGTTTGGGCAAAAGCGGGCGAAGGCAAAGGCGGAGATTGGTGGCGCCCCTTGATCTGGTGGCCCGGCCCTGTGCTCGCAGCCGGAATGTTCCTTCCTTGGTTGATCGCGATCCAATTCGCAACCGATGGAACTTTCCTGGAAGGCGCCATCGGCAAGGATTTGAAAGACAAGTTTGCTGGGGCCTCTGAAGGTCATGCGGGCTGGCCACTCTATCATCTCAGCCATATCCCGGTCTGGTTTTTCCCAGCCATCCTACTGCTGATCCCAGGGATGACGCTGGCTTGGAAACATTTGCGCGGATCTACAGATCAAGCCCGAAAGCGCGGCACTGATGCGATATTTGTGCTGCTGGCTTTGGCCGGGCTTACAGCGCTGGCGACCTGGATTCTGCCCGGCGAGCTTGGGAATGGTGCGCCATCGGCATTTGCAGGCATTATCATAGCCGGTTTCTGGTGGCTCAGCACACGGCCCGAATGGCAGACGCGCTGGTCCATGGCCGATGCAGCGCCGGTGACAGAAGAAACCCGCGCGGTCCGCTTTCTTGTCGCGTGGGCGCTGCTGACGACAATCTTCTTCGAACTGATGCCGACGCGGCTCAGCCACTATATTTTGCCGGCTTATCCAGCCATGGGGCTGCTCTGCGGCTGGGCTGGGTTGAAAATGATCGAAGGCGCCAAGGCCCCCATTTCGAAATGGCTGAGTTTCGGCGTCTACGCGTTTGGTGGAGCGCTGCTCCTGTTTATCAGTTCGCCAATCGCTGCCCGCTTGATCAAAACTGAAGCGGCGGGCGACTTTAAAACTGTTGATCCACAGACCGTGATTGAACAATGGGCCGCTTATGTGAATTTCCCGCTTTGGTTTTGGGGGATTGGTGCATTGGCGCTCGCGGCGTCTTGCATCGCGGTCTTCATGCGCAAAATTGGCGCGGCCGCCGCGCTTGGCGTCTTGGTGAGTTTGTTCCTTGGTTGGCACGTGCGTATCGACATGTTGCCAAGCCAGGTCTGGGCGCAGCCGACGGAAAGCGCCCGCCTCGCCTTGCAGGATGTTTGCGGGGTTCCGAGCGAAACCTGCGAGAACGGCGATAGCAGCCCTGAACGCATTCTTGCGATTGGCTATGCCGAACCGTCTTACGTGATGACGTTTGGGACCCAGAACCTGCATCCACCGGAATCGCCGATGATATTGCCGGAAGATGAGGCCGCGTATCCAGTCGTCTATTTGATCAATCTTGAAGGCCGTGGAAGTCCGCCGCGCCGATGTGAAGCGCTCGGTGAGGCCTGTATTCCGCCTGCAGAAGTCGTGCGCGATGAACTGTTGCAACAAGCCAGCGAAGCATCGCTTTGCGTGAGTGAATCTGAGCCGGTCTATGCGCTCAATTACTCAAATGGCGATCCGGTTCATTTTGTCGCCTATCGCTTCGACAAAACCTGTTAGACCGAGAAACTTGGCACATTCTGCCGCGCGGCAATTCTGCGTCTCACGCGCCTCCTAAGTGATCTTACCTAGCCTTCATAAGGCCAAGGAGATTGCAAATGAGCTATGTCGAACCCCACCGCAAACCCGAAGGGCTTAGGGATCGTATCGCCTTTGCGTTCGTGAAATTCTTGCGCTTCTTCGCCGACCTGTTCTTCCGCAAACGCTATGGCCACCGCGCCGTCGTATTAGAAACCGTCGCGGCTGTGCCGGGCATGGTTGCAGGGCTGTTGCAGCACCTGCGTGCGATCAGGCGCATGCGCGACGATCAGGGCTGGGTCAAAGAATTGCTCGATGAAGCCGAGAATGAGCGCATGCACTTGATGACCTTTATTCAGGTCGCACAGCCGACCCTGTTCGAGCGCGGACTGATCATGGTGGCGCAGGCGATCTTCTACAATTTCTACTTCTTCCTTTATCTGTTCGCGCCGAAAACCGCGCACCGTGTGATCGGCTATTTCGAGGAAGAGGCGGTTACCAGCTATACCCATTATCTGCGTGAGATTGATGAGGGCCGGTTAGAGAACGGACCTGCCCCGCAAATCGCAATCGACTATTGGAACTTGCCAAAAAATGCCCGGCTGCGGGACGTGGTGATCGCCGTGCGCGAGGACGAGGCCGGGCACCGGGACCGCAACCACTATTTTGCGGATGCATTGATTGCCGGCGACGAACCGAAAGCTGAAGCCCAGGTAGAACCTGCCTAGGCCTGGCGCAGAATATAGCCGACGCGCGGGAAGTGAACGTGTAGATTGTCTGCGCGTTCGTCCTGCCGGGCGATGATCACGCGTTCTGAATTGGCGATCACCAGATCGCCTTCAACCCAGTCTTTGGCATAATCGTCGGGCGCGATGGCGACGCGGTCACCGGGCTGAAAATCTCTGAGGTCCCCGGCAGTAGACGCCGGCTTCAAGCGCGGCGCGGCATGGTTTGCAATCTCGATCGCGTCTGTCCCGCTAATCTCTTCCGGCGCTTGGCCTTTGAACTCCTTCAAGCGGCGATACCAATCTTGTGTGAGCGGCGCGTTCTCAAAACAGGCTTCCAGGAAATCCGGAATGTTCTTCTCAACAAACCACGGGTTCATGAAGGCGTGAACATCGACCATGCCGGGCTTAGTGCCGACCAGCCAATCGCCCGTTCCGGCAGACCGGCCGCCCGCCAGACGGTCTTCGATCCACATCAGTTGACTGCGCCACTGATCCTGCATGAACGGCGCCGCGGCTTTCATGGCCTCAACGTCGAACGCGCGGCCTGACATTTTGGTCCGGTCATCAATGAATTCTTGCGGCATGTGTTCGCCAATGGCGCCGAAGATGACGGCCACACTGGTTTGGAACCACTTTCCATCTGTCCAGCCGGCAACCATCTGCGCCAGGCCTTCATGGCCGGGGAGATTGAGCGCAGGAATCTGAAACCGTTTCTCCAACTCGCTGAGCATGATTGATGTGTCGCAGAAAATATCGGCGCCGATTTGCATGACGGGCGTGCGGCGATACCCGCCTGTGAGGGGCATGAGATCTGGTTTTGGCATGATGGAGGGGATTTCCACCGAGGCCCAACCCAAATTCTTCATCCGGAGCGCTAGTCGGATTTTTTCCGAATATGGCGAGCGATCAAACTGATGAAGAATTATACTTTGGGCGTTTGCCATGCTTGCTTGCCTCCCCAGACATGTTTTGAAACTCTAACCGTGTTCGATTGGGCTTTCCAAGTCCAGAATGTTGCCTAAAACGAATGAAAACACAAAACATCTGGGAGGTGATCGGCTATGCTCGACACGAAAACTATGCCGCATGTCGCGGATATTGCCCGCGTCCAAGCCGAGCTCCGCGGCAATGAGGTCGCGTTTTGGTGCAAGGGCGAGGAAACGACCTTTGCCGAGCTCGATACGCGCGCCAATCAAGTTGGACATGGGCTCAGCGCTTTAGGAGTCGGGGTAAATCAGCGCGTCGGCTACCTCGCGAAAAACACAGCGCTCTATTATGAAATGCTCTATGGCTGCGCCAAAATTCGCGCTGTGATGAATGCTGTAAATACGCGCCTCGCCGCGCCTGAGGTGCAGTTCATTCTTTCAGATGCGCAGGTCTCAGTCTTGTTTGTGGGGCCTGAATGGTTCGACATGATCGATCAGATCAAAGACGAATGCCCGCACCTCGAACACATTATTGCGGTTGAAGGCGAGCGTGAGGGCTGGCCGGAATATACCGCTTGGCGAGATGGTCAGGACAGTGCCGCGCCGAGCGTCGAAACGCATGACGGTGATGATGTCATTCAGCTCTATACGTCCGGAACGACGGGCTTGCCGAAAGGTGTGATGCTGACCAACGCAAACTATAAATCGTTTATGGAGCAGGCCGGATCGCTGCAATGGGCAGCCTATCACGCCGGCGAGGTTGTCATGAACGCGATGCCGCTCTTCCATGTCGCGGGCGTGAATGCGGGGATGCTTGCAACCGCGCAAGGCGCGAAGACAGTTGTCTTGCCTGAGATCAATCCGGCAGAAATTCTTGATCTGATCGAAACCCAGAAGATCAATCACGCCTTCTGGGTGCCCGCTGTGATTTTGATGTTGTCGCAAATGCCGGACTTCCGCGAGCGTGACTATTCGACTTTGAAACAAGTTTTCTATGGCGCGTCGCCTATCACGGAAGATCTCTTAAAAACTGCCGTTGAGGTGATGGGGGCACAGTTCACACAGCTTTACGGCCTGACCGAAACTGTCGGCGGGGGCACTTATTTGCCGCCTGAGGCGCACAATCCAAGCTGGGGTAAGTTGCGGTCTTGCGGCGTGCCTTATCCCTCTACGATCATTCGCTGCGTCGACAGTGACGGTAATGCCGTTCCAACCGGCGAAGTGGGCGAGATTGTCATCCAGTCTGACTTTGTCATGAAAGGCTATTGGAACCGTCCGGAAGCCACGGAAGAGGCGATCCGCAATGGCTTTTTCCATACCGGCGATGCCGGCTATTTCGACGAAGACGGCTTCCTGTTCATCCATGACCGCGTGAAGGACATGATCGTGTCGGGCGGCGAGAACGTCTACCCAGCTGAAGTTGAAAACGCGATTTTCGGTCATCCGGATGTCGCCGATGTTGCCGTGATCGGCATTCCTGACGAGAAGTGGGGCGAGGCTGTAAAAGCGATTGTCGTTTCTAAAGATGGCGCTGATCCGAGCCCAGACAGTATTATCGCTTGGGCGCGGGAAAAAATCGCTGGCTATAAATGCCCGAAATCGGTCGACTTTATCGAAGCTCTGCCGCGCAATCCGTCGGGCAAGATCCTGCGAAAAGACCTTCGCGAACCGTATTGGGCCGGCCAAGAACGACGTGTGGGTGGTTAAAGCATGATCGACGACGCACACGGCGTTCACGATTACGTCTATGATGAACGCAATGCCGATATCAAAGTCTCGATCAATGGCGAGCTTAAACATCGCGATGAAGCGACGGTCTCGGTGTTTGAGAGCGGTTACTTGCTCGGCGATGGGGTTTGGGAAGGCATGCGCGTCCACAATGGCGGCGTGGCGTTCCTCGATGAGCACTTAAAACGGCTTTA
>JALUWJ010000164.1 GCA_027019605.1 Henriciella sp. | reverse complement strand
AAAACCGCACTCGTAACGGGCGCCACAGGTGGCATTGGCGAATCTATCGCAAGAACCATGCACGCTGCTGGCGCTGAGGTTGTTCTGTCAGGCCGCCGGGTTGAGAAGCTTGAAGCCCTCGCTGGTGAGTTGGGGGAACGTACCCATGTTGCGGCGTGTGACCTGTCTGATCCTGATCAAGCTGACGCGCTGGTCGGCAAAGCCATCGAAGCAGGTGGTAAGCTCGACATCCTTGTCGCGAATGCAGGAGTGACTAGAGATAAACTGCTAATGCAGATGAAAGACGAAGATTTTCAAGACATTATCCGAGTAAATCTTGAAAGCTATTTCCGACTTTGCCGCAAAGCTGTACGCCCGATGATGAAAGCGCGCGGCGGCCGGATTATTGGAATTGCGTCTATTGTCGGCGTCACGGGAAACCCCGGCCAATCTAATTATTGTGCCTCAAAAGCCGGTATGATCGGCTTTACCAAATCACTGGCCCAGGAAGTCGCGAGCCGCGGCATCACCGCCAACACAATTGCCCCAGGATTTATCGAATCACCGATGACGGATGTGCTGCCAGAGGCACAAAAAGAGCTGCTTCTCGGGCAGATCCCGTCAGGTCGTTTGGGGCTCGGAAAAGATATTGCAGCTGCCGCTGTGTATCTCGCTTCCGAAGAAGCTTCATATGTGACGGGACAAACCCTACATGTGAATGGCGGAATGGCGATGATCTAGGGGATTGCCCCATCGTCATTGCACTTTCCGCAGTATGCAGGGCTTGGCGTTGCCGCAAAGTGTGTGCTAACGGCAACACCATGGCCCACAGAAGCCTATCCATCAGACAATATCAGAGAGGTATCCATGTCTGACGTTCTTGAGCGTGTTAAAAAAATTGTTGTCGAAAATCTCGACGTTGAGGGTGACAAGGTTGTTGAGAGCGCAAGCTTTATCGATGACCTTGGAGCAGACTCACTCGACCTGGTCGAGCTGGTGATGGCCTTTGAAGAAGAGTTCAACATCGAGATCCCTGACGACGTACAGGAAAACATCCGCACCGTTGGTGATGCGGTTACTCACATCAACGCTCACGTCGGGTAGAGGTTGATACATGCGCCGCGTAGTCATCACAGGTATCGGAATCATCTCGCCACTCGCTTCAAACCGAGAGGCGACCTGGGAGCGTTTGATCGCTGGGGAATCTGGAGCAGGACCGATCGATACATTCGATCCGGAAAATACTGCTTGTAAGATTGCCTTCCAAGTCCCCTACAAAGATGGCCGCGGCGGCGGATCGGAAGATGATCCGCACGCGTTCGACCCAGATACAGTGGCGAGCGCAAAAGAAAGACGACGTATCGACGAATTCATTCTGTACGCTATCGGCGCTGCCGAGGAAGCGGTTCAGGATTCTGGTTGGGTTGCTGAATCAGACGAACAAAAAGAGCGCACAGGTGTTCTTATCGGATCTGGTATTGGCGGCCTTCAGAGCATCTATGAATCGTCGATCAATCTCTACGAGAACGGGCCGCGAAAAGTGAGCCCATTCTTCATTCCGTCGGCTCTGATCAACTTGGCGTCTGGCCAGGTCTCGATCAAACATGGCTTCAAAGGTCCAAACCATTCTGTCGTGACGGCCTGTGCGACAGGGGCTCATGCGATCGGTGATTCAGCCCGTTTGATCCAGTATGGCGATGCTGACGTTATGGTTGCAGGTGGCTCAGAGGCTGTAATTTGCGAACTGGCGATCGCCGGTTTCTGCTCAGCCAAAGCCATGTCGACCAAATACAATGATGAACCAAAACGCGCCTCACGACCTTATGATGAGGGCCGTGACGGCTTTGTTATGGGTGAAGGCGCTGCCGTACTTGTCCTCGAAGAGTACGAACATGCGAAAGCCCGCGGTG
>JALUWJ010000163.1 GCA_027019605.1 Henriciella sp. | reverse complement strand
GGATCAAGGTCGGCGAGGTTGAAACCGTTCGGATTGATCGCCGCGATGCCTCCATGGTGCGCGCCCGGCTTCGCGTTGACCGTTCAACCCCAGTGAAAACAGACTCGACCGCGATTATCGATTTTGCAGGCATTACTGGTGTGACCTTCATCCAGATCAATGCTGGCAGCGATGATGCCGGCCCTCTCTTGCCGGCGCCGTACCAAGACGTTCCGGTGATCCAGGCGGGTGAAACCCCTCTTACAGCCTTGTTCAATGGCGGCGCGGAAATTGTCGGCCAGGCGGGTATGACAATCGATCAATTGAGCACGCTCCTCACCGAAGACAATATCGCTGCTATGGGCGAAATCCTAGGGAATGTGAGAGACATCACCGCGACGCTCTCTGAGGATGACAAGGAACTGCTATCCCAAGCGATTAAAACGCTCGCATCGCTAGAGCAGGCGGGTGACAATCTAACGAGCGCCTCGTCCGACATCACCAAGCTTGCGAACTCGGTGGATCAAGAACTGGTAAGTTTGAACGTCGAACTGAAATCTCTGGTTAGCGCGCTCAACGAAACGACGGGTGATGCGAGTGAAATGCTGATGCAAACTCGTAAAGCTCTGGAGGCTGCAACCGTGCTGGTCGAAGGCGGCGCATCAGACACGGTGCAACAGACAAGTCTGGCCGCGCAGGAGCTGCGGGTCCTGATCTCACGGCTTGATCATTTGACCCGCGAATTTGAACAAAACCCGCAAGGCTTGGTCGTGGGTGATCCATTGCCATATGAGGAGCGCCGCTAATGAAAATGAAGCTACCTTTGATTGCTGTATCGGTTTGTTTCGCGACAGCCTGCGTCTCTGTATTGCCCGAGCCAACGGCGCCGGACGCTCTGTATAGTATTGATGCAAGCGCCGCCTATGCGGGCCTTTCCCATGACTTGATTGTCCGCGAGCCGGAAGCTCCGCGCCTGATCAGCGGTCAGAACATGATCAGCGAAGGCACAGATGGCGGCTTGCGCGTGGTCCCGGGCGTCGAATGGTCAGGACGCGCGACGCGTCAGATGCAGCTTGCGATCATGAACAGTTTCAAATTCGATGAGGCCGGTGACGCTATTCTGCCTGAACACGGTATTCTTGCGCAGTACGAGCTCGCGTCGGATCTTTCGGCTTTGAAACTGGAAGGCGAAACCGCCGTGTGCGAATTGGCCGTGAGTGTGATCTCGACACGGGATCGCTCTCTGCTGGCTCGCCGCAAAATTTCGGCGCGTGAACAGGCCGATAGTGGATCATCGCGCGACCGGGCGCTGGCGCTGAAAGACGCGGCCTCAAATTGCGCTTCGCAAGCGACGGAATTTGCGATCGCTGCGCTGAAAGATCGTTCTTAAGCGACGGAGCTTTCGGTTCGCGTCTGAGTGACGGGCAAATAGAAACTCACCTGCGTCCCGCGCCCCGGTTTACTGGCAATGGTCAGTCGGCCGCCATGCATTTCTGCGAAAGATTTGGTCAGCGCCAGGCCAAGCCCGGTGCCGTCATAGTTTCGATCGCGCGTGTCGCTGACCTGTTCGAACGGCTGCGCCAGGCGCGGCAGGGCGTCGGCGGGAATGCCAATACCATTGTCGCGCACGGAGACGCGCAACTCGTTTTCTTTTTGATCAACCGTAACCCGGACCTCGCCGCCTGGATCGGTAAACTTCAGGGCGTTCGAAACCAGGTTGAGGATCATTTGACGGATGGCGCGATGATCGGCTTCAACCATCGGCAAGTCTGGGTTCGTCACCATTTGCAAGCTGATATTCTTGTCTTCGGCGCGGCGACGGATCATGCGGACCGCCGCATCGACCGGATCGACAATATCGATGGGCTGAAGGTCCACCGTCATCTTGCCCGCTTCGATTTTCGCCATGTCGAGAATGT
>JALUWJ010000162.1 GCA_027019605.1 Henriciella sp. | reverse complement strand
CGCATATTCCAAGCCATCAAGGACCGGACGCAAAAACGGTCGATCCTGACTTGGATGTCGTCACAATGGCGGTGAAAGTCCCACAAACACTTGCTCATCTACACTACTGGAATGTTGAATTGGTAAAACCCGTAAATGTCGCGGAGGTGGTCGAAGCCTTTCGTGCCTCGAGCCGGATAAAAATGGTGCGTATCGATCAAGGCATGACCGGGTTGAATAGCATCAAAGAACTCATGGCTGACCTGAATCGAGCACATGATAATCTCTACGAAGTGGCGCTTTGGGAGGATTTGATGACGATAGAAGGCACAGAACTTTACTATGCCTACATGGTCGATAACCAAGCCATCGTTATTCCCGAGACGATCGATGCTATTCGGGCGCTAACCGGTTTTTCGTCAGACCCGCGCGCCTCGATTCACAAAACGAATGAATCCCTCGGGATACGCGAAACATTCCTCTGAGAAATTCTTCGCACCGAGGATTGATCGCGCAGGTCGCTACCCCAAGCAACCCTTAGGAAATGGACGCTTTTGATGAGGTTCGAAGCGAGCCTATCACGCTGTTATTGCTGGTGGGCGATTGCATCTTTCAGGGGCGTCACGCAGCGCAGCGTACCAGCAGCAACAGATAAACAATGACCGAGACAGGCGCGGTGCGTCCCACAACAGAGACGCGGCAGGGCCTGAGGGAGATTTCATTTCATGCGTTTTAACGTTTGCCGATTGAATATTGAAGCGTTCTCAAAAGGTATGCGTGCTTGGATTGTTCTGGGACTGGTTACTTTTCTTGCTGCTGCACCCGGGTTCATTTTTCTGCCAGTCTTGGACCGCGATGAAGCGCGCTACGCTCAAGCCACGACGCAAATGCTGGAAACAGATGATTATGTTCAGATAAAATTTCAAAATCAGGCAAGAAACAAAAAACCGATTGGAACTTATTGGCTGCAGGCCAGCGCAACAGCACTACTTTCAAACGAACAAAACAGGGCGATCTGGACGTATCGTTTACCATCTCTGATCGCCGGCGTTCTAGCAACACTAGGTGTGTTTGCATGCGGGCAAATTTTACTGTCGCGACGGGACGCATTTGTCGGTGCACTACTGTTTGGCTCGACAATACTTTTGACCACAGAAGCTCACATTGCTAAGACCGATAGCTTGCTTCTTCTGAGTGTCATCCTGATGATGATCGGGCTCGCGAAAGTCTACACCTCGACAGAACCAAATCCAAAATGGTCACTCTTGTTCTGGCTTAGCCTGGGCATTGGAATCCTAATCAAAGGGCCTGTAGCGCCGATGATTGGGGGGCTATCATTCCTGTTTCTTTTTGCTGTTCATCGAGCCCAGCATTCTGGCCTTCGATCCTTGTTCAATATGAAGCATATCATCCTAATGCTGGTCTTGGTGCTCCCTTGGTTTATTGCCATCCAAATCGCCACATCTGGTGGGTTTCTCACTGACGCCTTGGGCAAGGAACTAAATGACAAAATTGGCGGAGCTTCTGAAGGACATGGCGGGCCGCCAGGATATCATCTTGCATTTTTAATCACTCACTTTTTTCCCGCAACGCTGCTCGTCATTCCGGGCGCGATATTAGCGGGTCACCAATTGTGGAAACATATTTTCAGGCGTTCAAATGGTCCACAAGCGAGTTGGCATCTATTTTTGTTTGCCTGGTTGGTGCCAAGTTGGATCGTGTTTGAGATGCTCCCAACCAAACTGTCTCACTATACTCTGCCGCTCTATCCTGCGCTTGCATTGATTGTCGGCGCGAGCGCCGTCGATCTGATACGTCGCAGAGATATGAGCGTTGCAAAATGTGTCGGGGCTTTCTTTTTCGTGTTGGGGGGATTTCTACTACTAACGGTTTCGTCGCCTTGGGCCGCGGACGCATTGAGGCAAAGCTCAGCCAGCGAGTTTCAATCCATTTCCGCAGCATCGGTGCTTGAGACATGGCAGATGTCATCTCGCGGAACTTTCGTTTTTTGGGGGGTGTCAGTTGTAGCTCTATTGACAACGCTATGGTTCTTCATTCGGCGCAAGAGTGGGCTGACGCTCGTCGGCGCCGCACTCGGATCGATTTTTCTGGGCATTCATATCCGAGCCGATTTTTTACCAAACCAGACCTGGCTTGACCCCACAGGACGTGCGCTTGAAGCCATAGAATTCGTTCAGAATTGCGAGGGCCGAAATTCAGAGCGGGGCGCAGACAAAACCACCCCGATCGTGAGATCATTTGGCTATGCCGAACCAAGTCTAGTCTTTAGAACGCAAACAGGGACCCTGTTGCCGCCTAGGAGCCAGGAAGATTGGGGCGAAGGGCTAAATCGCGGCGACATCTTCGTCTTTAACTTAGAGGAGCCAGGCGCTCGCGAAATTCAAACAGCGCTAAAAAACATCTCAGTGAGAAGTGGTTTGAAACTAATTCAATCGCCAACATTTCCTGCGTTAAACTATACCGAAGGTGATCCGGTCAATTTCAAGGCCGTCTCTATCGCTGCAAATATCTGCGAGGCCGAATAGGTCGATGGGGCAGCGCTACACGGTTCATTAATGTGAATCCCCGAACTTCGAAAATATCCCATCTCGAGACTCTTCATTGATGCGAGCTAAACTATGGTGCGATCGATAATTTTACTTACCGGTGAGCGGGAAGTCCCGTTCTTCAAAGAGTTTCTTTGGGAGCGTGATTCAAGTCTCAATATTATGGCCGCTCACACTAGATCAGAATTGATAGATGCGGTTGATAAGACCGGCGGAAATGCGAGGCTGATATCTTACGTGACCGATGTCATAGTGCCGCGACACATCCTGTCTCGCCTTGTTCTAACGCCGTACAACATACATCCAGGTCCGCCCGAATTCCCTGGCTCTCATGCAGACAGCTTCGCGATTTGGGAAGGCTCTAACACCTACGGAGTAACAGCACACGAGATTGCGCCTCTGGTTGATAGCGGGCCAATTGTGGCTGTTTGCCGATTTCCAATGCCGGCCCTAGCGACGCGCCTGGAATTGGCGGACTTGGCGTATTCTAAAGCCGTTGAAGTCTTTGCAGTCGTCGCCGCTCACTGCGCCGATTGCGATGACCCCATGCCGAGAATGCTCGATGAACACTGGTCTAACGTTAAAACAACGAAAGCTCAGTTTCGAGACTTATGTTCATCACTATCAAAAGTGCCAACCGATGCACTGGACCGGTTGCAGCGCGCATGCGGGCCGGACTTAGTGTCAGCGTAAACGTCAAAAAAATCCAGGACCGTCCATTCGTCGCGCCACGGTCGCCTTGAGCGCTCTTTTCGTTTTCCTCCATAGATCAGTCTATCCGGGCAGGGGCTCCCTCGAAAGGGCAGGCCGCCAAACAATCGCGCATAAAAAAGTAGGCGACTTCAAGTGTAATGAATGAGGGAAGGTTCCGTCTAAGCCGTATCAGGTCCAAGACTGTTTGAACTTTGCTTGAAGCAGCCTTCGGCCCTTAGCGCATTGGAGGATTGCACCCTTGATACATTCACAATCATTTGGTTTTGCTTCGCCAAGACCTCGCTCAGATCACGACCGGGAAACGCGAACACGACGATCGCTGTTTTGTGTCCCAAAAAGAACCCTTTTTGTTGCAGTATGGCTGAGTGCTTCGGCGGTTCCTGCCGTTGCCCAAATCAACCTATACGACACCGATGATGTCGCGATCGATATCGGCCTGGACGCGGCAACAGCGACGTTCGCGCAGAGCAATCCGTGGTTTGGTGAGCCTGAAGCGAATATCGGCGTCGATACGAACAATTGGAGCGAATTTGCGATCGAACCGCAACTATACTTGACACTGAAGAACGTATTGGGCGGTGAGGTTTCCGCCGGTATTTCCGGCGTTGCAACAAAAACATATGGCGAGAGCGCCGATGGCTTCGCTGCCGGTCAATCCGATCCTGGCAAGGCAACACTTGAAAAGCTGCATGTAGGATGGAAAACAGACCTCGGCGGAGAAGACTATTTCGAGATCATTGGGGGTGATTTCGACTATCAGATCGGAACAGGATTCCTGATCAAGGATGGCGGGCGTGATGGTGGCGACCGCGGCGGTTTTTATCTCGGCGCAAGGTCGGCGTCACGCAGCAGCGGTCTTGTTCGCCTTCAAAAAGACGACCTTCTATTAGAGGGGTTTTGGCTCGGCAATAATCCCGGGCGCGGCGGCATTAAAGCACATGTTGGCGGCGCCAATGCTGAATACACTTTTTCAGATCGCGCCTCAATTGGCGCAAGCTATATTGAGGTTGCACACTTTGACGATCCGGTAAGTTCAGACACCGCAGAAGAACTTAAAACTTATGATTTTCGCGCTTCCGCGAGAGTAAGCGATCAATTCACCATATCTGGTGAATATGCGCTCCAGGATGGCGCTGGATTTTATGAGGGCCAAGGCTGGTATCTACAAGGTGAGTACACGTTGGAAACGGTACGCTTCGAACCGACTCTGACGTACCGCTATGCCATCGTAACTGGCGATGATCCATCCACGCCTCAAAACGAAGAATTTGTACCACTTGCCTATGGTTTTACCGACTATCAGCAATGGTACCAGGGCGAATTGACCGGCAATTGGATATTTGGAAACTCCAATCAGAAAACGCATATGATAAAAGGCTCGGCTGCGCTGACGGACTCAATTTCTGTCACAGCATCCTGGCTAAATTTCACGCTAGACGAACCGGGGCAATTGGCAGTCAGCGATGAAGCGTTCGGCGATGAACTCGATCTCATTCTAGATTGGCAAGCCACCGATCGTTTATTTGTGTCTGCAGTCGCTGCCGTTCTGTTCCCGGGCGATGGCGCCGAGCAGTTCACTGGCGGTGACGATACCTGGTCTCATCTGATGCTGTACGCGTCCGTCGCATTTTAGATGAGGAGCTCTTGATATGTCAGAATCAACAAACACTCCGACCGGGTCTTCACCATCGAAGGGGCTGAAATTTCCGACCGCCTACACAATCCTTTTTGCGCTCATTGCGCTCGTCGCCGTCGGAACCTGGATAGTCCCTGCAGGCCAATACCAACGCGTTGAAAACACCGAACTCGGGCGCGAGGTTCCCGTGCCGGGCAGTTACGAAGCCGTGGAGGCAAACCCGCAAGGAATCGTAGATGTTTTTCTCGCTCCTATAGGCGGGTTCTACAATCCAGATAGCTATGAGGCACAGGCAATCGATGTGGCTCTATTCGTTATTATTATTGGCGGTTTCCTCGGTGTTGTGACGCGGACCGGAGCGATCGATCACGCGATAGAAAGAGCGATGTCGGGTCTAAAGGGGAGGGAAATATGGATGATTCCAATCCTGATGGCCTTCTTTGCGGCAGGCGGCACCACTTACGGCATGGCCGAAGAGTCTCTTGCCTTTTACGGGCTGCTGATCCCCGTCATGCTCGCTGCGAGGTTTGATGCGGTTGTCGCGGTTGCTGTGATCCTGCTTGGGGCGGGCATAGGGGTGTTGGGGTCGACGATTAACCCCTTCGCGACGGTCATCGCGTCTAACGCCGCTGGGGTCGCATTCACAGACGGATTAGGTTTGCGCCTTTTCATCCTCGTTGCCGGCTGGGCGATTTGTTCTGCCTATGTGATGCGATATGCCGTCAAAGTAAGAGCAGATCCCTCCAAGTCGATCATCGCCGATAAGTCAGATGAAATTGCCGCCCGTTTTAAAAGTGACGGTCACGACCCAAACGCGCCGCTTTCTCGATCGCAGATTCTCACTTTAATCATCTTTGTAGCGACCTTCGCTGTGATGATCTGGGGCGTCTCATCGCAAGGCTGGTGGATGGATAAGATGTCGGCGCTGTTTATCGCGGCCTCAATTCTCGTCGGTCTCGCCGCTTGGATGGGAGAAGAAGGCTTCATCGATGCATTTATGGCCGGCGCAAAAGACCTGTTGGGAGTCGCGCTTATTATCGGGATCGCCCGCGGCATCGTTGTGATCATGGATGCCGGAAATATGACCGATACGATCCTGCATGCTGGCGAGGGGGCCTTAAGCGGTCTTGGGCCGATTGGGTTTATTAATACAATGTTTGCCCTTGAACTCGGTCTGTCATTTTTAGTGCCGTCCTCCTCTGGCCTTGCTGTTCTTAGCATGCCGATCATGGCCCCGCTGGCTGACTTTTCCAACGTTGATCGCTCGCTTGTCGTTACGGCCTATCAATCGGCCAACGGACTAGTGAATCTGATCAATCCGACCTTTGCCGTTGTCATGGGCGCGCTCGCCATCGGCGGCGTTCCCTATCAACGCTGGTTGAGATTCATGTGGCCGCTTTTACTCATTCTCGCCGCTCTCATCATGGGGTCTCTCAGTTTTGCGACCGTCCTAAACTAAACACAAGGTCGGCTGAGCCTCCTAATAACTTCTTTTCTATACGCGTTTGAAAGGACACATCTTATGACAGGCTTCGGTGTACATTCCGAAATTGGAAAATTACGCAAAGTCATTACCTGCCAGCCCGGACTTGCGCATTCGCGCCTGACACCAGCCAATGCGGATGCACTGCTTTATGACGATGTGCTTTGGGTGCAAGAGGCCAAAGCCGATCACGCAGACTTTCGTATGAAAATGAGCAATCGTGGGGTCGAGGTATACGAGTTTCACGACCTTTTGAGCGAGATTGTTGCGATGCCTGAAGCTCGCAACTGGATCCTCGATCGGCGTATCACTGAAGACCAGGTCGGGATTGGCATGGTTCATAATCTGCGCGCCTGGCTCACTGACCTTGCTCCATATCAGTTGGCTGTGTTTCTGGTTGGCGGGATCGCGGTTCATGACCTTCCCTTTGAAGCCGAAGACATGTTTGGCAGCTATTTGGGGCCAGACGGGTTTGTGCTTCCACCGCTACCCAATACACAGTTCCCACGCGACAACAGTTGCTGGATCGGAAACGGTTTGACACTAAATCCGATGTTCTGGCCTGCAAGAAGGCCAGAGACTCTGCTCGTGGCGGCGATTTACAAATTTCATCCCGCCTTCGCCGGCGGTGATTTTAAAGTCTGGTGGGGCGATCCAGACACCGATCATGGTCCCGCGACTCTAGAGGGCGGCGACGTGATGCCTTGGGGCAATGGAACGGTCCTCATCGGTATGGGGGAGCGAACATCTCCGCAAGCGGTCGGTCAGGTGGCGCGCGCATTGTTCAGCAATCAAGTCGCAACTCAAGTGATTGCATGCCAGATGCCACGAGCGCGCAGCGCTATGCATCTTGATACGGTTTTTTCTCACTGCGACCGCGATGTCGCAACTGCCTTCGTTGAGGTCTGCGATCAAATCCAATGCTATACTCTGCGACCTTGCGACAAACCTGATCGCGTCTGCGTGGAACAGGAAAAACGGCATCTGTTCACGATTGCCGCTGAGGCTTTGGGCCTCAAAAAGCTAAATATCGTCCAAACCGGCGGCGACGCTTATAATCAAGAAAGAGAGCAATGGGATGACGGCAATAACGTTGTCGCGCTCGAACCGGGCGTTGTGGTTGCTTATGATCGCAACACCTCGACAAATACGCTCCTTCGCAAAGCCGGAATTGAAGTGATTACAGTCCGGGGCTCAGAGTTGGGCCGAGGTCGCGGTGGGGGGCATTGCATGACTTGTCCGATTTGGCGCGACCCAGTTTCTTTCTGACCCAGTGGGGTCGTCTCTCATACCAGTAAGGACATCAAATGGCTTACAATTTACAAGGGCGCAGCTTCCTTAAACTGCTTGACTTTGACCAGCGCGCGGTACGCTTTTTGCTCGACCTTTCACGGGACCTAAAACGAGCTAAATATTCAGGGATCGAGCATCAAAGTCTGCGGGGCAAGAACATCTGCCTCATCTTCGAAAAAGCCTCGACACGGACCATGTGTGCGTTTGAGGTCGCGTCCATGGATCAAGGAGCAGGGGTGACCTATCTCGGCCCCTCTGGGTCTCATATCGGCAAAAAAGAGTCGATCAAAGATACCGCACGCGTGCTCGGGCGAATGTATGACGCGATTGAGTATCGAGGGTTTTCGCAGGACACTGTTGAGACGCTTGCAGAATATTCCGGCGTTCCTGTGTTTAATGGACTGACCGATGAATGGCACCCGACCCAAATGCTCGCTGATCTTATGACCATGCGCGAACATGCCGACAAACCGCTTGCTGATATCTCATATGCGTTTGTCGGCGACGCCCGCAGCAATATGGGCCATTCATTAATGGTCGCAGGTTGTTTGATGGGTATGGATGTTCGTATCGGCGCGCCGCGCGAGAATTGGCCAAGTGATGAATATTTGACCGCAGCTAAATCTCTGGCTGCCTCCTCTGGCGCGCAATTGACTTTAACCGACGATCCCGAAGAAGCCGTGAAAGGGTGTGATTTCATAAACACCGATGTTTGGGTTTCGATGGGTGAACCAGAAAGTGTTTGGCAAGAACGGATTGAGCGCCTCAAACCATACCAGGTCAACGCTGAACTGATGGCGGCAACGGGCAAAGCGTCGACGAAGTTTATGCACTGTCTGCCAGCATTCCATAATGATGAAACAGAGGTCGGACGCGAAATGTTTGAGAAGTTTGGCGTCGCTGAAATGGAGGTGACTGAAGACGTCTTTGAGTCGCC
>JALUWJ010000161.1 GCA_027019605.1 Henriciella sp. | reverse complement strand
TATGAGGAAGTTTTCCCAATGCGGGTCAGCATGATCCTGCGCTATCATCAGTCAGAGTTTATCCAGGAACAGTATAAGCGAGACATCGCGCTCGAGCGCTCCACCTTGAAAGCAATCCTGCCAGAGGTGCTTGTGGCTGATCGAACGCTTTTCGCGGCGCTGGAAGTCACCCTAGGCTTCCCAACCTGGCGGCGCCTGCGACAAGATCAAAACCTATCGGTGGAAAACGCCAAGAAGACGATCCGGCTTATGCTTGAGGGATTAATTGCGAATGTCGACGCTGACTAAGCAGCCACGGCCTTCCGCCATTGGTGCCGGGCTCCTCGCGGCGATCTCGCTCGCGTCCTGCGCTCCAACAATACCGCCATCAGCCCCATCTGCGACGTGTGGAATAAGCCCCGATCAGATTGGCGCGTTTATTCAGGTTAGTCCCGGAAGCTTCATCAAAGGCGCAGCCCCTATCTATCCTGAAGAGGCGCCAACGCTCCGCTTGAATGTCGATAGTTTCTGGATCCAGATCCACGAAGTTACGACCGCGCAATTTGCCAGTTTCGTCGATGAGACCGGCTACATCACGGAAGCCGAACAAGGCATTGCAGCAAAGCGAGAAGGCGCAGGATCGGCGGTCTTCCACCATCCAGATACCGACGACCAAGCGTCCTCAACATGGACCCTCGCGCCCGATGCGACCTGGCGATCCGGATTGGAGCGACCGAATGCCCCCGTTGTGCATGTCACTAAGACAGATGCGGAAGCTTACGCCACCTGGGCCGGAGGGCGGCTGCCAAGTGAGATTGAATGGGAGTACGCGGCGCAAACGGGCCTTGCAGAGCCAGAGAACCAAAACTCCGGCGCCTATTCTGAAACAGGACCGCGCGCGAATACCTGGCAGGGCATTTTCCCGATCGCAGACACCGGAGAGGATGGCTTTCAAGGTGTTGCCGAAGTCGGTTGCTTCGAAGCTGATACGCTCGGGCTTTACGACATGATCGGAAATGTCTGGGAGTGGACAGACACGCCATTTGCGACCGGAACCCACACAATCAAAGGTGGGTCCTTTCTTTGCGCCGACAATTTCTGCCGGAGATATCGCCCCGCCGCGCGGCAACCCCAAGAAACAGACTTTTCCTCAAATCATATCGGCTTCCGAATTGTTCGAGATACGCCGCCCGGCGCATGAGGAAATCGGTTAGAAAGGCCCCGAAAGATGCTCAGTAAATCGCTCTCGCTAAAACTCGTTTGGATCGCGGCCCTGATCGTTATCTTTTCGATCTTTTCTGTTTGGTATGGCGGCAAAGGCAAGCCGCTCTCCCCCGAAGAAGGCGCAGAATTGATTGCGCAGTTACGCGCAAGCTATGACACTGAAGATCAATCGGGGCATGGTCTGGCGGAGCATCTGGAAGAGATGATCGCGAAGGATGATGGGCGAGAATTCTACGCGGTAAATCTCGAACAACTTAAAGATGGCGAAGAGGCGCGGGCCGCAGACCAGGCCTATGCCCGAGTAGTCATGCCGCTCCTGTTTAAACGCGCAAGTCATCCGGTCTTTTTGTCTGAGCGCGCGGGTCTGATGCTCGGCAAATATGGCGAGGAGGTCGACCGTGTTGTCGTTGTCAGATACCGCTCATTGCGGGACCTCCTCACCATGACGGTGGAACCAACCATGATTGAAAGCAGCCACTACAAGTTCGCGGCGCTCGAGCATACGGAGGTCTTTATCACGCGTCCGTCGATCTCATTCGCTCAAGGCAAACTGATGGTGGCGCTGATGCTCGCCGTGCTTGGCTTGATTGGACTACGCGTGATCAATTTTGTCCGCGACAGACGGCGCCGTGCATAACGACGACGCTGACAGCGGATCAAAGCGTGTTCCTTTGCGTGATCGCCTCGCTGCCAGCCGGAAGGCTAATGATCAATCCATCCTGCCCAACGGTGATCTTGCCATCAAACATCGACTTTGAATCTCCCAGCCAAACCGATTCCAGGATTTTCACCGGTAACTGAGGAACGATGTGATAGTAGACGAGGCTCTTCGCCCCTGCCTCTTGCGCCGCGCGCGCCGCTTCTTCTGGATCAGTATGGTAGTCAAGAATATCCGAGAAAATCTTCGCGGGGTTTTTGAGGCCTCGCTCGCCGAGTTTCGTTCCGATCGCTTCGACCATTTCGTTATCGAGCCCTTCATGCAGCATAACATCAACGCCTTCTGAAGCCGTCACGAAACGCGATTGATAAATTGTGTCACCGCTGATCGAGATCGATCTGTCCTTATAGTCGATACGATAGCCAAATGCTGGCTCGATCGGGGCGTGCTCAACGCGTATGGCGGTGATTTTCAAATCGCCATCATCGAGAAGGACAAGCTGACCGCCCGGGCCAGCCGGAATACGAATTTCTTCGGCAACACCGCCAAAGCCATTCGGGTTTGCCACTTCGGTGCCGTGGTGAGCAACGCGATACGTACTGTCCAAGCGATACGCCGCGTTGAAACCGTCTACGACCTCTTGGGTTCCAACCGGACCACGAACAGGCGTTGGCTCGGTGCGGCTCCCCCCGATCCAGGAAATCGTCAAAAGCTCGCCCAAGCCGTCAATATGATCGGAGTGGAGGTGGGTGAGGTAAACGGCCTCCAGGCGCTGTGTTGGGAATCCCATAGATCCCAAGTTCCTGGTACCGCCTGATCCAACATCGAACACAAAAGCGCGGGTTCCAGCAAGCACTCCCAGACAAGGGCCCGCTCGCGTGGCATCCGGCATCGGCGATCCCGTACCGCAAAGATAGACATGCAATCCGTCTCGCAGTTCAAGGCTGGGATCGGTGCCCACACGCTGATCCAAGACCCGATTAAAAGCGGCAGAGGCAATTTGGGTTTTGAACAGATTAAACCCAAGCAGGGCTAATACGATCAATCCTGCGAGCGCGATGAGCAGTCGGCGAATCCAGATCATTGTTCAAACTCCTTCTTGAACAGCTCCATCCAAGGCAAGCCCCAGGCGAAGCTCGGCATGACGCTTTCCAAATTTAGTTGTCCGGCCAGTCCGGCAGCGCGATGAACAGCGAGGTCTTGCCACGCTTTAGAGGACGACATTTGGAACAACGCGTTGCGGTCTGGGTAGGCCGCAATTGCCACTTCATCCCATAATTCCTCAACTTGTCCCAAAGATAAGAAGGTCACATCCGCCATGAACAGGATGCGGCCGCCATATTCCGTGATCAAGCTCGCAACGCCCGCACCGTAGAGCTGATAGGCCTGTCGCCCTGTGAGATCGGTTTCTCGCCCATCTTCGTATTCCGCCTTGTCTTTGAACTTCAGCAGGTTGACCATGAAGATTGGACCTTCTGGTCCTTTCTCGGCCATTTCAGCAATCCGTTTCGGATCCGATGGCACAACCTCATTGATGACTTCCATTCTCGTTCCTCCAATTCGAATTATTTGGTTTGGGTGGCGGCCCTCAAGGCATCTTCGATCACCCAGAGTCGATCTTGCCCCCATGCCGCAACATCACCGACTCTAAAGCCTGGAACACCCCAGATCCCGTAGCTCAGCATTTCTTGACGGTTGGCCTCGGCATCCGCGCGCCAATGATCCGTTCCGATCATTGGTTTCAACTCTGCCCACGACAAACCCGCACGCTCAGTGAGCTTCTTCAGGCCCTTATCCGTTCGGGCGTTGATTCCTTCTGACCAGACCCCGGACAGGAAGGATCGCGCGAACTCAAATCCACGTCCAAGTTCGATGGCTTTGTGCAGAATGGCATAGCCGCGCTCAACCGGTTCTCCGACCGGGTCGAACATGTTCCCGAACGGGATGCCCAAGCGCTCCGCCTCACGAACCGTATCGCTCATGATGTAAAAGCCCTTCATCCGAGGCACCTGCATGCCGCGCATGACCATCGGGAGCACAAAGCGAAGCGTGATCTCCGCATCATAAGCATCAGCAAGCGCCTTTACCCGATCGGCGACGATCCCGGTATAGGGGCTTCTAAAGGACAGATACCAGTGCAGCTCTGGCCGCTTACCCCCGGCGGCTGTACTCCCACCAGTGGGCACGATAGGCGGCGCGAAGATAAATGGCGCATCTGGTGCGCGCGCAGCCCCAAGCTCCCGCAGTCTCTGTTCCAGATAATGCAGCCGATCGACGCCCCAATACCATTCCCCGGCATAATATAGAGCGCCTCCCAAATAGTGCCCGAGCGCTGCTCGTCGTTCGTCTGCCTCAGCGAGTGCAGATTGGACCTCGGAATTCGTACTCATTGACGGGTTGAGGACTTCGTCGCGCCAGACCTTGTCGCCGAGTTGAGCGGCCTGCTCGAGAAATGTGCCCGCTTTGACCAAATCAAGCAGAGCCGCATTGGCACCTGCCAGAGTGGTATCATCAGGCTGTGCGCCTGGGTCTTTGAACTCTAGCCCAGCGCGCTGCGCCAAACGTTCTGCATCACGCCGAGAGTTTATGTGGAGACGCTCTCTGTCCGGTACGGCCCAATCCGGCGGCGGGCCGACCAGGCGGATCTCCAATTCGACGTCATAGCGCTCCGCAAACGTTGGCAGAACCTGCACCATCAGGTGGGAATAAGGATCGCTTACATCGTGATAATATTCGACCAGATGCGGTGCATTTGAACGTTTACGGCGGCGCTCGGCCTTTTCGCGGCGCGCATTCCGGCGCTTGGGGCTAAATAGGTGCCCGGCGACCTTGTTCTGAATATTGTCTTTCAACCCCATGCCTGAAGCACCCTATTCCGTATCGCGCTGACGTGTTCAGGTGACTGTAATGACATTTGAAGTGCCATTACAATAAAATTCTTCCGTGACCTCAAGTGCGCCGCATCTAGGTCGAGCAGGTACCTTCCATCTCGGCGATCCAGTCCCGCAAAAGCTGCGCGCCTTCACGGTGCTGCAAAGCGCGTCCGAGTTCTGGCATCATGGCGCCAGGATTTGTCGTCTCAACGCGGTGCAAAAGAATGGAGGCGTCAGGGTCGCCGGGAACGATGCTGAAGGCTCGCCCACCTGTCCCGGCCCCCGCTGCAATTGGAAGTTTGCAAACGCCGAGCTCCGGGCCCGACAACGCATCCATACTCAGGTCGAGGCCGGACGTATCGGCTGGTCCCACAGGATTGTGGCAGTGGGAGCAGTTGATATCCAAATAAGATCGGGCGCGGGCGTTCAGCGGCTGCTGCCCATCCGTCCAATCGACATTGGCTTGGACCGGGGCGGCGTCATCAAGCCCTTGCAAGTCGCCAATCAACTGCAAATGTTCGATTTGGTTCACTGCGTTTTCGTCGTGCCGGTAGGGTTTGTTGATGTGGCGAGGCCGCATGCCGAGGGGCACAATTTCTCGTGTCGTATTGTTGGGCGCGTGGCATCCCGCGCACTGATTGATGTCTGGCACGATATAGGCGAACGCTTCACCGCCATGGTCTTCACTCATCAGCGTCAGGCGCTGGGCGTCACCGATCTTGGTCAGCCGAGCATCCGATTGATCGTCATTCCAGACATAAGAAACCGCGTCCCAGCCCACATCGCGTCGAACCAAGAGCCGCGTTTCCATAAGCCGAACACGATCAAGCTGCTGCAGGATTGGGTTCGTTTCGCCGTGGGTATCAGTCACCTTCAAAACGTCATTCTCACCCGTTCCGCGGGGATAGTAGAACGTTTTGCTGATCACTGTGCCGACAGGAAAGTCCGGGTAATCATTGTCACGGTAAAGCGCGGGGCCAGCCTCTTCCGGCACCCAAATCGTGCGCAGTTTCAAAGCATAGTCCGTGAACAGCGCAGAGTTGAGGTCATACGCGACCACACCGTCTGACAATTCCAGAGCGCCGCCCGAAACATCCATCAGCCCCCATTCGCTCAAGTGAACAGGATTTTCTTCCGCGAAGAAGCGCGGGGCATCATTGGTCAAATCCTTGCCGCTGGAACATGCCGAAAGCATGAGAATTCCCGCGAGCAAGGAAAGCTTAGAAAACACTATGCGCATGACTGTCTTAGCCAGCCCCCTGCTCGCTAAGATCGACCAAGATCGACGGGCGCAAGCTTTTCAAGCGTACAGGCAAATGGCGCCATATCGGTAGAAGGTTGCATGAAGCCGCTCGGGCCATTTGCATTGAGGACACCGATATCGCCATTGTCGATGCAGATCTTCAGGGCATCCGGCATCACACCATCCACCATTTTCGCTTCGTCATAATAGCCATCCCAAATCACATCCGGGAGACGGCCCTCATCGCCGAATAGAAGCTGCAGTGCCATTTTCAGCTCCGGCGTGTCAGGAGCCGCGCCACCTCCAGAAAATGTGTTGTTATAGATGAAGATGCCTTCGGGATACGGATCGAAGGAAGCACTCGCCTGCTCCTCGGAATAGCCCGTCGTATGCAGGCTAGAGACAATGATGTTCCCTGTATTATTGTCCGAAATCTCATTGTCGAAAATCTCGACCAAGTCATTCGAGTTTACGATCACGCCGGTACCAGCGGGCACGCTCGCAACTGGCGTTCCGGGATGTCCGAAATTATCGGTATTGTTCGCGAATACGCGATTGTTGAACACGCGGGTCGCTTTGCCTTCCTGCTGCAGCTGCGGCATGTTGAAGACTAGAATCCCACCCGTATTATTGGTGGCGACGTTCTCGTAAACGTCGGCGTTCACGGTGTTCTCAATCTCAATGCCAGCGACATTGTATTCGGCGCGATTTCGACGAACGATCACATCTTTCGATTGCCCAACATATAATCCAGCATCCGAAGCACCGATCGTGACCGTGTCCTCGATCAGCACATTCGTGGTTTGAACCGGATAGATGCCATAAGCGCCGTTTTCAGTTTTGGGCTCGCCCGTCCATTCTGCGCGGACCCGGCGGATGGTGATGTTCTCACCTTCATTGACCTTTAGGCCGTCGCCCTTGGCATCGACGATCGCAAGATCCTCAATCGTGAAATCGCTTGCGGTGACCAGCAAGCCTTCCGCGCCAGAGATTTGGTCCGCGAAATTCAGAACGGTCTTGTCCATCCCTTGCCCGCGAATTGTGACGCCATCCGCTGTTAGACTTAGCCCCCTCGTGAAATTGAGCGTTCCTTCCGGGATCTCAATGACATCACCGGGTTGAGCATCGATGAGTTGCTCCATCAGCCGATCTTCTGCGCTGGCCGTGGTTTCACTCTGGGGTGTATCAGACGCGGGCTGCCCGCATGAGGTGAGCACGAGGCATGTCGAGGCCAAAATGGCCGCTTTGAATTGCATGAAAGTCCTCCCAAACTTTTCACATGCGACTCTCGTATCACGTCGTCGCAAAATCAAAAACAAATCTTTGGTAAGGCGTGACGGCAAACGCATTCAGGCGGGCGATCATGGCAAATGTCCATATTTACTGGGAAATGGTGACTTAGGTCACGGCAATAAAACTTGGTTTCGAAGAAGATCTCTACGTCACGCAAGAGAACAATGTTGTCACGAAGACACCTTAATTCGACCGTGTTGACGCAGGTAAGATAATCACCTGCCTAAACTGGAAAGGAACCTCAAAATGCAAATGGATGTAGCGAGCCTCGAAAAGCTGATGAAAAAAGCCGCACCGATGTGGAAGGATATGAGCAATCCACCGACGGACAATTCGGTTCAACAATTCAGACAATATGCTGCTTTGATTATCCTGAAACAGGTCAAAGAGGCTCTCGAGCAACACGAAAACACGGATGGCTCAACGGTCGCGAAAGTGGCGCTTGGCTTCGAGCTCGAGATTCCAGCCAATACGACGGCAAGCGCGGCGGATGGAACTTCACAAGTCACGCTGCGCTGTACGCGCTGGGGGTGGCCAGATGATTTCGATACGACTTGGGAAGTCTAAACTCTAAACAAGAGGTGGCGAATGATCAGAGCACGCAGTTCAGGTCGTTCGCCATTTCTTCGACGTCCATTCCAGCGGCGTATTTTTCCGGCCAGGCCTGAACAGCTTTTTCAAAATGCGAGCAGGACAGCGCGTTGTTTTCGCGTTGGCTCTCGATTAAGGCCAGGATGTACCAGTTATAGTATTCTCGGCTGGTAAGCCCTTCTCGGTCTGCAAGATCCCGCACCGCCGCAACATGCTGTTCTGCTTGCACCAAAAGCTCAGCGTCACCCTCCGGAGACGTTTCACTCCAAGCGACCTTTAGATACGCCAAGTTTGCATGGATCGCCATCCTACGCGCGGGCCGCCGCAAGGTTGTCTCGATCTCCAATGCTCGTTCGAGCGTCTGCAAAGACGATTGAAACGCACCAATTCGGTTCTGCATCGTGCTCAGGGTCAGCAGGCTTTCCGAGACCTCATACAAATACCCTGCATTGGTTTGTTCTTCGACCAGGGTTTGGGTTTGCTCAATCAATGACTCGAAAAAGGCCGAGGCCTCCTGCTCAGATTGCACCGCGCCAGCGCCCCGCATAAATTGCTCACGAATAGAATTATAGCGCGCCATTTGCGCGACATCATCATATCCGCGCTGAGACGCTTCACCCGCCAATTCGGAGAGGTTCTGCACATCGTCATCGAGCGTGCTGACATCTTGGTTAAGTTCGATGAGCGCGATTTGCACGCGCAGTCGCTGGCGATCTGAAATATCAGCGCCCTCCAGGGCTTTCAGCAAGCTCGATTGCGCGAGGCTCTCAAAATCGCGTTTGCGATAAATCTTCGCCATCTGATAGAGCGCTTCAGCGTCGTACGGATCGAGCTTCAGAATCTCAGCGTAGATTTGTTCGGCAACGCTGACGTCTCGATTCACAGATATCGCGGCGATTTGATGGAGCAGGTCTAAGCTTTGTGCGCGGCTCAACGCCTCTTTGTTTTGCTCATACTCTTGCTGCAGAGCGAGCGTGGCATCTTCAAAATCATCCGTGCGCATCAATGCCGAAACCATGTCATCAATCGGCCGGTCCGCCTCTATGAGCGGCGCTAAAGAGGCACGCACAGCTTCACGGTCAATGGGTCCCGCGCTTTCGTCTGGCGCCGCAAAAATCGTCTGCATCGCCACGAATAGGATCGCTGCCGAGGCCGCAGCACCACTCAGAATGCTCCAACGCCGGCTCGACCAAAGATCGCGCAGCAATACGCCGATGGTGCGATCATCGCGAATGTTAAACGCGACGATCGGGGTTTTCATATTCTTCAGCGACAGTCTTCGCCGACTCCACATCTGTCCTGGTTTCTCGAACAAGGCGTCAACCAGACTTTTAGAGGCGAGGATGCTGCCAGGATCTGCATTCTGCTGCAGGCGGGCGGCGACGTTCACACCATGCCCCATCAAATTTCCGTCCGGTTCGACTTGGACGTCCCCAAGATGCATCCCGATCCGGATCTTTACGCTCGCAAGGCGCTTCAATGCTTCGTCTTTTGCGATGGCAACCAACATCTCGCGCGCGGCCTTCATCGACCGGTTGGCGCTCGCAAACTCAAAGAAAAAGCCGTCGCCCGCTTCGTGAAAATTACGCCCTTCGAAGCGACCTGCGATCTCATTCAGCAGGCTTCCAACCCGCCGAACCACGGCAAGCGCGGTATCTTCATCGCGTTCAGCCAGCGAAGAAAACCCGCAAATATCGGCAACCAGCACGCTGGCGAGGCGGCGATCGTCGCCTCCCGTCCACTCATTGCTATCTGACTCGCCGTCAAACATGTGCCGATCCCAAAATTACCGTTTGCCGACCAGCAGCGCTCCATTTGCTACTATCATGAGAACACTCGCTTGGGGCGATCGCAATAACAGCTGGCATGTTAGACAATAAATAGCGCCGAATGCACTTGAGAAACGCAGATGGCGCGCCCGCCATTCTCTTAAACAAGACCTCAATCCAAAGCGTCACCGCAATTCTTCCATTTCAAAGGCCATTCAAGGGCGCCGAGTTCGTCAGATTAAACCTATCGAAGAGCATTTAAATTCAAGTTATCTACTTCGACAGGACAGCTAAATCTCCTTTTAAACCTGCGACATAGAGAATAAGTTCCAAACTGTTCGGTTTGTTACGGATTGGGTATGGATCAGCTTGAAGAAGCCAAAGACCTATGGTCAGCATTTGTCGGCGTCCCGTCCGAGCGTGACGGGTTTGCCGATCTTGCTGCCGCGTGTCGGCGGGTACAGCTGAAGCCCGGCGACAGCCTTGTAACGCAAGGGGACGCAGCTCAAACCGTCTTTTTGCTCGTATCAGGCACACTCAAAACCGTGCGATACTCCAAAAACGGCCATGAAATTTGGCTGGCCTCATTTGGTGAGGGCGCGCTGATCGGCGAAATGTCCGGACTAACCGGGTCGACGAGGTCGTCCACAGTCATCGCCGTTACCAAAGTCGACGTACTGGCGGTGGATTTCTCTGATTTCGAAGCCGCGATTTCGACCGCGCCTGGGTTCGGTCTAAAAGTGTCCAAGCTGCTGGCGGAGCGCGTTCGAAATACCTCTGTTCAATTGGAAGAGCTCGCCACCCTGCAAACCTCAGCCAGAGTGCATTCTGAGCTTTTTCGGCTGGGTGAACTCGACGAAACCGATGAAGAACGCGCCACGATTGCCAATCCACCCAGCGTTTCTGAACTCGCCATTCGTATTCATGCAGCACGTGAATCGACATCGAGAGCGGTGTCTTACTTACACAAACGCGGCTTCCTCAAAAAGCGCGATGACGGGGCGCTGGACGTCATTTCTCCGCAAAGCTTCGACTAGCGGCATCGCACAATCCCAGTCTTGATCGAGGCACTCGTCTGCTCGCCTGTTCTCCTCGGCTGTTGAACAGATCGTGAGCCCTATTGAGTTTCAAGTGATCTCATCGCGCGCCAATGTGGTGCTGGTTCGAAGGCGAACTTCGACCGCTAAGCCAAGTTTACGAGCAAAGTTGGACCTATACGATCATGCCTTACCAAATTCGTCTGCGAGCCACCCTCGCTGCAATCGCGCTAACTTCGAGCTGCCTCGCTGCACCGCTTTTAGCGAACGCCGAAACCACCGAAAAATTCAGCGCCTATAGTTCTGAGAGCACAGCTGTCGTTAACACCGGACCTTATTCCGAGTTTCTGTCTGCTTTGACGATTCCGGAACGCGGCCGCACACTCGTCGCCTACGAAATTGCGCACGCGCAAGGTTTGCCATTCATGCGGGAATACGCAGACTATTTGGCGAATGTGCCTGTCAGTCAATTGAACCGCGACGAGCAACTGGCCTATTGGTT
>JALUWJ010000160.1 GCA_027019605.1 Henriciella sp. | reverse complement strand
ATCGTTTCCACCGCTCGCACCGGACTTGCAAAAGCCGGACGCGGGTCTTTGAACAACACACACGGCATCACAATGGCCGGTCACGTGATCAAGCACGCTCTGGAACGTGCTGGTGTCGAGCCAGAAGCCGTCGAAGATGTGTACCTCGGTTCTGCACAACCTGAAGGCGCGACTGGCCACAATGTGGCGCGTAACGCTGCGCTTTGGGCGGGCTGCCCAAGCTCAACTTCTGGTGCAACCATCAACCGTTTCTGCTCGTCTGGTTTGCAGGCGATCGCAAACGCGGCGCACACAGTTATCAATGAAGGTGCACCTGTCGCAATTGGCGGCGGAGTTGAAAGCCTTTCACTGGTTTCACGCTCAGGTCACATGAACCTGCACCGCTACACCGAAGACGAGCTGATGGCGAAATGGCCAGCGATCTGGATGACCATGATCGAAACAGCTGAAATCGTGGCAGAGCGTTATGGCGTCAGCCGTGAAGCGCAGGACGAGTATTCTGCTGAGTCTCAGCGCCGCACCGCGGAATTCCAAAAGCGCGGCCACATGGCAGAGGAAATTGCTCCGCTCGCCACGAAAATGATGCTGAAGAACAAAGAAACCGGCGAAATCACTGAAGAAGATGTGGTTTGCGATCGCGATGAGTGTAACCGTCCAGGCACCACGGTCGAAGCACTCGCTGGATTGCCACCTGTTTTCTCTGGCGGTCAGCAAGTTCAGCAGGGCAAGTATATCACCGCCGGTAACGCTTCACAGCTGTCTGATGGCGCTGCTGCGGTTGTCGTCATGGAAGCGCAAGAAGCTGCGCGCCGTAACATTCAGCCACTTGGCCGTTTCATGGGCTTCAATGTTGGCGGTGTTGATCCGGACGAGATGGGCATTGGCCCAATCAAAGCGGTTCCACGCCTGCTTGAGCGTCACGGCCTGAAAGTTGACGACATTGACCTTTGGGAGCTGAACGAAGCTTTCGCATCACAGTGTCTGTACAGCCGCGATTTCCTCGGCATCGACCCAGAGAAGTACAACGTCAATGGCGGTTCTATCTCTATCGGTCACCCATTCGGCATGACCGGCGCCCGCTGCACCGGCTCTATCCTGCTCGAAGGCCAGCGCCGCAAAGCAAAATACGGTGTGGTCACCATGTGTATCGGCGGCGGGATGGGCGCAGCCGGCCTGTTCGAGTTCCTGCACTAAGCACCGAACGACCCTATTTGAAGAAGCCCTGACCGATCTGGTCAGGGCTTTTTTCATGGCGCGAGTTTGGAGTGTGGCGAGCGTCGGTTGTGGGGCGAGTTTAGGCTGCTCGACAGACAATCGCGCTGCTAGTCTTCATTCAATGTCGTCTCTATTCGCGAGCGCATTGCTTCCATTATTTTTAGAGCGCACTCAATCTCTTCGCGTGCAAATCCTTCGCTCAGTTCGTTGACCCATTTGACTTGGTTGCGATCGGCAGCTGCATACGCATCCTGCCCCTTCTTCGTCATCACAATGAGTTGCGCGCGTTTGTGATGCGGATTTGGCTGAAAAGACACCAAGCCATCTTTTTCGAGCTCATTTGCAATTCTCTGAACGCCTTGCCGTGTCAGGCCCATACTCCGTGCGAGTCCCGCAACAGGTTGAGGCGTTTCGGCGAAGTAAATTGCGCCGAGAACCTGCCAACGGGCGCTGGATAAACCAAGGGGTTTAACGAGCCTGTCACCGACGGCAAGCAGCCGACCATTCAGTCGAAACGTCTCTAATACGAGCTCCGTCATCGCCGCTCCAACCTTCGTGTGCTCGCTTTTTGCCATGTCTTTTCCTCAATCATGTTGACAGCATGTTGTCAATTGTGCTTTAGCGCATTTTGACAACATGCTGTCGAATAGAGCTAGGAGGCGTACATGCTAGAAATCAAGTCTTTTGACACAGAGTGCCCGATCACAGATCAACTCAATACCGATGCGACGCCCGTCGTCCTCGTAAATCCATTTACCGTTGAAAGAGACCAAATTGAACAGGTTGTGAAGGCTTGGGAAGCCGATGCGACTTGGTTGAAAAAGCAACCCGGCTTTATTTCAACGCAACTACACCGAGGCGTAGAGCCGAGTACGATGTTCTTCAATTACGCCGTGTGGGAATCGGTAGCTCACTTCCGCGCCGCGTTCACTCATCCCGATTTTCAATCGACTTTGGCGGCGTATCCAGACGGAACCTCTGCGGCGCCGCACCTCTTTGAACGCGTCGCCGTGTCTAACCTTTGCACGGCGTAACGCCCGGCCTCACGAAAAATAGGATTCTCACAATGCGTAGAAGATCACTCTTAACAGCTACCGCGCTCATGCTGGGCGCATGCATCACGGCCTGCGTAAATCACCCCCACAATTATGGAGCGAACAATATGTCCGAAGAAAACGCCATCGTGCTCATCAACCCGTTCGTGGTGCCTGCCGAAAAACTAGATGAGACCATCACAATGTGGGAACAGGCCCGCGATTATCTCCAAACGCAACCTGGTTATATTTCGACAGCCCTGCATCAGTCATTGGCGCCAGACGCGACCTTCAGGCTGATTAATGTTGCCAAATGGGAAAGCGCGGAAGCGTTTCAAACCGCGTCGAAGAAAATGACCGCCGAAGCGGACCTCCCACGAATTGAGGGCGTGATCGCTGATCCATCACTCTTCACCGTCATTCGTCGCGATTAAACACAAAGGAGGCAGCGATGTTACGTCTGCAAGGGATCAACGCGATTCTCGGTGTCATCCTGGTTTTCATGGTTCTGCATCTGAGCTTCGCTCCAGAGCATCATGACATCCGAACAACCACAACGACCATGCTCGGCGGGGTCGCGTTCTTGCTGATGACGAGCTCTGTCATTCTGGCAACCAGGCTCAGCATTTTCGAAAGCGCTTTTGGTGGGTTAGACCGAATGTATCAGGTGCATCGGATGGCCGGAACGTTCGTTGCCGTATTCGCTCTGATCCATTTCTTTGGCGTTCCAAAGAATATTCCCGAAGGCGTCGATCCAATCGCTAACTCTCTGGCGCCATCGTCACCACTTGGTATGGCTTCACTCGTTTTTTTGGTGATTGGGTTGTTCATCGCCCTTAACCGGAAGATCAGTTACTCGCGTTGGCGTATGCCCCATAAAGCGATGGCGATAGTCTATATGTTGGTCATTGGTCATTTCATGACTGCGCCTGGCGTCTTTTTTGAGCGTTTCTCTGCTTCGGGCTTCCTTTTGATCGGGGCGGCCATCGTGGGCGCGATAGCGTTGGCTTACACCATGCTCGGGATGAACAGGCGGACTGCCGTCCCATTTACGATCGAAGCGGTGAACCGAATGGAGCGAGCAACGGAAATCGTGCTGAAGCCGCAACGTGACATGATTGATTTTAAACCCGGTCAATTCGCGTTCCTGGAAGTTCAGGGCAAAGGTTGGTCTGAGCCACACCCCTTTACAATTTCGAGCGCCCCGGGAGAAGACCGTCTGCGTTTCACCATCAAAGTCCTCGGCGACTGGACGCGAAAAGTCCGCGAAGAGTTGCATCCCGGTGGGGAAGCTTTGGTGCGTGGTCCGTATGGGCGGTTTGATACCGAAAAGGCGCGCAACCGGAAGCAAGTCTGGATTGCCGGAGGGATTGGTTTGACGCCCTTCCTGTCAATGCTGCGAGGCATGGAGGCAGGAGACGAACGCCAAATCGAATTTGTCTACGCCGCCCGAAGCCGCGAAGATGCGATCTTCCTCGAAGAACTTCAGGCTATTGCTCAGAAACTCAGTAACGTGTCGATACATCCGCTTTTTTCCGATGAAGGTGAGTTCGCTCGTATCGAAGTTGCAAAACAGAAACTCGCAGATCCGCTTGCAACATATGAGTTCTTCATTTGCGGGCCTAAACCAATGGTCGATGGACTCATGAATGACCTAAAGACAGAAGGTGTCGCTCGGTCGAGCACACACACGGAAGCCTTTGAGTTTCGATAAATGTGAAATGCTCAGCGCCCGCTTTAGGGCGTTTTAAGCCGTACACCGAGCCTGCGCTGAGCGAACCGAAGCATTCGCTCAGGATGTCGGTCACCTGATCGAACTTATTCCTGCATCATCAATTGTTCAAAGGCTTCGCCAAAGTGCGTCTCGCACCGCATGCGCCGTTCGGCTGGAGTCTCGGCTACGGAATCCTCTATTGCTGCGGTGGTCATTGCATACGACTCAATCTCGCCAATTGACATCCAATGGCTATCGTCTGGCCCGGCGGCGTCCAATGTGAACCAGTAAAACGAAACCGGGATCTCCATCTCTCGATAGTAGTCCAGATAGGTCTGATGGATCGGGTGATCCTTACTGACTTCTGAGCCAATCCCGACGCTTTCATCCCCCCAGGTATGCACCCCAACGCAAGCGGATGGTGCAATCGTGCGCTCAATCCCGGCCAGGAACAGATCGGTTCCCCCAGAGGCCGTGAGACCATCTTCGGGGATGTAGGTAAGCAGTTCCAAGTCGCGAACCTGCCGGGCCAATTTCAAATTGCTTTCATCGTCCAAAGAGCCAGGCACGAAGTCGAAGATCAGACGTTTGGTGTTAGGATTGGCTTGCATGGCTGCGTCGAACGCATCCAGTGCCCGCGCATCAATCACGCCTTGCAGCCGCAAAGAGTCTCCATCAGGCGTGAAATTTAGGGCCGGATAAGCACCGGTACACGCCGCCAAACCGGAGGCTGCAGCGATTACCAGGACACCAGTCAGGGTGTTCTTTTTTGGAAGCATTTTCGATCTCGTTCGTGAAATTCATTGCCCTCCTGAGCGAACTGAAACGTCCGCTCAGGAGGGCATTCGAATTAATCCAGCTCGACGTCGCCAGCTTTGCCGACGGCGGCCAGCGCAAAGGCGTATTCGAGCGCGGTTTCTTTCAAGCCTTCAAAGCGACCAGAGGCGCCGCCATGGCCGGCTTCCATATTGATGCGGAGATAGTATGGCCCAGCTTCTGGGGCTTCGTTGCGGAGCTTCGCCGCCCACTTGCTTGGCTCCCAATAAGTCACGCGCGGATCGCTCAGACCGCCGGTGATCAGCATGGCCGGGTAGGGCAGATCTGTCGTCTGATCATACGGGCTGTAGGCCATCATCGTGTCATAGTCTTCGGCGCTGGTTAGAGGATTGCCCCATTCCGGCCACTCTGGTGGGGTCAGCGGCAACGTATCGTCTGACATCGTGTTGATGACATCCACGAAAGGCACTGCTGCGATAATCCCGGCAAACATTTCCGGGTCTTGATTGGCCACAGCGCCCATCAGTAGGCCACCAGCTGAGCCGCCCATGCCGACGACATTGCCGCGGCTCGAATAGCCTTCTTCAATCAAGTGATTGCCTGCATCGACATAGTCGTTGAACGTATTGACCTTCTTCTTGAGCTTACCGTCCAGATACCACTGATAGCCTTTCGCCATCGATCCGCGCGGATGCACGATCGCGTAGACCATGCCGCGATCAGCGAGCGCTAGCGGGGTGGTGCGGAAGCGGGCAGAGATCGTCACGCCGTATGAGCCATAGCCATACAGCAACATCGGCGCAGAGCCATCAATCGCGGTGTCTTTGTGGTACAGGATCGTAACCGGCACGCCTTCGCCATCGCGGGCTGGGGCGAGCACGCGCTTCACGACATAGTCGCTTGCATCATGACCCGATGGGACTTCCTGTTCCTTACGCAGCACACGCTCTTTCGTGGCGAGGTCATAGTCGAAGGTTTGCGAAGGCGTAGACGGCGATGAATAGCTGATCCGCATTTGCGTTGTGTCATATTCGTAGCCGACCGACGTGCCGAGGGCGTAGGCCTCTTCCTCGAAGGCGATCGTTTCTTCGGCGCCGCTTTTACGCTCACGCACGACGATGCGCGGCAGGCCATCTTTACGCTCCAGGCGGATCAGATGGTCTTTCAAGACGTCCATGCCGAGGATTAGGGTTCCAGCTTCATATGGCACCAGGTCTGTCCAATTGTCCCGGCCTGGCGAGCTGACCGGCGTCGTGACCACTTTGAAATCAACCGAGTCATCAGCGTTGGTCGAGATGACGAAATCATCGCCCCAATGCTCAACGCTGTATTCAAGATCGGTCACGCGCGGTGAGATGACTTGAAGTTCAGGGGTCTCTTCGTCCGATTTGAAGAAATGGACTTCGGAGGTCGTGTGGCTGCCGGCGCCGATGAAGATGTACTCACCGGATTGCGACTCGCTAACGCCGACAAAGAAGCCTGGATCCGGCTCGCGGTAGATTTCCGTCGATCCGTCGCTGCCCAGTTTGTACATATGGACAGCAGCCGGACGCCCTTCATTGTCGCGCTCAACCCAGAATACGCGATCTGAGTTCGCACCCCAAACGAACGAGCCATACGTGTTTTCGATCACGTCTGGCAGGGTTTCGCCGGTCTCCAGGTTTTTGAAGCGGATCGTGTAAAACTCGCTGCCTTGTTCATCGACAGCATAGGCGATGAGATTGTGGTTCGGGCTCTGCTCGACATCATTGAACGCGAAATACGCTTTGCCTTCACCCATCGCATCGCCGTCGAGCAGGATCTCGTCTTCGGCTTCGGTGTTGTAGATATCCGCCGCCGCTTTGCGTGCGATGATTGGGTATTCACCGCCAGTTCGGTATTTTGTCAGATAGGCGTAGGGACCGTGTATGGAGGGCAGGGAGCTGTCATCCTCTTTGATCCGGCCGCGCATTTCCTGGAACAGCTCTTCTTTCAGGCTTTCCAGCGGCTCTTCGAGTTTGGTCTTGGTGTAGGCGTTCTCAGCTTCGAGATATTCGCGAATATCGGCGCGCAGAACGCTCGGGTCCTGCATGACTTGCTGCCAATTTTCGTCTTTCATCCAATTGTACGGATCGATCCGCGTGCGGCCGACTTGTTCAATTTTCTTCATTTCGCGCTTGGCGACAGGCGGGGTGAGCGTCACAGATGTGTCCTCAGCTTCAGCGGTTGGGGGCGGGGTATCCACGATTACAGGCTCGGTTTCAACCGATGATGTGGAGGTACACCCAGCCAGAATGGCGACACTGGCGGCACCGGCGAGGAGGAAGGAAAGACGCATTTGCTGCTCCGCTATTTATCGAATAGCGGCAAACTAACCTCGTCTCATCGGATGTCCAGCGGCGATCTTAAGATTCGATTGGACGGAAGTTGAGGACCACGCCGTTAATACACCAACGCTGTCCGGTTGGCGGCGGTCCGTCCTTGAAAACATGGCCCATATGCAACCCGCAAACGGCGCAATGGCACTCTGAACGCGGATAGATGAGTTTGAAATCAGTCTTGGTTTCGACGACATCATCGCTGATGGGCTGCCAATAGCTTGGCCAGCCAGTGCCGCTGTCAAACTTGTGCTCTGACGACCAAAGCGGCGTGTCGCAGCCGACGCAATGATAGACACCTTCGCGCTTTTCGCTTTCAAAGTTACCGGGCGAGAACGCTCGCTCGGTGCCTTCTTTAACGCCCACACGGAACTGCTCCGGCGTGAGAAGATCGCGCCATTCAGCATCTGAGCGTTTGATTTTTTGACGGCCTGACATTTGGGAAGACGACATGAGTGGGCCTCTCTTTTAAGATGCCCACTCAATATAGGTCGCTCTTAGCCGTAGAGAACGGTGATCGTTTCAGCGACACAGGCCGGGCGCTCTTGGCCTTCGATTTCGATCGTGCATTCCGAAATCATCTGCTTGCCGCCAGCTTTCTCATTCACTTCTTTGACGGTCTGAACCATGCGCAGCTTGGAGTTCACCGGCACCATGTTCGTAAAGCGCACTTTATTGGCGCCATAATTGATGCCGCGGCTGACGCCTTCAACGCGCAGAACTTGTGGTCCGAACATCGGGATCAGCGACAGGGTGAGATAGCCGTGCGCGATAGTTGAGCCGAGCATTTCCTTGGCCATTTCTTCGTTCACGTGGATCCACTGATGGTCACCGGTTGCGTCGGCGAATGTATTGATCCGACCTTGGTCAACTTCGAACCAGTCAGACGGTCCGAGGGTCTGGCCAACAAGGCTCTCTAGGTCGGCATATTGTACAGTTTTTGGATCAGCCATGGAATTCTCCCGTGAGTTTGTTTCTGTAATGATTAGTGGCGCTTAGCCGGTGCTTCCGCAAGTGTTTCCTTAGACGATGCGGCTATCTTTGTTGCCCCAATAACGGTCGCGCACCAGCCGCTTGTACAGCTTGCCGGTGGGGTGGCGTGGTAGGGCCGGATCGAAATCAACTGATTTCGGGCATTTGATCTTCGCCAGACGCTCTTGGCAGTAAGCCAGCAACTCGTCTGCGAGCTCATCATTCCCGTCGACGCCGTCCATGGGTTGAACGACGGCTTTGACTTCTTCACCAAACTCTTCGTTCGGAACGCCGATGACGGCGACATCAGCGACCGCAGGGTGGGTGATCAGGATGTTCTCAGCTTCTTGGGGATAAATATTCACGCCGCCAGAGATGATCATGAACGCCTTGCGGTCGGTGAGATACAAAAATCCATCCGCATCGATCTTGCCGACATCACCGAGCGATGACCAATCCTCATGTTTCGGATTGAGCGCGCCTTTGGTTTTCTCGGGATCATTGTGATAGTTTGGCGGCGCGGTTCCGCCGAAATAGATCTGGCCTTCCTCGCCTTGCGCAACTTCGTCGCCAGCTTCATCGCATATGTGCAGCTCGCCAAAGATCGGAATGCCAACCGTTCCTTTATGGGCGAGCCATTGCTCTGAATTGGCCCAGGTCATGCCATTGCCTTCAGAGCCAGCATAATATTCTTCAATGACCGGGCCCCACCATTCAATCATCTGCTCCTTGACCGGGACCGGGCAGGGCGCTGCCGCATGAACGGCGGCGACCAGACTGGAAACGTCATATTTGGTCCGCGCTGCTTCCGGCAGTTTCAGCATTTTCACGAACATGGTCGGGACCAGCTGCGTGTGCGTGACCTTATACTTCTCGACCAGCGCCAAGTATTGCTCTGGATCGAACTTCTCCATGATGATCAGCGTCATGCCGAACTTGGTCATCGCCATACACCAGCGCAGGGGCGCAGCGTGATAGAGCGGGGCAGGCGAGAGATAGACGCCTTCCGGGCTCGCTTTGAACAGCGCCTGCGCGATCATGGTCAGCGCGTTCGTGCCATCAATCGCGGTGTCTTCTGGAAGCGGTGGACGAATGCCTTTCGGGCGTCCTGTCGTGCCGGAGGAATAGAGCATGTCCGACCCCGCACGCTCATCGGCGATCGGCGTTTCCGGCATCCCAGCCCGTACCCCTTCGAGCGGTTCGTAGCCGGGGATTGGGCCATCAATTGACCAATAGGCATCGAGATCGGTGACACCGATCACATCAGCGGCGACAGTTTTCAGCCCAGCCGATGAAATCAAAAGCCGGGCGCCACTATCTTTGACGATATACTCCACTTCCGGCGTGGTGAGGCGCGATGAGATGCAAACGAAGTAAAGGCCCGCCCGCTGCGCGGCCCAACAAATCTCGAAATAGCGCGGGCTGTTCTCAGCGAAGATCGCCAGCGTGTCGCCATGCTGCAGGCCGAGCGTGCGAAATGCGTGCGCGATCTGATTGGACCGCGTCTCAAGTTCGCCGAAGGTAACAGTCTCTCCGCTTCCTGCCATGATATAGGCTGCGCGGTCTGGTTCCGTTTTCGCGTGATGTGACGGGTGCATGGCTCGTTTCCTCTAACCACCTCTTTACGGGCAAGTTTTGCGATCGAGCTTAGCTCGACCAGCCGACCTGTCCATTGGTGACTTAGGGAAAAGGGCTAGCCGCCATAGTCGCTGATTGATTGTGCCGTCCGGTGAAAGCGCAGCCGATCAGCATAAGCGAGCGGGTCTTTCGGCTTTACCAGCGCATCTGCCGGCGTGTCGGTCCAGTCGATCAATCGAGTCAAAAAGAAGCGTAGCGCTGCGCCGCGGCACAGAAGCGGGAATGCCTGTTTTTCGTTTGGTTCGAGCGGGCGAAGGCTCTCATATCCGGCGATCAAATTGGTTGCCTTGGAATAGTTGAACGCGCCGTCGCTCTCAAATGCCCAGGCGTTCACACAAACCGCTAAATCATAGGCAAGCGCGTCGGTGCAAGCGAAGTAAAAGTCTATCGCGCCGGTGAACTTGTCGCCTAAAAAGAAGGCATTGTCGGGGAATAAATCAGCGTGGATCGTCCCGCGCGGGAGGGCGCTATCGGATGATAGACCGGTTGCGACAGCGGCCAGGTCAGCGCTGATCTTATCTGCCAATCCGGGTTGCAGCGCGTCTGCACTTTCAGCGCGGCCGTTCCACATGACGGGCCAGCTGTCAGGACCCAGGCTGTTCTCACGTTTCATCTGAAAATCAGCCGCCGCTTGATGCAGCTTTGCGAGGCCAAGTCCGAGTTCCTTGCATTGCGGCGCATTGGGAACGCGCGGTGACAATCCTTGCAGGAAGGTGACGATCACGGCCGGGCGCCCGGCCAGTGTTCGCAGTGCCTCGCCATCCCTCGCCGCCACCGGTAGCGGGCAGGAAAACCCATTCGCCGCGAGGTGCTGCTTCAACTCAATGAAGTAGGGCAGATCCGCCGGGTTCGCCCGCTTTTCGAATAAAGTCAGAATGAACCGACCGGTTGTTGTCTCGAGATAGTAGTTTGAGTTTTCAACGCCCTCGGCAATGCCTTTAAAAGCAATCGCCTCACAGAGATCATACTCGGTGAGGAATTGTGCAAGTTCGTCATCTGAAACGTTCGTATAGACAGCCATGGATCAGGCTGTAGCGGGCGACTCATCTGGCGTCCACAGGTCACGCTTCATTGTCCGGCCCATGAGGTAGAAATGCAGCGCTGCCCAAAGCAAGAAGAGGGATCCAACCGAAACGCCGGTTCGATTGCCGACCGCCCGTGCGGGCTTACAATAGGCATCATTGTTCGCTACCGCTTCAGCCAGCGCATCTCCAGACAGAGCGCCATCACGGCCTTTTCGAGTGGCCAGAAGCGACCGCTCAATCGCCCCGCATTGGCTTGCCGATACAGGCGATTCCAATTGCGCCAGCTGATACTTCGTACCTTGGTCAGAGATCCAGCCAACCGCCGGAGGCCCGAGGCCATACCCGACCAGATTGACGACGAAGAGCAGAAGCGCAGCGGCTGTTGCGCGCATGCGCGGCTCAACCAGCTTCTGCGTTACGGCGAACATTGGTGCGAGATAGGTGTAGCGCAGGACGGCTGCGATCGCGAGCACTGGGATGGCCA
>JALUWJ010000159.1 GCA_027019605.1 Henriciella sp. | reverse complement strand
TCAAAAGGAGGACGATGAAACTACGGCGCTTGCAGCACGCCCAATCCGCTGCTTAACTCAAACCAGATGCGCCAGACCCTCCTTAAGTCAGGCAGCCTGAAGTCTCAAATTACCTGACGACGGACAGTAAACATTCGATTGAGAAAACCTCTCAGAATAATGTTGGTGATCGTGAAAATCACCCGACCAACCTTCATCTTCGATTGTTCCCCCACCCCGTAGACGGGCTTAATTGCGACGTCTCGAACCCGAAAATTGCCAATGTTTAACTTTATAAGAAGATCATTGGGTTGTCCGTACCGTTTGTACATACTGTCCCAATCAATTTCTCTAAGGACTTCCTTGTTTGCGACGGTATATCCTGTCTGGCTATCAGAGACATGCCAGTAACCACTGGCGATTTTAGTCAAAAAACTCAGAATGGTATTGCCCATGAAGCGGGTTTTCGGCACCATTTTATAAGCGTTTTTCCAAAGGAACCGGTTTCCCTTGGAGTAGTCGCAATCGCCGTCTGCGACAGGATCCAAAAGTGTGGTCAGGTTCTCTGGATCCATCTGGCCATCCCCGGCCATAACTACAGCCATGTCGAAGTCCTCGTCTCGTGCATACTTATAGCCCGACGCGATCGCCCCCCCCACACCTTGGTTTTCAGTGTGCTCTACCACGACAATCCGATTGTCTTCATTTTTTAGTTTCAACGCGATTTGAACAGTTTCGTCTGTGCTCTTGTCGTCAACAATTATGATCTTGTCGACAATCGACGGCATGGTGCGCACCACCAGGCCAATTTGTGACCCTTCATTGAAGCACGGAACGACGACACAAACTGACTTGGATTTGTACATCTTTGATGGCCCAATCTGATATTTCGGCTGCTTAGTCGGGTTGGTGCGGCAGGTCATTGCGGGACCTGCTTGGCATTTCTGGAGTGAGGTTTGTGGCCCGGATCGTGCGGCGGGTGCCTGTTCCGTCAGTCCAAACCCGAGCGCAGGAGGTGATACTCCATTACCAATTTCTTGTCACGGGTGGTGTAGCCGTCTAAACGGTGCGGCAACGTTGGCCAAAGCGCATATGTTGGATCTTTTTGGCGTGACGGGCGGAGGCGTGAAAAATTGATCTTTGTACTGGTAACTTTTGTTTTGGCACCTGTGCTCGTTTACTGTTTGGCCGTAAGGTTTCTCCCGCCTGTGGGCCTTTCAAAGGCCAGACTAGCCGCGGTAACAATGCCTCTCGGCCCTGTTTGTGTGGCGTGGGTGTGTTGGGTCGTGTACCAGACTGCGGCGTATGTGCCAGAACTCGATGCTTTGTTGGTTTCTTGGTTTGTTGTGCTCGGTGCGATGGCAATTCTTTCATTGTTTTGTCGCAAGCAAATAAAAAATCTTGTCAAAGAATGTAGAAAGGTTGTTGAAGCCAGATATTTGGTTGTAAATCTTCCTCGGTTGAGTGTGCTAGAGCTTTTATATTACGCATTCTTTTTCCTTATTTTCCTTCTTGTTTTCTATCAGATACTCTCTCTTCCGTTCTTGGAAAATGATTCTCAAGAATACGTCCTAGTGGCTCGCCATATTCTGAGTAATGGAAGTCTTGCGGCATATCCTGTCACTGATACGGTACTGTCCGGTGGGCTTTATGCACCATCCTCTCATCCGCCTGGTTATGTGATGCTTTTGGTGTGGTCCTTCTTGACTTCCGGGGGGGATAGTCTTCTTCATGTGCGGCTAGCGAGTGCCTTTCATTTCGTCGGCCTATTGATCATAGCCTTTGGCCTGAGGCACTTCAGGTTGAGAGAGGTGGCTGTCGCTGCTTTCGTCATGATGACAACGCCACTGGTCATCTCGATGGTTGTGGGATACCACGTGGACGGTATGCGGCTGATGCTGTTCCTGGCGGCAGTTATCTGGACTGCTCTGGCCATTGAAAGTTGCGATCTAAAGGTGGTGACTGTAGCGGGGGCGGTTGCGGGCTTCGCTGCTTTCTCACACTCGATTGGACTGCTCGCGATAGGGTTTGGTGGCATTTCAATTCTTGCCTTCTGGCGTGGTAGGTTGGTGCTCAGGCTTCTGCCGGCAGCTGTTTTTGGTGCAGTTGCGGTGGCTGTAGGGGGGTATCAGTTCGTGGAAAACACTGTGGTGCTGGGAGCACCACTCATGGATGCGCCGCCGGTCTTTGTGGATGAGGCAATCGGTTATACGGCGGACTTGTGGGCGCGTAGAGATATTGATCTGTGGGCGGACAAATTCGTCTACGGGGTAGCCCGTGCCTGGTTTGAGCTCAGCATCTTTGGTTTAGGATACTGGGCCTTTTTGTATCTGTTGGTGCGAAATTGGCTTGCGGGACAAATAAACAAAGACCTTATTGTTATTCTATTGTGGATTTTTTCTTTTTTCGCGCTATCGGTGATGACGGTCTTGCTAGGGTCTGAACTTATCATCAAGAATCCTCGCTATGCTTTAACTACAGCGCCGTTGGTTGCCATCTTTGTGGCTGGCTGCCTGCGCAGTTGTCGAGGGCGATTGCAGTGATAAGGGGTCTTTGTGTTCTGGCCTTGCTAGGGTTGGCTGCCAACTGGGTGCTTCTGCAGTCAGCTGTTCGTATCGTCAATTATTCAAATATTGCGGCGGTTTTTTCTGGTGATGAGCGTGCGGTGATCCATCAACCGCGGAAAGAAGGGGGAGCGGTCTATGCGTTACTGGAAGAACTGCACCGCCCCGGTGATCAGACCCTAGTCTTCGGACAGTCAGACTTTGGTTTCTACGGGACCGGTAGCTGGATCGACAATTTTGACGAGGCGCTACTTGATTTGTATCGCGTACAGTCGGCAGAGGAAATGTATGACCGGTTGAAAGACAAGGGGGTTCGTTTCGTTTTCCTTCCTGGATATACATTCTCCACGTTCTACAACACGCGTGTGATAGATGTTCTCGGTGATCCTCGATTTGCAGTTCCTCTTGAGAGCCACCGCGGCTTCCGTCTGTTTGAGTTGCGCGATCAGCCTGCGAATTACTCATGCCGACGCGTTGATCTAATGGGCAAGGCGCCAAGTGTGTATGAGGAGAATGCACCAACAGCCCTATTGACCCGGGCCCTTGAGCTTGCGGTCCCCCTGCCAATTCCGCGGCGGGGAAGGACACTGGCACTGGACGCCCCTAAGATGTTCCTGCAACAAGCTGAGCAGATTGAGCCGCTAGTTGACCGGCCGAGGTGGTTCTCAACCTACAAGCAGGTGTACCAGCGGGCCGGTGTGGTGTTTGGGGGCAGTATGGGCCTGCCGCCTATCGAGCCTGAATTGTTCATCCGCGCCAATGAGAGTGTTTTGCAAATCACACTTGCCCTTGAAAGCGAAGCGTATTTAGAAGTTCTGTTGCTTGAGCACATGCGTGGCGGGAAGCAGTCGACGACGACGCTCGCTGACGGCTTGTTGGGCAAGCGAGGCCAGCCGCTGACTTTGCAACATAACCTAGATTCCAATGTAGAATCTTTGCAGTTGATGGTCCTCGCACCTAAGAATCCTGACGCGGTACTGACAGTTTCCAACGCAGAATTGTGTTTCTTGGAGATCGAGCCGGCACAGTTGGATACACAAAGCGTTGGCCAGAAATCTCAGCCCAACTTGAGCTTGCTTGAACGCCAGCTGATGGATACCACTATGTCGCACCGATTCAGTTGGTCACCGAATGATCGGCGCTGTACCACCTCCGGGCATACTGAATGCAATGATCTCGTGCTCCTGCAAGATAATACGCTTGGTCACGCCCGGTTTGATCCATATCCAGATATTCCTGTGCTGTACAATGCCGGAATGATCGTTTCCGATGAGACGCTATCTTATCTTGCGTACGATGCGTCACTTGCCGTCGCCAGAATTCAGGCATGGATACGCAATCAATCGGATAGCCGTGTTGCTTCAGTTGCAGATGCCATTTTTGGCCTGTTTTTGAGCAACCCGATTGACCCTCAAGAGCCCACGATCGCTTATGACCTTAGATTTGACAGCTTTGGCTCTGCTGATGCAATCATTCAGGCGTACGTGAGCTGGCGGGACGATGAGGGTGAGGTTCGCGTAGTTTACGCGGGGGATGTGAGCGGAGCCTCTTTCGATGGAGATCCGGTACGGAGACTGCAGACGTTGCTGCCAGCAGTTGTCACCTCGCCAAATTTAGTTCTCGTCGTTTCAGGCTCGCATGTGGCCGTAACATCAGCCAGCCTTGTCCCGGCTTATCAATAGCGATTTTCCGATTCGCTTGGTCGAATCCGAGCCTTATGTATGTTTAGTTGCTGAGGATGGTGCGCAATATTATGGGGAGGCTATCCCGGATCTCTAAACGGGGGCTTTCCGAGGCGCTGCGCAAGGCAGGACTCGATGGCCGATGGGACATCGTTCGTGACGGCAGTTTCTTGTTTTGGTCAGGGGTCTCGGGGCGGATTGTTTCCGGTGCAGGGGCATTCCTGGTGGCGGTTCTATATGGCGCAGAAGCGTTTGCGGCTTACTCGGTTTACTTAGCGATCACCGCGATTTGCGCGGCCGGTGTTACGGGCGGATTTGATCTGGCGATCCCGTCGCACCGTGCGCAGTGTGGCGTATCGGGCCAATTAGCGGCACTGGGTCTGATTGCCACCGTTGTAATTTCAACGATAGTTACTCTTACGTTCGCCGTCGCGGTAAACTTTTTTGATGGCCCTTCGGTCAGTTCGCTCCTTGTGGACCTTGTGCCTTTGATCTTCGTGGCGCTCTTGTCGCGGGGGGGTGGCCGTGTGATGACAGCTTGCGCGGTTCGCGACAGCCGTTTTCAGCTCGTGGCCGTTGGAAACGTCTTGCTATCTGTAGCGCTGGTCGGCGGCCAAGTTGCGTTGGTGTATACGGGCATGCCGGGGCATGTTGGATTGGCATTGGGCGATGCGATGGCCAATGCTGTTTTGGCATTCGTCCTTTTGTTCCGCCAAAAAGCCGCAATCGGAATTGCGCTAAGGCGCACAATGATGCTGACCCGAAGCTTCATTGTCTTGCGAAAATGGGCGCAGTTGCCTGTCTACGGTGTGCCTGGTCAACTGGTAACAATGGCGCTTGAACAAAGCCCTGTTTGGCTGTTAGCCCCTTTCCTTGCACCCGCTCAATTAGGGGCTATGGCCTTGGCCATGCGAGCTTGCGACATTCCCCGCCAACTTATCGTGCTTTCTCTTTCCGGTCTCGCTTATCGAGAAACTGTTGCTTCATCTTCCGGGGCGCGCGTGCAGACTGCTCGTCGCTTTGCACGGATAACAAATTTGCTGGCACCGCCTCTGATTTTGGCATCAGTCACCGGCGTTATGATTTTTGATGTGTTAGTCAAAGGTGAGTGGGATGGTGTCTCGCTGCATGCATTATCGTTAGCGCCTTTTTACACCGTAATGGCACTGTCTGGACCAATGTACTTCGTGTATGTTGTCCTATCTATGCAGAGAAGATTTTTTCTTTTTCAGTCTATTATTGTTTTTATGGTTTTGTCCGGAGTTTGTTTCGGTCAATTTTGGCTTGGTGGTTATGAACTCATTTTGTGTTTCTCAATTTCCGGGGCGCTGGGAGCCCTTCTAGTTAAGTGGGACGTCCACATGCAAATTCCCAGGCTTGAGAGTTCGGGCAAGTGAACATAGAAGACTTAAAAACGGCTATTTCTATTACGCCGGTACCTGGCGGGCAGGATGCAAGGGCGGATAGGTTCGTTAGATACTTCGAAGCAAGAGGGATTAAAACCGTTGCGTTTTGTGGAGAAGGCTTGTTTCAGGAAGGTGCTACTAAGAAGTGGACGAAGGTAGAGCGAGGAAAATTTGGTTTTTCGGATCGAATAAAATCTAAACTAGAAAACGGGTATGTTGGCCCATTCTTTTTGTATTTATTGTGGCTTATTAAAATTTTTACTTTAAACGTTCGGCTGGCGGTGCGTTTGTTTGGTTGTCAGCGGGCAGACATTATTGTTTTGCACGAATGTAGTCGATTTCCCGCGGTGTGGTTTATTTTGGTAGCGCGAGGCGGTGTTTTTCATTATGATGCGCACGATTTTTATTCAGGAATAGAGCCGAGTGATCTAGTTTCCGACTTCCAAAGAGTCTGGATTTATCGCACCAATCGACTTCTCGAGCGATGGTTGCTGAGGCGCGCTGATGTCTTCACATCAGTCAGTGACGGCATCGCGCGCATGTACGATGAAACCTTCGGGCATCGTCCTGAAACGGTGCGTAATGTAGCCGATGGCGCTTCTGCCGAAGGGACGTCGGTTCGGCTTCGTGACGCTCTCAAGCTTAGGCCCGAGGAACTTCTGCTATGCGTCATCGGCAACTGTAAGCCAGGAATGGATTTCGGTGGGGTTCTGTGCGCTGTGCGGGAACTGCAACCGGGCGCGCATCTCGTATTGGCGGGAGGGGGGCATGAGTCCACCAAGCGTCTGGCCAGGGACTTGGGAATTGACCAACGAGTGCATGATCTTGGGTTTGTTCCCACACGTGAACTGGTCTCTGTGGTGTCCCAATGCGATGCAGCTTGTCTCGTTTATGTCGATCGCTCGGACAACTACCGCTACGCACTCCCAAATGGTTTGTTTCAGAGCCTGGCCGCAAAATTGCCGATAATCTATCTGGACCTACCGGAAATTCATCAATTATTGAATGGGTTTGGCATTGGCATTCGTCTAGCGGCCAACGATACCCGTAACTGGATACGTGCTATTCATAAGGTCAGGCATGATCATGGCTTTGTAGCTGATCAAAAAACTAAATTGGAAATTGCTAGCTCGGAGCTTGTGTGGCAGGTCGAATGCCATCGCCTTGAGCGGGCAATCTTGAACGGTTTGGCCTCAAGACGCAAAGTCTAGGAATTTGGTACTTTTGGGGTAACGACGTGTGCGGCTTTGGGGGCATTGTGGATCTGGAACAGAATCGCGGTTCTGTGACGGCGTCGGACCTCTCTGTTATCGGCCGCTTGATCTCCCATCGCGGGCCTGATGGCGAGGGCCACTGGGTCGCTTCGCACCGGCGTGCCGGCCTGGTGCATCGTCGGTTGTCGATCATCGATCTTACGGATCATGCAGCTCAGCCGATGCATAGCGGCAACGGGGTGTCGATCGCCTACAACGGCGAAACCTACAATTATGTGGAACTGCGGGAAGCGATCGGCGGGAACTGGGAGTTTACCAGCACCTCCGATACCGAAGCTGTGCTAGCATCTTACGAGATGTTCGGGACCGATTGCGTGAGCCATATGCGGGGCATGTTTGCGTTCGTAATATGGGATGAAAGGGCGGACAAGCTCTTTTGCGCGCGCGACCGTTTCGGCATCAAGCCGTTCTATTACACGGTCGTGGACGGGGTTTTCTACTGCGCCTCTGAAGCCAAAGCGTTGCTTCCCTTCTTGCCGGACATTGAGACCGACAAAGGGGCGTTAGCCGAGTATCTCACCTTTCAATACACTCTCGGCGAGCAGACGCTGTTCAAAGGCATCAAGCAGCTTATGCCAGGACACGCGTTGTCCGTGCAGGGGGGCGAGATCAAGGTCTGGCGTTATTGGGATGTGCATTACGACATCGATTTCGACCACAGCCCGACCTATTTCGGTGATCGGCTAACCCACCTTCTGGACGATTCTGTGCGCGTGCATCTGCGCAGTGACGTGCCGGTGGGGGCATATGTGTCAGGCGGCGTCGATTCCAGTCTGATGGGACTTCTGGCCGCGCGCCACGATGAAGTGAACCGCCTTTCGTTCAATGGGCGGTTTACGGAGTTTCCTGGCTATGACGAAAGCCATTACGCTCAGATCGTCGCGGACCGGATGAATGGCGAGCTGCATATTGCAGATATCAACGCCGCCGACTTCCGCGACAATATCCGCAACGTCATCTACCACCTCGATTTTCCGGTGGCGGGCCCTGGGTCTTTTCCGCAATACATGGTGTCGAAGCTTGCGGCAGAGCATGTGAAAGTGGTTCTGGGCGGCCAGGGTGGTGATGAGATATTCGGCGGCTATGCGCGATACCTGCTCGCTTACTTCGAGCAATGCATCAAGGCGGCGATGGACGGGACCTATCGCAACGGTAATTACGTTGTGACGATCGAATCCATCGTCCCAAACCTTGGATTGCTGCGCGAATACAAGCCGATGATGCAGCAGTTCTGGAAGGAAGGCTTGTTCGGCCCGCTTGACGAGCGGTATTTCCGTCTGGTTGACCGTTCGACCGACATGACAGACGAAGTGGACTGGTCGGAACTCGACAAAGACGCGGTGTTCGCCAGCTTCCAATCCATCTTCAACAGCGTGCGGAATGTGGGCAAGGAAGCCTATTTTGACAGCATGACGCACTTCGATTTCAAGTGCCTGTTGCCTGCGCTTTTGCATGTTGAAGACCGCATGAGTATGGCGCACGGGCTGGAAAGCCGAGTGCCGCTCCTGGATCACGGCCTGGTTGAATTTGCGGCAACGGTACCTGCGGATGTGAAGTTCGAAGGCGGCCACATGAAGCATATGCTGAAGACGGCCTATGCGGATGTGATCCCTCAGGAGGTCCTGACGCGACGCGACAAGATGGGCTTCCCGGTTCCGCTGCAGGAATGGTTTGCCGGCGAGCTCAACGGCATGATGGTGGATATCTTCACCAACCTAAAAGAGAGCCACCGACCGTACATCAACGCGGACAGTGTACTGAACAACTTTGACAAGGCGGCGCAGTTTTCGCGCAAAACTTGGGGGTTGTTGTCACTTGAGCTGTGGCATCAGGAATTCCATGACAAGGCAGCGGAATTCCGTGCAATGCGCACGGACCCGACAGACATTGAAGCAGAGAAGATAGGCGCATGAAGGTTTTCGTGACGGGTGGCTGCGGCCAGGTTGGGTCGCATGTGGTGGAGATGGCGCTGGAGCGCGGTGATGATGTGGTGGCAATCGATGATCTGTCCACCGGCCGCCGCATTCATTTGCCCGAGAGCCAGGACCGCCTGACCGTCGTGGAGGGTTCGATCGCCGACCAGGGGCTTATCAATCAGCTCATCGGCGACTTCAAACCCGATACGCTGGTTCACACGGCGGCCTCCTACAAGGATCCGGATGATTGGTACAATGATACGCTCACCAATTGTGTCGGCGGTACGAACCTCATTCGCGCGGCACTAGACAACAAGGTCGGCCGATTTGTCTATTTTCAGACGGCGCTGTGCTATGGCGTGAAGCCGTCGGAGAATCCGGTTACGCTGAATCACCCGAAGAACCCGGCTAATTCTTCGTACGCGATCTCCAAAACGGCGGCGGAAGACTATCTGGAGATTTCGGGCCTCGACCACGTGATCTTCCGGCTCGCCAATGTGGTGGGCCCGCGGAACGTGTCCGGCCCTCTGCCGATCTTCTATCAGCGCCTGTCGGAAGGCAAAAAGTGCTTCGTTACTAAGGCGCGCCGCGACTTCGTGTTCGTAAAGGACCTTGCGCGCAATGTGCTCAAGGCGATGGATGGCACCGGCCATGGTGCCTATCACTTCTCGTCTGGCACCGATGTGGCGATCAAGGAGCTCTATGACGCGGTGGTGGAAGCCATGAAGCTCAATGACTACCCCGAACCCGATATTCGTGATCTCGGCAAAGACGATGCGGCGTCGATCCTTCTGGACCCGTCAAGGACCTTCCAGGACTTCGGCGACATAGAGTTCACACCGCTGAAGGAAACGGTGAAGGCCGCCATCGACTATTACAATGAGTTCGGGGCTGCGGGGGGCTATACGCACCTGAAGATCGAAGAGAACAAGAGCTAGAGGCCGGGCTGGCCAAGTGGGACTGACAGATGCGTATCCTCATGACCGGCGGGGCGGGTTGCCTCGGCTCCAACCTCATTGACCGATATCTACCCCAAGGACACGAGATACTAGTGATCGACAATTACGCCACGGGCAAGGCCGGCAATCTGCCGCCTGTTGATGGGCTGACGGTCATTGAGGGATCCATCGTCGATCAGGGGCTTGTGGACAAGGCCTTCGATGATTTCAAGCCGGACGTCGTGATTCATTCGGCGGCTGCTTATAAAGATCCGGCCGACTGGGCCAGTGATGCGGAAACCAATGTGCGTGGCACGATCAATGTGGGGCAGGCTGCCCAGCGACTTGACGTTGCGCGGCTGATCCATTTCCAGACCGCGCTCTGCTATGGCCGACCGGATACGGTTCCGATCCCCGTGGACCATCCGACCCGTCCGTTCACCAGCTACGGCATCTCCAAGACAGCGGGAGAGCAATACCTGCAGATGACAGGCCTGCCCGTCGTGTCGCTGCGTCTTGCCAACGTGACAGGCCCGCGGCTTGCCATCGGCCCGATCCCAACTTTTTACCAGCGCCTGAAGGCCGGCAAATCATGTTTCTGCTCAGAGACGGTGCGCGATTTCCTCGATATGGACGACTTCTTTTCGTTGATGGATAAGGCTCTTGTGCCCGGGGCGGCGACGGGGATTTTCAACGTGTCCACCGGTGAAGGCCATACAATCAAGGACGTGTTCAACGCGGTGGTGGATTATCTTGGTGTCACCTTGGACGAACCGGTGCCCGTCGTGCCGCCCGGCGATGACGATGTGCCGGCGGTGGTGCTTGACCCCAGCGAGACGGAAAAGGCCTTTGACTGGAAGGCCGAGATCGGTTTCACCGAGACGATTAACCGGATGCTGGCCTGGTACGACAAGCACGGGGTGACGGATGTTTTCAGTCACCTGGCCGCGCCCAAATCCTGATCTTTCCTGACACTCTTGCGCTAGGACACGTCAATCGATGAGCGAAACCTATAAGGGCGCTAAAATCCTCGTGGTGGGGGGCGCCGGCTTTGTCGGCTCAAACCTCGTTCTCAAGCTTCTGGAGCAGGCGCCAGAGCGTGTTGTCATCGTGGACAACCTCCTGTCCGCGGACATCACCAATGTGCCCGACTATCCTGCGGTGGACTATCGCTACGGGTCGATCACCGATGACAAGATCCTTCAGGATCTGCCGGAGGACACCGAGTATGTCTGGCACCTGTCCTGTCTTCACGGCAATCAATCCTCCATCGCAGACCCGATGCTGGATCACGAGAACAACACGCTGACAACGCTGAAACTGCTGGAGCGGATCAAGGATTTTCCGTCTCTAAAGAAGGTGGTTTATGCGGCTGCCGGGTGCGCTGTTGCCGAGAAGACATTTGATGAGGCAGAGGCCACCTTCGAGGATGCGCCGGTGTCGCTCTACCACGACAGCCCGTATTCAATCTCGAAGATCA
>JALUWJ010000158.1 GCA_027019605.1 Henriciella sp. | reverse complement strand
AGCGTTTCATCATCAACGGAACCATGCTTGAAAATGGCGACAAACCGGGGCGCATTCGGGTGCCAAGCCCGGACGTTATGGTTCTGCGCTGCCGTGATGCATTGCGGCCCGATCAAGTCGATACACCGGTGAAGCAGGTCTATTACGCGATCCAGCTCTTGATCACCAAAGATCTCGAAGAAGACGATACGCTGCCTGCGCTGTTTAGAGCGTGTGAAGACCTCAAAGGGGCGTTTGCCTCGATCAAACCTGATCTCATCCCAACGCTTTGCGAAATGATCCGCCGCGGCAATTACTATTCTGCGCTGTGTTATTTGAAGCAAGTGATTGAGCTTGAAAGCCAGCTCTTGGGTCAAGATCGAAACGACGCTTTGGCGGCCTAAATGGTTTTTCAGCCGGTCCTTCCTTTATCAGGTCTGGGCGGTTGGGCCTTTCTGCAGTCGACGTATGACTCGCAGCTCGAAACCTATTCGAGTTCGGCGCAAATCAAGAACGATATCGACTATTTCACCGAGAAGATGTCTCAGCCGATTGCGGTTGAGGATTTTGTCACTGACGGCCGGTTGCGGCGCATCGCGCTGACCTCTTACGGCCTCGCCGAAGAGTCCTGGAAAACAGGCTATGTCCGGACGGTTCTGGATGAGGTTCAGGATCCGGAAAGTACGTTTCTGGCGCGCCTCAACAATGAAGCCTATTCAGATTTTGCGAACGCGCTGCGGCCGAACTCTGAAGGCATGATCAATCTCGCCTCCGCGCAGGTGGGTCGGATGGCCGAGCAGTACGCCGCAGAATCGTTCGAGGCGGCTGTTGGCGAGCAAGACAATGCGATGCGACTGAGTTTGAACTATCAAACTGAGATCGCGGGCTTGGTGAATGCTGATGCGACTGACCAAACCAATCTGTATCGAATGCTCGGTAGCGTTCCGGTGCGAACGGTTATGGAAACCGCGTTAGGTCTGCCAAGTGAGTTCGCGTCGCTCGACATCGACCGGCAAGCTGAAATTCTCGAAGAAGAGCTGCAGAAGAAATTCAACATCTCATCTATCGCAGATTTGGCGCAGCCTGAGGTCGTCGACCGGGTGATTGAGCGGTATCAGGTTTTGGACTCGCTCAATCAATCTGTTGCCGCAACGGGTTCTGCGGCGACGGCTTTGACCCTGCTCAGCAATGCGGTTGGCTTCGGTGCGTTTGCGAGCCAAAATCTGTTTTTGAGTAATTTCTAAAATTCTAAGCCGGTTGCGGCGTCGTCGCGACCTTTGGCGCGCTCAGCGCGGGTTGCATGAGGCTTTCCAAATATTGGAACGCGGTTTCGATTCCATTGCTCGGCTCGGTCAAGAATTTGTCCAGGCTCGGGAACAGTGAATAGGCAATATCCGCCTGCGGATCTTTTCCAAATTCGAACAATCCCGCCCGCACCATAGGCGCGATTTCATCATATGTGGTGATCAGGTTCCGATAGGCGTGCAGCAGGGCGTTTTGCTCTGGCGTTGCCGCTTTTGGCAGTGCCCGCGAGACGCTTCGCAAGACATCGACGGCAGGATAGCGCCCGCGCTCAGCAATTTTGCGGGACAGAACGAAATGCCCATCCAGGATCCCGCGCACCATATCGGCAACCGGTTCCTCGAAGTCTGACCCCGCCACCAGGACGGAGAAAATCGCGGTAATGTCACCCGTGCCTTTGGCGCCAGGTCCCGCCCGTTCTGCCAATTCAGAGACAACGCGCACCGTCGAGGGCGGGAAGGCATTTAGCGCCGGGGTTTCGCCCGCCATGAGCGCGGTCTCGCGATGGGCTTCGGCAAACCGGGTTAGCGAATCAAACAGGAAGAGAACCGAATGGCCCTGATCCCGGAAGTGTTCCGCCGCGGCCATGGCGCAGAGCGCCGCGCGTTTTTTGGCGCCGGGAGGCTCATTCGCAGTCGCGGCAATGATGGTGGTCTTGGGCAGCGCTTCTGGCGGCAAAACCTCATCAATGAATTCCTGAACTTCCCGCGATCGCTCGCCAATCAACGCAATCACGACGCGGTCAGCATTCATGCCGCCTGCCAAAGTTCCCAGAAGGGTCGATTTCCCAACGCCTGATCCTGCGAACAATCCAATCCGTTGACCGGCGCAGATCGGGAGCAGCGTATCCGTAACGTTCAGGCCCGTATGCATGCGCTTGCCGAGCGGTTTTCGAACAGCCGGTTCAAGCGCCGCGGTTTGCAAAGGCATTGCCGCGCGGGGGTGATGTTCGTGTCCTTCGGTTCGCCGTGCCTGCACATCGCCGCGATAGTTGACGAGCGCGCCGAGCCAGTGATCACCCACCTCGACCTGATCTTGCTCTGTGACGAAGGCGCGGTCACCGATCCGAATCGCATCGGTTGAGCTATACATCAGGACTTTCAGCCGATCCCCGGTCACCGTGATGACTTCTCCGATAAGCTCTGAGCCCGGCTTTTCGAGCGTCACCGCATCGCCAATGCCAGCGGCGTGACTGATCCCAGATACTTCGATCATGCCTGGCAGAATCTCTGTCACGGCGCCCCAAAGGCGAGCAGGAGTGGCGAGGGGTCTCGGCATGCTAAAAGTTAATCAAACCTAGGGTATCTGTTAATCCTTTCTTCAACTTATAGTCGCAAATTTTGCGGAAACGTTAACCTTAAGGGATTTTCCGATGCTTTCCGACATGTCTCTGTTCCAACTCTACGGAGCAATGGCGCGTCATGCTGCTGAATCGCAGCAGACTAGCGCCGAAAATCTCTCGCGAGCGAACGAGCCTGGCTACAAGGCGGTCGAGCTTGAATCCTTTGCAGACTTTATGAAACGCAACGGGCCAGACATCGAGAAAATCGATTTCAACCAGTCGTTTCAACAAACCCTGAACCTCGATCACGCGTCGCCGAATGGCAACACGGTGAGCGTTGAGGAGCAAGTATTCCGATCGGCTGAAGCGGTAGGCAAGCACAACATGGCGATGACCGTCTATTCCAAATCCTTGGACATGATGAAGCTCGCCCTTGGACGGAGATCATAGGGGACTAGGACATGAATCCATTTGAATTCTCGATGATGCAAGCCGTCTCTGGGATGCGTCAAAACTCTCAGCGCATCACTGTGAGCGCTGAAAACGTCTCGAACGTTGATACGCCGGGCTATCAGCGCAAGATCTTGCTGACGGAGCCGCGCGGAACTAGCGAGGTCTCGTTCGGAGCGCTGCGCACATCGCTCGATCAAACACCTGGTGAGCAAGAGTATAGTCCGGCTCACCCAATGGCGAATGATGAGGGATACATCACCCTCTCAAACGTCTCTTTGGTGACTGAAATGGCTGACATGCGAGAAGCCAATCGGACCTATGAAGCCAACCTCAATTCCTTTCAGCAAGCGCGAAGCATGTACACCTCGCTGCTGGATGTTCTGCGTCGATAAGGAGGCCTAAATGAGCAATTTCGGTTTCGGGGCTTATAACACGCTCAACCCTGCGAAACTTACCACACCCACCGCCACGCCGGCGAAGCCTGCGGCGGAGGATAATGCGGTCGCAAAGGGCGCATCTGAATTCAAAGCCGCCGTGCAGAAAGCCGAGCAAGCCGCGATCGATACCGCTGTTTCAGGGGCTGATCCGCACGCCATGGTCGAGGCCCTGGCGAATGCGGAAATGGTGCTCGAAACCGCTGTGACGGTCCGGGACAAAGTGGTCGAGGCCTATCAGGAACTTCTGCGTATGCCAGTCTAGAATGGAGCTTGGGGACGATGGGCGAATCTGAAATTTTCGAAGTCCTACGGGCTTCATTGTGGTCTGGTGTGCTGATGGGCTTGCCGATCCTCGGTGTGTCGCTGGTGCTGGGCTTCGCGATTGGCCTGGTCCAGGCACTGACCTCTGTGCAGGAAATGACCCTGACCTTTGTGCCCAAGATCATCGCGGTGGTTGCCGTGTTCTTTTTGACGATCGGTTACATGACGCGCGTTTGTCTCGATCTTTTCAACAATTTCATCCTTCCGATGATCGCGCTTTGAGACCCTTATGACGCAAACGAAACTGCTTGATTTTACCTCGCCCACCGCATTCCTCGCGATTGGGCTTATGCTGGTTATTCTGGTCATGGTCTTGCCTGTGCCAGCTTGGGTGCTGGACCTTGGCCTGACCGCGTCATTCGCATTTGCGATCCTGATTTTTACGACCTCGATCTTTATCGAGAAGCCGCTCGATTTCTCGTCCTTCCCGAGTGTGCTCTTGGCGTCTTTGATTTTGCGATTGGCGTTGAACGTCTCATCGACAAAGCTGATCATTTCCGAAGGGCATTCTGGAACCGACGCTGCAGGCGGGGTGATCGAAGGCTTCGCCATGTTCATCATGGGCGGCAATCTGTTTGTCGGCCTGGTCGTATTTGGCGTTTTGATCATCGTGAACTTCATGGTCATCACCAAAGGTGCCGGCCGTATGGCGGAAGTTGGCGCGCGCTTCGCCTTAGATGCGATGCCCGGCAAACAGCTTGCGATTGACTCAGACCTCGCCGTCGGCGCGATCAGCCATGAAGAAGCCAAGCAGCGCCGCCAGAAAGAACAAGAAGAAGCGGCCTTCCTCGGCTCGCTCGATGGTGCTTCTAAATTCGTCAAAGGCGACGCGATTGCAGGTCTCCTGATTACCGCTTTGAACCTGCTTGCCGGGATTGGGTTCGGGCTTGCGGTGCACGGTCTGTCACTCGGCGAGGCGGCTGCGAACTATTCTGTTCTGACGGTTGGTGACGGCCTTGTGTCTCAGATCCCTGCGGTCATCGTGTCTGTCTCTGCAGCCTTGCTTTTGTCTAAAGGCCGCGACGATGGGGCAATTGATGAAGCGCTCGGCAAACAGCTGGGCGGCAATGCGACCTCGCTGATGATTGTATCTGGATTGCTCGCTGTATTCGCCTTGTTCCCCGGCCTGCCATTCTTGCCGTTTATGTTGGCATCGATCGGGTTTGGGGTGACGGCTTACTTCCTGCGAAAACAGCAGCAAGAAGTTGAGGCCCAAGCCGAGACGCCGGAAGATACGCCAGAAACGCAGGCCAATCAGATTGGCGACTCTATTCACTCTGATGAGATCCACCTCGAAGTGGCGCCTGACCTGGTGAATACGGTCCTACAGGGCGATAGCGGCATTGAAGCGCGCATCGACAAAATCCGTCGCTACATAGCCGAAGAATATGGCTTCGTGCTGCCGTCAATTCGGATGACCGACAATCCGACCATGGATCGCAATACGTATCGCCTGAACATCCAAGGGGTTCCGGTTGATAGCGGCTTGCTTCGCCCCGGCTCTGTACTGGCTCTGATCGAGGAGGATCAGCTTCCGCACTTGGTCGGTGAGCACGTCAAAGAACCTGTCTACAAAGCGGCAGCGCGCTGGCTTCCGACCACCAAGAAACAAGAGCTTGTGGCTGCCGGGACGCCGGTCATTGAACCGATCGAAGTGCTCGCCACGCATATGCTGGAACTGATCCAGGGCAACTTCTCTTTGATCTTTACCCGCATGGTGATGATCCAGACGCTCGATGCTCTAACCAGCATGTCGGACGGTGAGCGCAGCGCCGCGAACCAGAAACTGCTCGACGAGTATATCCCAACCAAGGTTCCGCCCGAAACGCTTCTGGCTGTTCTGCGCGGCCTGCTCGAGGAGCGTGTCTCGATCCGCAACATCTTCCTGATCCTGGAAACCGTTGGCGAAGCGAAATCGCAAGGCGCCAACCAGACCCAAATGGTCGAATTGGTGCGCCAGCGTTTGTCCTTCCAGATCTTGAACAAGCTACAGGATGGCGATGGGCGCTTGCCACTGGTGCAGCTCTCAACCTCTTGGGAACAGAAGTTCGCAGAACATGAGATCAAGTCGGATGGCGGTGCGTCAGATATTGCCCTGCCGCCAGAATTGTTCAGCGAGCTGCTTAATGGCATCCAGGAAAAGTTGAATGAGACCGCACAACGCGGCGTGGTTGCGGCGATTGCGACCTCATCGAAACGTCGACGCTTCTTGCAAACCGTTCTGGCCAGCAAAGGCATTCGCAATGCCGTCCTTGCCTATGAAGAGATCAGGTCCAGCAGCAAGCCGCAAATCGTAGGCATTGTATGATCCCGCTCCTGGACCTTCTGGGCCCGGATCTGTCGACTTGGGTGGCTCAGTTCATCCTTACCATTGCGCGGCTTTCCTTTGTCGTCATTCTGATCCCTGGCATCGGCGAGCAGATGATTCCAGCGCAAGTGCGGGTCTATCTCTTGCTCGGCCTGTCAGCGGCGATCTCAGGCATGGGGATTACAAATTACGTCCTGCCGGAAAGCCTGACCGATCTCGGCATCGTCGTCGTGACGGAGCTGCTGCTTGGCTTGTTTCTCGGCATCGGATTGAGAGTGGTGGTCTGGACTCTGAACATTGCAGGCAGCGTGATCGCGCAATCCATGGGGCTCGCGCAGCCGCTTGGCGTTGCGTTGGAAAATGAGGCGCAAACAGCGACAGCGAATCTGCTCTCCATGGCGGGCGCCGCGGTACTGTTTTCGATGAACTTTCATATTGAAGTGATCGCCAGCTGGATCGGCCTTTATGAGACCATTCCGATCGGTGGCTCATCGTGGATCGCGCAGGCTTTCCTGTTTGACAGTATTTATGCGGCCTTCGCTTTTGCCGTCCTGCTGGCTTGGCCATTCGTAGCGATGAACCTGCTCTACAATGTCTGTCTGGGCTTCATCAATAAAGCCATGCCGCAAATGATGGTGGCCTTTGTTGGCGCGCCGTTCTTGGTCGGTGCGGGCATGTTCCTTCTTGCCGTTTCAATTGGGGCCATGCTGATGGTTTGGCAGGATCAAATCGCTCAGCTGGTTGTGTGGTTATAGGATATGGCTGAGCAGGATCAGTCTGGCGAGAAGGAATTCGCCGCCACCGAGGAGCGCCTTAGGCAGGCGCGAGAGGATGGCGATGTTCCCGTATCCAAAGAAGCCAATGCCGCCGGTCTGATCATTGGCATTGGGCTCGGCACGTTGGTCTTCTTGATGCTCACATCGCAGGCGTTGAATGATGGTTTTGCCAGCATGTTTTATCATGCTGACCGCTACGCCGTAGACATTTTCGACGATCAGGGATCGCAGACCCGCAAAGTCATGTCCGGCATGATGTTTTCGATCTTGCCGCTATTCGGAGTCCTGGTCGCCTGCGTTTTATTGGTGCTCATTCTGCAGCAGGCGATCGCTTTCTCGACCAAAAAAATCAAACCGGATGTGAAGAAGATCAATCCGGTGGAGAACATCAAGAACAAGTATGGCGCGAAAGGCTTGCTCGATTTCTTGAAGGACGCGGCAAAGATGATCTTTGCTGGCCTGATCGCGGCTTACTTTATGGTCTTCTTTGCCTCGGAATATTACGCTGCTGGCGCCATAGCGAAGGGGCAGTTGGTCGATTTCACCCTCGGGCAAATTCTCAAACTGATTGTGTATTTTGGCGCCTTTCAAATCGTCCTGGCGCTCTTGGATTTGCCCTTGCAGCGCCACCTCCACGCAGAGCGCCTGAAAATGACCCGGGAAGAGGTCAAAAAGGAAATGAAGCAAAGCGAGGGTGATCCGCACCTGAAGCAGCAGCGCCGCGAACGCGGAACGCAAATCACCCGCTCGGATATGCTCAAGGGTGTCGAGACCGCGACCGTGGTCATGGTCAACCCGGAACACTATGCGGTGGCCTTGAAATGGGATCCAAACGGAGATTCCGCGCCAATTTGTGTGGCCAAAGGCGTCGATCACCTGGCTGCGAAAATCCGGGAAGTGGCGCAGGCGAACGCGGTGCCGATCTATCGCGATCCGCCAACCGCGCGTTCGCTCTATAGCCTTATCGAGATCGATGAAGAGATCCGACAAGAGCATTTCGCGGCAGTCGCGGCAGCGATTCAATATGTCGATCGAGTGCGTCAGCATCTGAGAGGACGCGATGACGCAAATTGATCCAATCATCCCAAAACTGCTCGATATTAAGCATAAGGACCAGGTTCAGCGCCTAGCCGCCCTGATGAGCGAACTGCGCGGATTAGAGCAGAAACGGGCTGATTTGACATCAGAATTTGAACGTCTGGATGAGCGGCAAGACGGGTTTACGCAAATCAGCATAGCCAATGGCTATCTGCGATACATGCAACACCGGCAGGAAATTCTAGATCGGCAAATCGCGAAAACAAAAGCTACGGCTGACGCCATCCAAGAAGAGCTTCGGCAAACGGTTTTTTCACAGTCTATGCTGAACAATTCGTGATCAAGGTAAACAAGTTTACGTTCTCTTCATAAACTCAGACGTACTATCCCTGCGCGAAGAGTGGCAAATTCAATCAAAAAACGCCGCCGGAATGCATGGAGAAACAAATGAGCGCAAAGACACCGTCCCACGTGGACCATCAAGTTGGTCGTCGTATTCGCCAAGCGCGTCGCGCGGCGAAACTTACTCAAGGCCAACTCGGTGAGATGATTGGGCTGACCTTTCAGCAGGTGCAGAAGTACGAGAAGGGCGTAAACCGGGTTTCAGCGGGGACTCTGTATGAGATTGCTCGTGTTTTTGATATCCCGATCAGCTGGTTCTTTGATGAAGATATCGTCGACCGCCTGTCTGCTGCGAAAGACTCAGGTACGACTGATTTCGACGACTGCATGAACTTGCTGTTGGACCTGCGCCAGAGTTCAAATCTGGGGCCTGTCCGTGAAGTGCTACGGCTCGCAGGCGCTCGCTAGCGCCTGCTTATATCAAAATGGATTTGGCCAGGGCGCAGCGTTTTAGCTGACCTTGGCCAAATGCCCGCCGGAATAGCTGGCCATAGAGCCGCCATTTGTGTCCACAAACGACTCAAGATCCTGGATCACTGATAGAATCAACTTGGCTTCGGCTGGCAGCTCAGCCGCATTGCCATCTGGCGCGACATAGTTTTCCCAGACTTTCAGCTTTAGCAGCATATCGACCGGCCCATTGGCTGGCTTGGCGCTAATCGCATCGATCATTCCAAGTTGCACTTCGAGCTCCGCATCTGCGAGTTCTTCAGTTTCAATCGATTGTGCAAAGTGTGCATGTCGATGCACAGACTTTACCCATTGCGGCAGCTCCCGCTCGATCAGTTTTTCGGTCCCCATTACGCTTTCCTTCTTGCAACGCAGTTGAATAGCGTGGCGCGTTTTTCGCGTCTCACACCCAATCAATGCGGCAAGGGCGCGGATTGTTCCGCCTGGAATGAACTTTTTTCACATTTTCTTGAGTGAAGATGATTGGACCCAATGAACACTGCGAAAGTTCAGTCGCTATCGGGGGCTTTGGACTCGTTTTTCTCGAGTTCTTTGAGCGCTTCGATCAGCTTTTTCAATTTATCCGGGACGGGCTCGTTCAAGACTTCTTTGTATTTGTCGCGCAAAGACTCGCCCACTGGCTTCTCAGGCCGCCATTCGGGCGGCATTTTGGGTGAGTCATTGTCACCGGACATTCGCGTGTCTCTGTTTTAAAATCCCTTTATCTGCTTGGAGCCTAAGTCTAAGCGTTATAGCAACCGGGTCAGTTATTCGATTTTTGTAACACTAAGCAAAAATCACAAATCGAAGAAGTGCTAAGTGGCGCTAGACTGTGGTGCAACAAGACTAGCATCTGATCTTATAAGAGAACCGTTTTCGTGATTCATCGGGTGTTCAAATGTAGGCTTGAACCATGGGGACTTTTGTTGGTGAAAGAGGCCGCGAAGCCAGTCAATCACAATCTGGGCGCGTGCCATTCGACGAACACGTTCTGTATATGTGAGCCAGAACCGTATCGGTGCGACCTCGGGTAAATTGAGTGGCACGATGTCCTTACCGAGGCCATGTACATAGGTCGGCAGAAGCGCAATGCCACCCCCTTTTGCACAGACTTCGACCATGACGGCGCCGGAATTGGTGACCAGTGCGAAGTCAATTAAGTCTCTGAATTCTTTGGCTTTTGGTGCCCATCGCTCCATTTGGTTCACATAGCCTGAGTGAATGATGCAGCGATGATTGTACAAGTCGAACACACTCGTCGGGTGCCCGAAATTCTTGATGTAATCGGGCGAGGCAAAGAACACATAGTGCAGTACGCCCAGCCGTTTTGAGACAATGTCGGGGCGCCCGGGTTCCTGAAACTGGATCGCGACATCGGCTTTTTCATTGATCAAATCTGCGTCAGGACGATCTGTCGTCACCAAGCGCAGCTCGATTTTTGGATTCTGAAGATGGAAATCCGGAAGGTGAGGCGCAATCCAATGGGTAGCCAATCCGTCGCCGGTACACAGCGTCACCGGCCCTTCGGCCGGTAGATCGTGATCGAGCACGTCGCTGCGCAATCCGTCCGCTGCGTCGGACATGATTTCAGCATAGCGCAGCGTCTTTTTCCCGGCATCGGTCAAGGTGACGCCGCGCGGTGACCGATATAACAGCCGTGCATTCAATGAGCGCTCAAGGTCATCAATCTTGCGAGAAACGGTCGGAGCGGTCTCTTTCAAACGCGAAGCAGCCGCATTCATGCTGCCGAGTTCGGCAACCACAATGAAGACTTTTAACTTATCCCAGTCCAAATTCTCAAACATTTAGGGCCCCTTATACGATTTCTGTACTACCCCAATTCGATTCTGTCTGCATCGCATTCAAATGAATTGTGGCAAACCTTCAATAAGAAGGAGCAATCTGATGACTGATACAGCGAAACGTCTGGCGACTTACCCTTTTGTTGTCGATCACTCAAAGATGTTCGACCTGATGGCGAACTTCGGTTGGCGCACCGCCAATGAGAAAGAAATCCCAGAAATGCTGGCGCTCGGTGAGCGGTTGATCAATGACCGCTTGATCAGTCCGGAAACTCTAGCCCACCTGCATGATTTGACCGGAATCACCGCTTGGGTCTTCGGAGATCCAGTTGAAGGCTTGGTGATTTCCGTTCCTCTAACCGAGGCGGGCCTGGACGCGGTTCAGGATAATGAATTCGTAGCGAAATCACCAGATGATGCGCACGTTGCGGCAGCCGGGCAGCCCTGCGCCGCTGTCTATATCGGAATTTATGCGGGTGAGACCAAGGAAGCGCGCAAAGCTGTGATGAGCGGCGCTGGTGTCATTCGCATGGCGGTGTTTGCGCAGGTGCCGTGCTTCGCGCGCGCCGCCACTGAGGACGGCGCCCGTTCGATGGAAAGCCTCGGCTGGACGCCAGCAGGATTTGGCGCGGATAAACTTTGGATGCAGGGCGCTTTGGTCGTTCCCGAGCAAAAGGTGGCGTAATGCTGACGATTTCTTCCATTGGTGAATCTGGCTTAGCCAAGCCGCTAGATCCTGAACTGATCGAGCAGTTCCCGATCGAAATGGTACGCACCTTGGATGCGTTCCAAAAAGTCGTCGCCGTCCGCTCTATGGTCTATAT
>JALUWJ010000157.1 GCA_027019605.1 Henriciella sp. | reverse complement strand
AATGACCCGCGCGCCAAAGGTGTGCTCTTCGGTTTAAGTCATGAAAGCGATACAGGTGAGCTAGGCCAAGCGGTTTTAGAGGGCGTTACGCTTGGGTTCGCGGATGGGCTCGACGTTCTCGCATCCAGCTCAGACATTGCCTCGATCAGCGTCATTGGCGGCGGCGCGCGGTCGCAATATTGGGGACGTATACTCGCGGCAGCTCTCAATCGGCCACTGCTGTATCGAAAGAACGCAGATGTCGGCCCTGCTTTGGGCGCAGCACGCTTGGCGCAAATGGGTGTGAATGGGCAGAGCACACCCGAATTCACTGCCCCGCCGATTGAATCAGAAATCACGCCGAATGCGGACGATGTGAGCAGCATGGGCGCAAAACTAGAGCGGTTTCGCCGCCTCTACCATTCGACAAAAGACTTACTTTAAAGGGCGCAGATCATGTTTGACACTTCCAGTTTTTACGATGGCATCGGCAAGATTGCGTTCGAAGGCCCAGACAGTTCGAACCCGCTTGCTTATCAATATTATGACAAAGACCGCGTCGTGATGGGCAAGCGCATGGAGGACCATTTGCGGCCCTCTGTTTGCTATTGGCATACATTCTGTTGGGATGGTTTTGATGTCTTTGGCGCGGGTACGTTCAACCGTCCATGGCAGTTGCTGGAAGGTCAGGAGATGGCCGAAGCAAAGCTGCAAATTGCATTCGAGTTCTTTGAGCGCCTGGGATGGCCATACTTCGCTTTTCACGATGTTGACGTCATGGCGCCAGCTGAAACCATGGTTGAGCATACCGAGAATTTTTCGAGGATCCTCGACCCTATCGAGGCGCAGATGGAGCGGACTGGCCTGAAACTCTTGTGGGGCACCGCAAACGTCTTCAGCCATCCGCGGTACATGGCTGGCGCTGCAACGAACCCCGATCCAGAAGTTTTTGCCTGCGCCGCAACGCAGATCCGGCAAGCCTTGGAGGCGACCCATCGCCTTGGAGGCGAGAATTACGTGCTCTGGGGTGGCCGAGAAGGCTATGACACGCTGTTGAATACCGACACTGGACGAGAGCTTGATCAACTTGGGCGTATGTTGTCGCTTGCGGTCGAGCATAAGCACAAGATCGGCTTTAAAGGTCCACTATTGATTGAACCGAAACCACACGAGCCAACCAAGCACCAATATGACCGCGATACGCAAACCGTATTTGGGTTCTTGCAGAAGTATGACCTGCTCGACGATGTCAAAGTAAACATCGAAACCAACCACGCGACGCTCGCTGGCAATCCAATGGACCATGAAATCGCGATGGCCTTTTCACATGGCATTTTTGGATCGATTGATGCCAATCGCGGCGACCCGCAAAATGGCTGGGATACAGACCAGTTCTGGATGGAGCCGCTCGATATAACACGCTCAATGGTTCACATTCTGAAAAATGGGGGATTCACGACGGGTGGTTTTAATTTTGACGCTAAAGTCCGGCGTCAGAGTATTGATGCGGCAGATCTGTTCTACGGTCACATTGGCGGCGTGGATGCGCTGGCACGTGGTCTGTTAGCAGCGGAAGCGATCTTGGAAGACGGCACCTATGAGGACTTCCTCAATAAGCGATATTCGGGATGGAATGACGCATTTGGGTCTTGGATGCTGAACGAGGCATCGCTTGAAGAGATCGCTTCGAAAGTGGAAGCTGGCGGAATTGATCCATCACCGAGATCCGGGCGCCAGGAGATGCTGGAAAACCTATTCAATCGCTTTGTTTAGGCGGCCCAGCGGATTTACGAACAATCAGCTCATAATCTAGTTTTTGGCTTTGTGACTCGCCGGTCGGTGTCGGCAGGTTCTTTCCGACGCTTTTTGCGAGAATCTTAATGGCGCTGCTGGCCATTTCTCGGATCGGTTGCCGTACAGTCGTTAGCGGTGGCCACATGGCGGACGCGTTGGCAGTATCGTCAAATCCGACGACAGAGACATCTTGAGGAACCTTCAGACCGAGTTGATGCGCGCCAGCGATCGCGCCGGAGGCCATATCATCATTACAGGCAAAGATCGCGGTCGGTGGATTGTCGCTTGAGAGCAGTTTCCCGGCCTCCTGCATGCCGGACACATAGGTAAAATCTCCAGACATGATCAGCGATGGATCGATCTCTTGATCGTGCGCCGCCATCGCATCTTTGAAACCTGCCAGGCGCAGCTCACTCGACATATGGTCATTCGGGCCTTTGATCAGCGCAATCCGGTCATGCCCCATGCTCAGGAGGTATTCGGTCATATCCTTTGCTGCGTCGCGGTCGTCCATGCGCACACTTGGGCCAGTGTAGAGGTCAGACTTCGGGCTGACACACACAAACGGAATGCCAGTGCTTTCCAGCGTTTCGATCAGTTTTGGATCATCTGAGAGCGGCGGTACCACGATCAGCGCCTGGATGCTGGTATCCAGGAAACGCTTCTCGATCAGGTCCAGGTCGACCATATTATCGTCCACCAGCGGCTCTTCAACGATCAGATAGTGGCCAAGCTCGCGGCACGAATTGAGCGCCCCCAATAGAAATTCACTCAGGTAGCCATAACTCGGGTTTCGATAGATGAGCCCAATAAAGAGACCAGAGCGTCCCGCTAGATTTCGGGCCATAATGTTTGGGCGATAGCTCAACTCCCGCATCGCCGCTTGGACGCGCTTTCGCGTGCTGTCCCGAACCGCGCCTTGATCATTCAAGACACGTGAGACGGTCATTTGAGAGACGTTTGCGAGCTCAGCAACTTCTTTGATTGTCGCGTTCTGTTTCTTGATCATCGCAATAGGCGCCGCTGTCTCGTATCCTTTGGGTCTGCATCAATTTGCAAATCCTGTGCTACGAAGAGTGTCTATTCGCGATTTGATTTGTCGACAACACTCAGCGGCAAAGTGGTCGCTGCCACAACCAAGGTTAAACCCAAGTTGTGGCAGCATGTTTATCAGTTGCCGCAGTTTGGAGCAGCATCCTCATCTTCCTGAAGAGCGACTTCAGACACACCAATCGCTTGGCCAGCGTCGCCTGAAATCATGAGCGCGCGTTTGATGACGGACATATTGATTCCGAGATCCGCATAGCAAGAAAGGCTGATGCGAACTTCGCCCCATTCTTCGCCAACACTCGCCGGCACGAATGCGTCACAGCCATCTCCATCACAGCCCATACCGACTTCGATCGTGCCGTCGCCAGAGAGAGACTTGGCCTGGAACACCAGCTCCATCGCGCCATTAGACTCTCTCGACAGGTCGACTGGATAGCTAGACGCTAGAATGAAATCTTCTTCGCCTGTTTTGAATTCGATCTTCAGGGAGTCTTCCTGCGCCGCGCGGTCATAAGCGCTCACAATCAGGCCCGCAGATTCGAACGGAACAGATGTGACCGGCGATCCATAGCGGATGAGTTCCCACGGCGCTGGAAGTTCGCCTCTTGAGAAGAACACGCCTTTGCTTGTCGTGGTCGCGTCGCCGAGACCAGAATCTTCTGACAACGTATCAACATTGCCATCATCGCCGTATGACAAGCCATAGCCGAACGCGAAGAGCGGATCATAAGGCTCTTTATGGACATTAAGCTCCACCTGCGTGGCGTCTTTAGGCCAGGAATAAGAGAGACGGCCTGTGAAATCGAATGATGGATCGCTTTGGAACAACATGTCCGCAATGCCGCCGCCTTCACTCCCGGGCAGCCAAGCAGCGACGAACGCATCGGAATCATTGATTTCTGGGTTGGTCCAAAGTGGGCGACCAGACAAGAAGACGGAAACGGTTTTCATGCCCCGCGCCTGATAGGATTCCAAGAGGTCCGTATCGAACCCGTTCGGCTGGAAATCCATATTTGCGACATCGCCCTGGAATTCGGCGTATGGGTCTTCGCCATAGATGGCGATGACGACATCTGCGTCTGCGGTGCTTGATCCGTCCGCATCAAACAGAAGGGTGCCACCGGCGGCGCTTACGGCTTTAGAAAGTCCTGAAAGGATGGTTTCGCCGTTCGGAAACTCCTCGTTCGGATAACCGCCGCCTTGCCACGACAAAGTCCAGCCGCCAGCGACTTTCGAAATATTGTCTGCGCCATCGCCGACAACCAGAATGGTCTGGCTCGGATCAAGTGGCAGGAGGCTGTCATTGTTTTTCAGAAGCACCAGCGACTCGCGAACTGATTGGCGAGCAATCTCGCGGTGTTCGCTGCTACCGAGAATGCTCTCATCGCCAGCGAGCGGCCGTGCGCTTGGTGTCTGCGGGTTGTCGAACAATCCCGCCGCGATTTTCACGCGAAGGATGCGGCGGACAGCATCATCCAAACGCTCCATTGTGATCTCGCCAGACTGTACGTGCGCATAAGTCGACTCCCAGAGGCCCTTCCAGCTGTCTGGGGCCATGAACATGTCGACACCTGCATTGAAGGATTCCGGACAATCGGTGGCGGTACAGCCAGGGATCAGGGCGTGTCCATTCCAATCGCCAACCACGAAGCCGTTAAAGTTCATACGGCCTTTCAGGACGTCGGTCAGGAGTTCTTTCTGACCGTGCATCCGCTCGCCGTTCCAGGCAGAGAAACTTGCCATGACGGTTTGAGCATTCGCCGCAATCGCGGTTTGATAGCCCGCAGCGTGAATATCGCGGAGTTCGGCCTCACTAATCTGAGCGTCGCCTTGGTCGACGCCATCAGCTGTCCCGCCATCGCCGACAAAGTGTTTCGCACTGGTCAGCACGCGTTCTGACCCGAGATAGTCGTCATCACCAACCCGGCCTTGCAATCCGTAGACGATGCGATCGCCATAGGAAGCGACGATGTCGGGGCTCTCTGAGAAGCCCTCATAGGTTCGACCCCAGCGGTCATTTTGCGGAACCGCAAGCGTCGGCGCAAAGGTCCAGTCATGGCCTGAGACACGAAGCTCTTTCGCTGTGGCGGTGTAGATTTTCTCGATCAGGTCTGGATTGTTCGCAGCACCGAGTCCGATATTGTGGGGGAAGACCACAGCGCCTTTGAGGTTGGCGTGACCGTGAACCGCATCAATGCCCCATATCACCGGGATCGCAATCTCAACACCTTCTGGATCGATTGAGGCGGCATAGTACGCATCCGCAGCATCCAGCCAGGTTTGAGCGTCTGCATAAGGCTCTGGGCCAGGGGCCGAGTTTCCGCCACTCAGAACAGAGCCAAGACGGTACTTCTTGACCTCTTCAGGCGTGACAGACCCGCTATCGGCTTGAATGACTTGGCCAACTTTTTGCTCAAGTGTCATCTTGGCCATGATGTCGGTAATCTGGGCTTCGACGGCAGGGTCGAGCGGCGCCGTTTCAACGGTCGGCCAGTTTTCAGGATTGATGACTTCTTTGACCTCGGTCTCAGTCGCAGCTTCTACTGGTTCTTCTGTCGCCGGCGGCGTATCAGCTACGACAGGGGTAGTATCAGTTGTGATGCTTGAACAAGCTGACAGCAGCGCGGCGGCGGCCAAAGTCGTAGCTGAAGCGGATGTGATATATTTGCGTTTCAAGCGAGAGCTCCTGAATCTTTATTTTTGCCCCAAGACGGAAGCGAGACGGGTTTGGGGGAGGGGCTTCAAGTTCAGTGGCGCGTAATAGTCGCGCGCACCTTATCCTCCCAAGTTCGGCGCCATTATCGAGCGCATGCGGCAGACTTCGGGGCCTACTCATCTTTGTTTGATGGCCATGAAACATGGCGTGAGAATCTTATAGCAGCAAAAATTGATAGCGCTATCATTTTGTTTGTAGGTACGTCGAACCCCGTCTGAATTCACGCAAATTTCGAATAGAAAACCGTATTTCGAGATCATACAGACTGCAGATGGGCGATCAGGTCTTCAAAGACTTTCACGCCCTTCGCGAGCTGCGCTTTTGCGACGAACTCATTCGGTTTGTGGGCCTGGTCGATAGAGCCAGGGCCGCAGACCACCGCAGGCATGCCAGCTTGATGAAATTGGCCGGCTTCGGTGGCATAGGCGACCGCACGTAGAGCGTTATCACCCGTCAATGCTCGAACCAATGATTCAGCGGCATTGTTCTCGACCGGCGCGAGCCCCGGCACATCTGTATACTTCGTGACCGCAACCCCGCACTCTGGAAAGCGCGCTTTCAACGCCGCATCCTTTTTTGCAGCGGCTTCAAGAAACGGCTCTAGAATTTCATCTGGATCGTATCCGGGCGGACACCTCAGGTCGAAGTGGAACTCACACTCGCGGGCTAAGATATTGGTGGCCGTTCCGCCATTCAGTTCGCCAATGCTCAGGGTGGGGTAGGGTGGAACAAATGGCGAGTCGGGATCAGCCTTCGCGGCAAGGTCTCGCTCGATCTCTCGCAGCAGGGCCATAAGGTCCACCGCTTCGCCATTGGCTGAGACGCCGAGATGCGGCAAGCTTGAATGCGCTTCACGGCCGGTAACGACGACCTTTGTCAGCATAATGCCCTTATGCCCGGAGACGACTTGCCAAAGTGTCGACTCGCCCACCCAAACTGCATCAGGCCGTGCGCCGCGGCGGACCATATCATCAATCATCAAGGGCGCGCCTTGGCAGCCGACTTCCTCGTCATAGGAAAACGCGAAATGGATCGGCTTTTTGAGGTCAAGCGCAGCGAACTTCGGCGCGAACGCTAGGCAGAGCGCTAGAAAACCTTTCATATCGCAGGTGCCACGCCCGAACAGGCGGCCATCAATCTCCGTCATATCGAACGGATCTGTTTCCCAAGGCTGCCCGTCGACGGGAACGACATCGGAATGGCCGGACATCACAAGTCCACCAGGAACGTCCGGTCCGATGCGCGACCAAAGATTGGATTTATCACCTTCGCTGTTCTCAATGCGCCGGCATTCAAACCCGAGCGGAACGAGTTGGTCCTCTACCCATGAGATCAATTCCAAATTTGAATTGCGGGAGGTGGTGTCGAAGCTGATCAGTTTGGCGAGGAGATCGGTGACGGTCGCTGTATCGGTCATAGGTCTGCCTATCGCGGAGCGGGCGCAGATATCAATCTCTTATTCGCAAATAGCTTATCGGTGTGGCGGCCTGCATGTTCTCAGCGTCATGGCTCGACATCTCGCTGTCTGCATGACAAGCCGCTGAACCAGACCGATTGAGGATATCGTACATGGCCACAGTCCTTGCAGCATTGCTGCCCATTGCCGCGATATTGGCGCTCGGGAAATTTTCCGCGTCGGTCAATCTGCTAAGCCGGGACGGGTGGATTGGGCTTGAGCGAATTACCTATTTCGTTCTGTTCCCCGCTCTGATCGTCAGCAAACTGGCCGTGGCAGATTTTACCGGTATCGATTGGCGGTTGCCGACCGCCTTGATCGGCGCGCAGCTGTTATTGTCGCTGGTAACCATCCTTGCCGCAGCGCTGCTACGAACGCCGCGTGACCGGATTGGTGTCTATGTCCAGTCCGCCGCGCGTTGGAACACGTTTATTGCCTTGGCCTTGGCGCAAGACCTGTTCGGCGCGCAGGGGTTGGCCCTGGTGGCGGTCAGCGCCGCCGTTATGATCCCGACTGCGAACATTTTGTCGGTTTCCGCGCTGATGCATTTTTCAAATGAAACAGTGAAGCCGGTTCAGATGCTCAAGCAGCTCGCTGTGAACCCGCTCGTGCTCGCTTGCGTGATCGGGATCGGTTTGAACGTGACCCGCTTGCCCGTACCGCGTCAGGCGTTCGAGATTCTTGATCTCTTGGCCCAGGCCACAATTGCGCTCGGCCTTCTTACGACAGGCGCCGCCATAGATCTGAGCGGACGAGGTCGTTCTATGGCGAGTGTAACTCTATGGTCCATGGTGCGGCTCGCAGGATTGCCGTTGATCGCTGGTCTGATCGCCGTATCGCTCGGACTGTCTGGACAAATTCTCTATGTCATCCTGATCGCCACCGCCGTGCCGACCGCCGTCAACGGCACGATCCTTGCTCGACAGCTCGGCGCTGACGCCACGCTCGCTGCAAACCTGATCGCTTTCCAAACGATCGGCTCTATCGTCTCGATTTCTGTGGTTCTATGGGTGGCAGGAATTGGCGCCTAAAAGCTGGTGCCGCGAGGGAGAATTGAACTCCCGACCTCATCATTACCAATGATGCGCTCTACCACTGAGCTACCGCGGCCTTTTGTGTTGCCGGGGATTAGCTTAAGCTAGAACAGAAGAAAAGATGGTTTCTGGATAAAGACTGCAATCATGGCTGATAAAACCAAAACTCCGGAACGTGATGCGCGACTAAAGTCGGCGCTGCGCGACAATCTCAAACGCCGTAAAGCGGCCGCCCGCAAGGCACCGCCCGCGCCAAAACCAGACGCGCCAAAGTCTTGATTCTACGTCTAGCGCTTGTAGCCAAACACCATGTCGGCGAGCGAGCGCGCCGTGGCGGACGCGATTTGGATGGATGTTGGCTTCTGCCTGTGGCTCCAGCGGGTGAAGTGCACGCAGTTTGATTCTTTCAAGCTGTATGGCTTGCCTTTGGCGCGCCGTGCTCGTGAGACGGCGGCGTTGCCGCTCAGCGCATCCGTGCGTTCACACAAACGCACGCGCTTGCCATTTGAAAATTCGTGAAAGCTCTGTTCAACAACGCCGCCATGTTTGCGGGAGTTTGAAATGACAGTGCCAGAGGCGGTCACGATGCCATAGTGCGAGAGTCCGATCCCAAAAGGAATGGCGACAACATCGCCAGGCTCAAATCCATATCTTCTTGCGCTCATGACATGAGATATATCGATATTCGATAATTTGTCAAAGCCCGGTCAGGTTCGGCTAAGATGCTGCCGCAATTGCGCCTTTCGTTCGCCGCGCGGCTAGGTATAGAAACGCATTATGGACAGTTTGAAAATTACGGGTGGGCAGACGCTTAACGGCACGATCCCGATCTCCGGTGCGAAAAATTCTGCGTTGAAATTGATGGCGGCCTCGCTCCTGACCCGGGAGCCGTTGACGCTGACCAATATGCCGAATCTGGCGGATACGCGATTCCTCAGCCAGCTTTTGGCGAGTCTTGGCGTCGAAGTGTATTGGCCGAAGGGCGATAATGAATGCCGCCTCAATGCCGCTGAATTGACCTCGACGATCGCGCCGTATGACCAGGTGCGGAAAATGCGGGCGAGTTTCAATGTGCTCGGGCCGATGCTGGCGCGGGAAGGGCACGCGACTGTATCCTTGCCGGGTGGATGCGCGATTGGTGCGCGCCCCGTAGATTTGCACTTGAACGCACTAGAGGCGCTCGGCGCAGATCTGAAGGTCGAGGCGGGCTATGTAAAAGCCGCTGCGATTCACGGACTAAAAGGCGCGAAAGTCGTGTTCCCAATCGTCTCGGTGGGGGCAACTGAGCACGCCATGCTGGCCGCGACTTTGGCGAAAGGCGAAACCGTGCTGGAGAATGCGGCGCGCGAGCCAGAAATTGCCGATCTTGCGGATTGCCTCAACAAAATGGGCGCAAAAGTCAGCGGCGCTGGAACAGCGACGGTTACGATTGAAGGCGTCGAATCGCTCTCTGGCACGCAGCACTCTGTCATGCCGGACCGAATCGAAACCGGGACCTATGCCATGGCCGCAGCTGCGGCTGGCGGAGACGTGACGTTGGAAGGCGCGCCCGTCAAAGCGCTGGGCGCGATGATTGATGCGATGCAGCGCTGCGGAATAACGGTCGACGCCGATGCCGATGCCGGCACCATTCGCGTTCAACGGAACGGGACGGCGCTGCAAGCCATCAATGTCGACACACAGCCCCATCCTGGCTTCCCAACCGATTTGCAGGCGCAATTTATGGCCCTGATGTCGATCGCTGACGGAACCAGCGTGATTCGCGAGAATATCTTTGAAAACCGCTTCATGCACGCGCCAGAATTGTCTCGTCTGGGCGCTGATATTCAGGTCCGCGGTAAAGAAGCCATCGTGCAAGGCGTGAAGCAGCTGCGCGGGGCGCCTGTTATGGCGACAGACTTGCGCGCCTCTGTCTCACTGGTCATTGCTGGACTCGCTGCCGAAGGTGAGACACAGGTGAACCGGATCTATCATTTGGATCGTGGTTTTGAACGTTTGGAAGAGAAACTCTCTGGATGCGGCGCGGTAATTGAGCGAGTCGACGGAGAGTAGAGGCAAATATGGCTGAGGGCAGGGCATTGCGGCTGATCGCAGAAGACACGTCTGACCTGGAAGTGATTTCCAGCGCCGTGCAAGATTCTGTTCTGAAAGCGGAAAACCTCAAATATGATCGCAAACGTCGACGCTTTACCTTGGAAGTGAACCGCTTTCAGTGGGAAGAATCGACCTCTAAACGCGGCCCACAAGGCCGGGTACGCGCTCTGCTCGCAATAGATGGTGTTCTCAGTGTGAAAACGCGGGCTGTGACCAAGGCGGATCCAGATCTCGTTCTGTCCATTCTGTCGGTCTCATTTGAGCCAGCCGCAGAGCCGCCAGGCGGGAAGATATCGATCTTATTCTCCGGTGATGGCGAGTTGGCGCTTGAAGTTGAGGCCATTGATGCCACTTTGCTCGACAGCGCATATGAGTGGTCGACCCGGCAGCGCCCGGATCACGATAAGAAACGGCGATAAGCATGGCCCGTACATTTGATGCTCGCACGGCGAGCTTTGAATCCGAATTTTCGGCGTTTTTGGCTGAGCCAAGAGGAGCCGTGGAAGACGTTGCGGAAACCGTTCGCGACGTGATTGCTGACGTTCGGGACAATGGCGGTGAGGCGGTTGCTCGCTACACAGCCAAATTCGACGAACTGGTCTTAGATCCCACGACGCTGCAATCAGACAATGTTGATTTACATCGCCTCGCGCATGCCTGTCCTGGTGACCTGAAAGAAGCCGTCGATTTCGCGGCGGCTCGGATCGCAGCTTATCATGAGAAACAGCGGCCCGATGATCATCAGTTTACCGACGACGCCGGTGTGCAACTTGGTTGGCGCTGGACGGCGTTGGATAGTGTTGGGGTGTATGTCCCTGGCGGGCTCGCGTCTTATCCGAGCTCCGTATTGATGAATGCCGTGCCGGCAAAAATTGCCGGTGTCGAGCGGGTCGTGATGGTCGCGCCAGCGCCGAAAGGACAACTCGCACCAGCCGTGGCTTATGCAGCGCTGAAAGCGGGTGTTGATGAGTTTTATCCAATCGGCGGCGCGCAAGCGGTCGCGGGACTGGCCTACGGTGCCGGGCGGTTAAAGCCTGTGGATAAAATTGTTGGGCCCGGAAACGCCTATGTCGCCGAGGCCAAGCGCCAAGTTTTCGGAAAAGTTGGGATCGACACGATCGCTGGTCCATCCGAAATCCTTGTGATTGCTGATGAAACCGCCAATCCAGCTTGGATCGCAGCCGACCTATTGAGTCAGTCTGAACATGATGCGAGTTCGCAATCGATCTTGATTACCACGGATGAAGCTGTGGCTAAGTCTGTGGAAGAGGCTGTGGAAAACCAGTTAAAATCACTGGCAACCG
>JALUWJ010000156.1 GCA_027019605.1 Henriciella sp. | reverse complement strand
CCATGGCAACTTGCGCATTGCTGCTGAAAGAGCTCCGTCGCACCTTCTGCGAGTTCGGCATCATGGTCTTGTCCAGAAGCCTTCAGAACATAATGGGTCAGGCCATCAATTTGCTCGCTGGACAACAATCCATCCCGTCCGAAAGACGGCATCAGGCTGAACCGAGTGGCATCATCACCATCATGACGAATGCCGTGGCGAAGCGTGTATTCGATGCCATCGAGCGTGCCATCCCACAGCCAGACATCATCGGCGAGGATCGGGTAGCCGACCGCGCCGCGTCCGCCTGCGCCATGACAGGTTGCGCAATTGTCCCCAAACAGACTTTCGCCCATGGCGAGTGCGAATTGCTGCAACTCGCGATCCGTCTCAATCTCTTCGAGTGAGGCCTCCAGCAAAGAAGCAGATTGCGCGACCCGTGCCGTTTTCAGATCTTCAACGGCTTCGGCGACCAAGTCGCGGTCAGAATGGTTGCGCAACCCTGGTGTGTTGCTGCCCATGCCTGGCAAAGCCGGAATGGCGGGCATGAAAATCATATAGATAACGGCCCAGATGATCGTGCCATACCAAACAAACAGCCACCAACGCGGCAGAGGGTTGTTCAGCTCTTTGATCCCGTCCCAGCTGTGCCCGGTGGTCTCTACGCCGCTATGATCATCAATGTCTTTGATCTCATTGGCCATTGTCTGGGCCTCCATCTTCGAGCGGCATACGCGCCGCGGCATCGAAAGTTTCCTGATTGCGCGGCCAAAGCGCGTAGGTGAGCGCGCCAAGGAACATCACCACGAAGTAGATAAGGCCGCCGGTTTGCGCGAAGCTTGCGAGGATTTCGTACATCTATGCTTCCCCTTATCGCCGGTTGCTGAGGTCATCAGCTTGATAGGTTGAGAAATCGACGAGCGTGCCGGTCATTTGAAGATAGGCGACAAGCGCATCCATCTCTGTGATGACATCGGGATTGCCGTCCCAGTCGCGCGCTTCGACCGTACCTTCACGGCCTGCCTCGGCCTCATACAGGCCGATCAGACTGTCATAATAGTCGAAACCCTTATCGTTCGGATCAGCTTGCGCGAGGATATGGCCCTTGGCGTTTTCGATCATCTCATCAGAGTAAGGAACTCCAACCAGACGTTCCGTCCGCAGGCGATCTTCGATGCCGTCATATTTGAGCTTCTTGTCCATCAAGAAGGCGTAAGGCGGCATGATGCTTTCTGGCACCAGGGCGCGTGGATCAATCAAGTGATCAACTTGCCATTCGGCGGAGTACTTTCCGCCAACCCGTGCGAGGTCTGGTCCTGTACGTTTTGAGCCCCACTGGAAGGGGTGATCGTACATGCTTTCAGCGGCCAGCGAGTAATGCCCATAGCGCTCAACTTCGTCGCGCAGTGGACGCACCATCTGACTGTGACAGACATAGCAACCCTCACGGATATAGATGTCGCGACCTTTCAGCTCGAGCGGCGTGTATGGACGCATGCCGTCAACTTTCTCGATCGTGTTGTCCATGTACATGAGCGGCGCCATTTGTATGATCCCGCCGATCGACACGACGACCAGAATCCCAATTGTCAGGAGCAGCGAGTGACGTTCAAGAACGCCGTGATTGTTCATCAGTCCCATGATGCAGCCTCCTATTGGGCCGGTGCCAACGCAGGGCGCGGCTGTGGATTTGCGTAAATGTCGTTTTCGGTGGGTTCGAGGTCTTCTGCCTCACCATGACCCAGCGCTGTACGGATCAAGTTGTAAGCCATGATCGCAGCACCGCTGAAGTATAAGAGGCCACCAACCATCCGAATGATGTAGCTGATATGCTTGGCCTCGACGGTCTCAACGAAGCTGTATTCCAAGAAACCATACTCGTTGTAAGCGCGCCACATCAGGCCTTCCATGATTCCGGCGAACCACATGGAGATCATGTAGAAAATGATGCCGATCGTGGAGATCCAGAAGTGCCATTCCACCAGTGACTTCGAGAACAGGCCCTTCTTCTTGTACAACCAAGGCACAAGACAATAGAGCGCGCCAAAGCTGATATAGCCGACCCAGCCGAGTGCACCTGAATGCACGTGGCCGATGCCCCATTCAGTATAGTGGCTCAGTGAGTTGACCGCGCGCACAGACATCAGCGGGCCTTCAAAGGTCGCCATGCCATAGAAGGCGAGCGAGACAACCATCATGCGAACCACAGGATCGGTGCGCAGTTTGTCCCAAGCGCCTGACAGCGTCATCACACCATTGATCATCCCGCCCCAGCTCGGCATCCACAGCATGATTGAGAAGGTCATACCCAGTGTCTGTGCCCATTGTGGCAGAGCGGTGTAGTGCAAGTGGTGCGGACCAGCCCAGATATAGATGAAGATCAGAGACCAGAAGTGCACGATCGACAGGCGGTAGGAATAGACCGGCCGGTTCACTTGCTTTGGAATGAAGTAATACATGATGGCGAGAAAGCCCGTGGTCAGGAAGAACCCAACCGCGTTGTGGCCATACCACCACTGCGTCATCGCATCTTGAACCCCAGCAAAGACTTGCACGGATTTAGATCCAGACAGGCTCACCGGGATGGAGAGATTGTTGACAATGTGCAGCATCGCAATCGTCACGATGAAAGACAGGTAGAACCAGTTCGCGACATAGATGTGCGGCTCTTTGCGCTTCCAAAGCGTGCCCAGGAAGACCAGCAAATAGACAACCCAAACCAGGGTCAGCCAAAGGTCGACATACCATTCTGGCTCAGCATACTCCTTGGATTGCGTGATCCCGAGCAAATAGCCGGTCGCCGCCAGTACGATGAACATCTGGTAGCCCCAGAATACAAACCAAGGCCACATGCCGCCCGCGATGCGGGTCCGGCAGGTGCGCTGAACAACATAGAAACTGGTTGCCAGGAGGACGTTGCCCCCAAACGCGAAGATCACCGCACTGGTGTGCAATGGGCGCAGGCGACCGAAATTTGTCCAGCCGAGTTCTGGAAAGTAAAACAGGTTCGGCCAGGTCAATTGCAGCGCAATTACGACCCCAACCAGGAGGCCGGCGAGGCCCCAAAACATCGAGGCGGCAACCCCGAATTTAACGAGTGTGTTTTCATACTCGCTTTCATCAAACGGATCGCGATCAACGAGCCCGCCTGACCAAAGTGCTGTACCAATCAGAAAAGCGCCCGCCAGCACCATGAAGGTGAGCGCCTGAATTTCCATGCCCCGGTCTTGCGCGAAGCTTCCCATAAGGAGCGCCAAAAATAGGAACACGCCGGTGAGCGCCCCCACAGCGAGTATGCTGGTATTGTTTCCGCGCCTAACGGCCCCGACCAATTGCGTCATCGTCGCTCTGCCCTTCGATAATCCCCCAAAAAACGGGGCGGTTTCAGATTGGAGGAGGGATATCCGTGAGCGCGATTTCGCTGAATAAGGGGTTTCCCTTATGTGCGTCCGGGCCGCACCTAGTAGAAGGGCATCGTTCTCAACTTTATGGAGCGCGCCATGTCGACATCATTGAAGGCAACATTCGGGATTGTACTGATGGCTCTGGGCGGCCTGAAAACGTGGCTCCATATGGGCACGTTGCCGGTGCTGTCGCTGCCAATGTGCAATGGGAAAGTTCTAAACGTCCCTCTGTCTCAAGGAAGCTTTTTTGAGCAAGCCCATTGCTGGGGGTGCTACGCTCTGGCCGCTGGCGCAGGGATTGTTCTGTTTGCCGGCTATCAAGCCTTGAGAGAGCGTCGCTCTGTCGCCATTCGGATGGATTGATCCATGCCTGACGCCCATTACAAAGGGTGGCTGATGGACAAAAAACAGCACCCTGTCTTAGACGACAAAACTGGGCAATATGCCGACCGCGGGTCACTCGAGCCGCTCATGCGGAGCGTCTTGGCGTCGGTGCCGGATGCGATGATCGTGATCAATCAAAAAGGCCAAATGCTGGCCTTTAGCGCGGCAGCGGAACGGTTGTTTGGCTATAAGGCTTCTGACGTTGCCGGTAAGAACGTCTCGATGCTGATGTCAGGCGCTAATGAAAATCACCATGATCAGTATATCCGCAACTATCTCTCGACCGGAGAGAAGCAGATTATTGGCATAGGCCGCATCGTTGAGGCTAAGCTTGCAGATGGCAAAACGATCCCGGTTGAGCTTAAAATCGGCGAAGCGGAAATCGATGGCGAAAGACTCTTCACCGGATACATCCGAGATATGTCTGAGCAGCAGGAAAATGCGCTCCGTCTCTCGCAGATGCAGGTGGAGCTCGCAAACTTTTCACGCTTGAGCGCGGTCGGAACCATGGCGTCAGCGATGGCGCATGAATTGAACCAGCCTCTGACGGCGGTGGCCAATTATCTCGAAGCGGCTCGAGACCTGCTCGAAAACGCAGATGCCGACACGCTGGCCTTCATCCAAGAAGCGCTTGATGCGGCGGCGACGCAATCCATTCGCGCGGGGCAAATCGTGCGGCGCTTACGCGATTATGTTTCGCGCGGCGAGCTTGATATGCGCCCGGTCAATCTTCTCGAAGTGGTGGAAGATGCCACCTCCCTCGCCAAAGTCGGATTTGAAGGCCAATTGGCGCGGGTGATCGCAAAGATTCCCGAAGGGTTTCCCGCGGTCCTGGCCGACCGGTTGCAGCTTCGGCAAGTGATCGTCAACTTGATCCGAAATGCGATTGAAGCGCTCTCTGAAACGGCGAATCCGCAAATTTGGGTGTCCGCGACGGTCGAGGATGATCTGGCGCAAATTACCATCGAAGATAATGGGCCTGGAATCCCCGGGGCGGATGAGTCCTCTCCGTTCGATGCGTTTAACAGCACCAAGCCAGGCGGCATGGGGTTAGGGCTCTCGATTTGCCAAACCATTATGGACGCGCATGGCTCAGTGATTGAGTACGCGCCCTCAAGCAAAGGCGGCGCAGCGTTTAAATTTTCGCTGCGACTAGATCAAGGAACTTCCGGTGATGAGTAATCGATTTGTCTATTTGGTCGATGATGATGAGGCGATCCGCCATTCGGCGAGTTTCATGCTGCGCCATGCTGGCTATTCAGTGAAAACCTATCCGGATGGCATTAGCTTTCTCGATCATGTGTCTGATGAGCATCGTGGGTGCATTCTTTTGGATGTGCGGATGCCAGGCATGGATGGATTGGCGGTGCAAAACACCCTCAATCAACGCGGTATCAATATGCCAGTAATCATTTTGACCGGGCACGGCGATGTCCCTGTCGCGGTTGAAGCGATGAAGGGCGGCGCCATCGAGTTCCTCGAAAAGCCGTATGAAAAACAGGCTCTGATTGGCGCGATCGAGAACGCATTCAATCTGCTCGACAATCAGTCAGCCGATGACAAGCGCGGCCGCGAAGCCAAAGCGCGGCTGACCGAACTCACGCCTCGCGAGCGGCAGGTCTTAGAATGTTTGGTGGATGGCCTGACCAATAAAGGGATCGCGCAAGCGCTTTCGATCTCGCCGCGCACCGTTGAAATCCATCGCGCACACATGATGGAAAAGCTTCAAGCCGACAGCCTCTCAAGCGCATTGCGGTTCGCTTTCCTCGCCGGAATTGGCGAAAAGTGAATTGCGGACACTACTTAGAGACGCGCAATAAGAATATCGATACAACCATTGCATGCACACTCAAGCGGCCCCCTCTATGCCTGATGCACAAACGGCACCGTCTAGACTGATCTTGGTCGAAGATGATGAGAATGTGCGTCGTTCAATGACGATGCTTTTGCGGGCCCGCGGCTTTCACATTGATGCCTATCGAAGCGGGACAGAGTTTCTGCTGATGAATGGCCAGCATGGCGGTGATTGCCTGTTGGTCGACTATAAGATGCCGCGCATTGATGGTCTGGAACTGATGCGCCGGACGCGCCAGCTTAATGACCAAACACCCGGTATTATGATTACGGGGTATTATTCCGACTCGCTCAAGGAGCGCGCTCTGAAGGCTGGCTTTTTGAGTGTCATCGAGAAGCCAACCACACCTTCAAGCCTGGATGCTGTGATCCGCGACCTGCTGGCTTAAGAGAGATGGCGGATCGCGCCGTTTCGTGCATTCTCTAATCTGGAAAAAGTAGCCGCAACCCGGGGGGGTCTGGGAGGAAACAAATGTCCCCAGGGCTGCGGCTATAGTGGGCAAGCTATAAGGAGACTCAAGCAGCCTGCCGAGAGGTTGGAGATTCAAGCCGTGTCACTTCGTCGGTGAGCCACGCATAGTGTTTTTCGAGCCTTGTGATGGCTTGGATGTCGAGGTCAGGGCGGGTCGCGAGCTCCTCGCGCCAGGCATCGAGGACTCGCACTTGAGTCCTCAGCCAACACACCATTGCGGTATCATCCATGGGTAAACACATGCGTGGATCTCCTATCTTCCGAATTGCCAAGAAGCGGCGATTTTGAAGTTTGTGCCCGGCTCGGAGACGCCTGCGAATACGCGCTCATAGTCTTTGTCGAAGACATTATCGATGCCGAGATCTAGTCTCAGGCCTTCGACAAAGTCCGGCCGGTAAGTGGCGTAAATATCGAAGACCACATATCCGTCGCGCTCGTCCTGTACGGTGAACCCGCCAGAGCCATTAGATACGCGCTGCTCGAAATCAGAGGCGTGCTGAACGCGGGCGCCGAGCCGTGTGTTCCACTCTGGCAATTTGACGCCGAAGTTCAGGGCCATTCGATCCGGCGTCAGCGAGCCGAGATCTGACCCGTCCGAGACATCGGTACCCTCAATCGATGAGAAGTTGGCGCGAGCAAAGATGCGTTCGGAATCATAGCGCAATTCACCTTCCCAGCCTTCAAGTTCAGCGCGATCCACATTCGCGGACTCAGACGTGCCAAATGTGCAAGGTTGGAAGAAAGGCGGCGCAAAACAGGTCGCGTCAGGCGCCACATTGACGGACAGGTTGATCAGATTGTCGGCATCGGTTTCAAAATAGCTGATCTTCGCCTGCAGCCGATCAGGCTCATGGAAGATTTTACGGAAATCGACCCCGGTTCCAAACTCGATTGTCTCCGTGTCTTCGGGCACCAAATCTGGATTCGGAACGAAATTATTCGGCGCGAAAACGAACGACCCCATGCCTGGGTTAAACAGAACAGGGTGGGGGATTTGGAAATGCACCCCGTCCAGGTACAGCTCGTTCACGGATGGCGCACGGAAGCCTTCGGAGTAAGATCCGAAGAGGCGAAGCCATTCGGCGCCCTCGGGGGCAAAACTGGCCGCGAAGCGCGGTGAAATCGCGTCATCAGAATTGTCCTGGCCAGGCGCGATAGAGGAAGAGCTCTCAAACTCGTCATAGCGCACGCCCGGGATGATCACGAACTGACCGGCTGGGGTCGGCAGAATGGTTTCAAGCTGCGCGAAGATGCCGGTAAATTCACTCTCACCATTTGGAACGCCGCCGCGCGTGCCGTCCGCAGTCTGGTCATCGGTGCCAACTTGCTCATCTTTGTACCAATCGCCGCCAATGGTCAGAGTCATATCGGCGTCGCCCAAAGTGAAGCGCGAGGCATTGCGGAGATTGAATCCGGTGGTCTCGATATCGCGCACCGTTGTACGCGGAACCGTGGCATCAAACTCGTCGACATCGCTCGAGGTCTGATAGGCGTTCACGTCCAGATCGATCCAATCATTGGCGTTCGGATTGAAGTTCAACCCAAGCCGGAACGTATCGGTGGTGATGTCCTTTTCAACGCTGCGATCGAGCACGCCATCGCCAGTCCCGAGTGCGCCTTGGCCATTATTCGGTTCAATGGCTGTATTGGTGAAACGCTGCCATGAGGCTTCGATGTTCAGCGCATCGGTCAGATCATAGCTCCCCTTTAGGAGTGCGGTTTGAATATCGTCATCAGACGGCAGGTCGACGCCGGAGCTGAGCTCGATATCGCCGGACTGGCGGATGCCAAAACTCGCAATGCCGTCAAAGGCGCCTTGGCGCGTATACGCGGTCAGCGACGCCAAGGTTTCTTCATTGACGCTTTGGTAGCCGAGGCGGGCTCGCGCGCCCCAGGTTTCATCGTCTGCTAAGAGATCATCAGCATCAACGCTTTCAAAGGCGAGCACGCCGCCGACGGCGCCGGACCCATAAAGGGCAGAGGCCGGACCACGGACCACCTCGGCTGTGCCGATCAATTCTGGATCGACAAAGAAGCGGCCATCATGCGCAGAGGTGAAGCTTTGCCGCGCGCCGTCGAGCAGAATCAAAACGTTTTGACCGGATAGACCGCGCAAGGTTGGCAGCTCTCCCGTGCGACGCGGCCCACCTGCGAAATCGAGACCAGGTACATCACGCAGCGCATCAGAAATGGCCGACGGTGCCAGGGTTTCGAGCGCTTCACGATCCACAACTGTGACTTGGCCGGGATAGTCAAAGACGGGCAGGGGGTTTGAGGTTCCATACACAGTGACGGTGTCTTCGCGCAGTTCCTCAGCATCGCTGGCTGTGTCTTGCGCAATGGCGATGCCGGTCAGTGACAAAGCGGACGAGGCAATAAGAGCTGTACGAAACGATGTTTTTCGAACGCAGAGTGACATTTGGTGATCCCTAGAATTTTTTTGAGAACTATTCTCAATCTCAAAATCCGGGTATACGTAGATTTCCGCGATTGCAAGTCATTATCATTTGCATTAGGCGAAAAATCGCATCTAGAACTTTAGGAGAAATTTCGATGGCTTCGATTCACCCCAGCGTCTTCACCGCGACCGCCTTGGCACTGCTGACCGTAACCGGTTGCGCCACGATCGCACCAGCTCAACCGCTTGAGCCCGCTTCGGTGGGATTGCCGTCCACGTTCGAGCAGGACCGCGAATCGATCCTCGCTATGACAGGGGACTATAAGGTCACGTTCGACTTCACAGAGACCGTATCATTCGTTGACGGGTATGAGTTGAAAGAGCCGAAACTCTCTGGCGGTCATGAATCGGTGCGCGTGGTGGAAGATCGCGGCGACTTTATCAGCCTGCAGCATCTTCTCGTTGTTGGTCCGGATGACGCACCGTTCGTCGTTAAGCACTGGCGCCAGGATTGGAAGTATGAACCCGCGCGCGTGCTGACCTTTGTCGGCGGCAATGCTTGGGCTTGGCAGGATGTGCCCGAAGCCGAGCGGGCAGGGACGTGGTCGCAAACCGTGTATCAGGTTGACGACGCACCGCGCTATGGGGCGGTCGGCGTTTGGACCTATGAAGACGGCATCGCCGAATGGACTCCGCCGCAAGAATGGCGGCCACTGCCGCGGCGCGACATGACCACCCGAGATGACTATCACGCCGTCGATGCCGTCAATCGCCACGTGATCACGCCCTGGGGCTGGGTGCATGAGCAAGACAATTCCAAGCTCATCCTCGATGGCGATCCGCAAGCCTTAGTTCGCGAGGTTGGCATCAACACGTATCGCGCCTTTGACGACTATCCGGTGACAGCGGCCGATGAGTATTGGGCTGGCACAGCAGACTATTGGGCCGGTGTGCGCGCCGAATGGAACCGGATCGAAGCCGAGCACCAGCAATTTGCGATTGCCATCAAAGGTGAGACTGAGGCGCTGTATAACCCGCTTCTGGCCTTGGCTATGGAGGTTAAAGACGGAGAGAAAGCGCTCGAGCCGGCGCTCACGGAAGCCCGCGAAGTGATCAACAGCTTTGTGACACCGGAGCTCGGCACGCTGACCGAGCGCCTGCGCCCGCGCACAACGCTCGTAAGCTTGAACTAAATATGCGGACCGCGATCTCCCTTGCTGTGGCTGCGCTCGCAATGGCGGGCGCAGCGATGGCGGACACGGCCTATATCGAGCCGTCCGAGTTTGCCCCGCAGCTGGATCAGACGATCACCGTTGAAGTCTCGTTCAATGATGATTGTTGTGTGCCGAAATATCCGGTGCGTTCTGACGCGTTCGCCGTTATTCAGCCCGACGGCACCATGGCCCCGCCAGATCGGATCGAACTGTTCGCGAACAGCACTATGCTCGAACATACGGTCTCAAACCCCGGCACGACGCGCTTCTCAACCGGTGAGCGTCTCGGGCGCAAGGGCGGGGAATATGTCCTGCTCGATGGCGCCTATCACATGGTCAATAGCGATGAGGCCGAGCCGATCCATGTGCCTGACGGAACGCCAATTTTGAGCTCGCAAACCGCCACCGTGTCTGATGCCTATGTGACGATTGGCGAGCCGACATGGCAGAGCGTGGAAACCGCCATCGGCCGGTTGGCAATCACCCCGCTCACCCATCCATCCAGTTTAGAAAAGGGCGGGTCTCTGAGTGTGTTGCTAAGCTTCGACGACGAACCACTTGCCAACCAAGCGCTCGTACTCACCCGCAGCGGACAAGCCGAACGACTCATGGATGAAGGGACGACTTTCACCTCCGACACTGCCGGGCGCGTTCATATCCCACTCGAGCATCTCGGCACACACCTGATCATGACCCGAATGCAAGCCCCCGCTCCAGAGGGCGCGGACACCGATATCCGCAGCTACACAACCGCGCTGACATTTAATGTCGAAATGTGAGGAGCGCCCCCGCGCCCGCAGGTTCTGGCGGGCTGAATGCTGAAGTCAATTAACAGGGAAATGGTGCCCCCACACGGACTCGAACCGCGGACCTACGGATTACAAATCCGTTGCTCTACCAGCTGAGCTATAGGGGCACTGGCGGGTCGTTTATAATGAGCGGTCAGAAAGCGCAAGTCGTCATTACAAGATCATGCAGTTGCCACATTTCATCCCGATCCGGGCATGATTTCGCCGCGCCGCATGCGTTTCTTGATCTTATACGAGAAGGGAGCTGAAAATGATCAAAGTTTTGACGAGCCTCGCTGCGTTGACGGCCTCTGCAACACTGGCAAGTGCGCAGCCTTTACCGGCGCCGCCGACGCAGGCTTATAGCCCGGTTCAAACAGCGGTGTGCGACAGCCAAACCCTTCAAGTTTATTTTCAGGCCGGCGAAAGCGATTTGAATGCCGCCTCTGAAGCGCTGCTCAAAGCCGCGCATGCGCAGCTCGCAGGATGCATGGTAGGCCCGGTGACGTTGCAGGCCCGTGCGCCAGATGCGGCTTCGGTTGGCCAGGCTGAACGGCTCGCCGCCGCGCGCTTGGAATCAGTTGCCGACGCGCTGGAGGCGTTTGACCTTGCCGGGACGCGATTGAATGCCAGCTTTGCGTCGACGGACCCGGCGAGCGCGCTTGATGCTCCGATGATGCGAAATGTCGAAATCCGATTGTCGGCGTGGGCGCCGCAGATCGGCTAACGCGAACGTGTTTCCTCCCAGATGCTCCTTCACTCTCCCACACAGGAGCATTTGACCTAAACCCCCGGACCGCGCTGGCGATCCGGGGGCTTCTTTTTTCAAGTGCGGCTATCTTAGTCGAACAAGGACATGATGGCACAGGCCGCGATAATCGTTGCGACGGTGTGACTGCCATCAACGAAGAAGCCCATTAAAGAACCGTACGGCGTATAGACCGTGTCAT
>JALUWJ010000155.1 GCA_027019605.1 Henriciella sp. | reverse complement strand
TCGGATTGCTCAGGACCTGCTTGCGCAGTCCCGCTAAGAGCTCCCGCTATTGCGGTAAGCCCCATCATCGCCCATCTCATTTTTAACCACCATCGGTATTTTTTGTTATACTTGGCGAATACACGACTATGGTTAATATTCGCCTTAAGGCTTGAGGCAGCGGTTGTCCGAAGTGGATCCCGCCTGGCCTTCGGCATGGGTGTTCTTCGCCGAACTGAGACAGAATAGCTGCTTGCAACCCCGCCGAATACCGGCATTATATGCGAGGATACGTATGCTAAAGGACCGTTTTTAAATGACTTTTTTGAGGCCAGCCCTAATCACCGCGAGCTCTATTTTGCTGATCTCGGCCTGTGGAGGAGGTGAAACGCCCCCTGACGCGGCAGCACAAAATACTGTTGAAAAACCGAAGGTTACTGAGACTTCTTCAGAAACAGTAACACCCGCAGCAGCGCCAGACACGAGCTCTGCAGCTTCTGAGGCGTTCGCGTCTCTTCCCGAGCCTTATCAAACGGCTGACTACAATCGCGGTCGACGGACTTTCAAACTTTGCCAATCGTGCCATACGCTGAACGAAGGCGGACAAAATCTCGTCGGCCCGAACCTTTACGGTATCTTCGGCAGAGGGATCGGCACCGTTGATGGATTCACCTACTCAAAAGCGGTCCAGGAGTCTGACATCGTTTGGACGCCCGAGATTCTCGCGGAGTGGCTTGAAAGCCCGCGCAACTTCCTGCCAGGCAATAAGATGAGCTTTGCTGGCGTCCGTCGCCCTGACGATCGCACCGCAGTGATCGCTTATATCATGTCGGAAACTGGCTACACCGCAGAGTAAAAGCAAACGCCGCACTAAAACGTACGGGCTATCGAGACGAAAACGCCTTCTTCTACGAAGGCGTTTCCGACTTCACGCCGCACCCCGATTGAATAATCCAGGCGTTCTGCGTTCCACACAATTTCGGTTTGTATTTTGTCAGATGGGGCATCGGTCGCACCGCGCTCGATCCATAGCTGCGTGATCGTCCAAATCGACGGATATGGACTGAACCCATACCCCGCTTCGAGGCGTCGGCGCTGACAATCACCGTGAAATCGCCCGACTCCTTCTGCGTACAGAAAGTAGGGATGCCGGCGCGGGCGGCTCGACCAGGAAACGCCCATTCGAGCTTCAGCGCCCAATCGGTCACAGCCATTCCGGCCGCCGATAGCAGAACCTTGAAGCAAACCTGCCTCACCAGACACTTTCAATCTATTCGAATTGTAGAGTAATCGCCGCGCTGTGGCGCGCCAACCGCGACTATCAAAGCCGTCCACGCCAGTATAGCGAACCGCTTCGCCTTTTAGCGTTACCGTCCATTCGTCGGACAAGCCATATTCGAGATAGGCGTCGGCGCGATAGCCGTTCAAGCCTTCGACCGTTTCGCTCACGAGCGCCGCGCGGGTGTACCAGACACCCTCTTCCTGAATCCACGGCGCTGCCCCAGCCATCGGCCAGGGCAGCACGCAGGAAAAGATAAGTATTCTCCCCCACATCCAAAATACTTATTCAGTATTTTGGATTATGTACACTTATCTATAGTTGAAAGCGAATTTGGTCTGTCCAGAAGCGCTCAAGGCGCGAAACGGTCTTGTTCAGCTGACTAAGATCGTCCTGGCGAACGCTCGCTGTTGGCTCAAGCGCTGCAGACTGGCGATCAAACAGATCAACCACGCGCTGGCGGACTTTATGACCACGCTCAGTCAGTTTCAGGCGAACCGTACGCTTGTCACGCTCAGAACGCGACTGGACGAGATAACCGCCCTCTTGAAGCTTCTTCACGTTGTAAGACAGGCTCGTCCCAGCAAAAGCACCGCGCGACCGCAGTGTAGAAGCTGGCGTTTCATGCTCGCCAATTTCATAAAGAAGCAAGGCTTGAACACCTGTCAGGTGACGCTCGCCACCACGCTCAAGATCGTCTTTGACGACGTCGTGGAGACGGCGGTGTGCCTGCTCCAGAAGCGAAAGAGATTTTACGAAAGATTCAGCGACGCTCACAGGCTCGCTCACGGCTTCCGCCGCGCTATAAGAAATTGTCATTACCATCACCACTCAACTTTTGTTGTAGTTTGAGTAGATTTACAGTGATGAACCTTATATTTCGTTAAACACATCTTGTTTTCGACCTATCTTGGTTAACAAAACAGCCGAAAGTGTTACTTTTTACGCAAATATAGCCCGAATTCTACTGTTTTAACCGCCAAGCGGTGTTCCACGGGCCGCCCAGGCATCCACCTCTCCATCCGCGACGGCCGCGACAGCTTTCCAAGCGCCATCAACGTTCTGAAGTATATAAGCCGCCTTCCATGCCGCGATCTCATTGCCATCGGCATCCAGCATCCGGTCCTGTACGGTCATACTGACGGCGCCGGGGCTCATCGGCAGATGCTCAGCTACACGCCGTTCCACGTGGGCAACCTTCTGCGCTTTATAGAACCCGAGCAGCAACCCAGTGTTCTTCGCGAAATGCTCTGCGTTTTTAAACGTGAACGATCGCCCCACCTGCGTTGTCAGGGCTGGAAAGGTCCAGTGCGCGGCGATGGCTTCGGCATCATAGCTTTCAAATGCCGTTACATAGGAGCGGCACCAGGCGTCTAAATCGGCACGTAATTCAGTCAAAGCTAAGCTCATTTTCGCCTAAGGCTTCAAAATAGCGCGCGACATCAGCGTCGGATACGCCTTCTAAAGTATCAGGAGACCAATTCGGCGCGTGATCTTTGTCGATGATCACCGCTCTCACCCCTTCAATGAAGTCGGGTGACTGAACCTTGCGCCAGCCAATGCGGTATTCCATCCGCATGTTGTCTTCAAAGGTCTCACATTTGCCGCCGTCACGAACTTGGCGAAGCGCGACCTTCACCGTTTCAGGAGACTTTGACCGAATGGTCTGAGCCTGCTTCACCGCCCACTCCGATCCGTCGCGCTCTAGCGCCGCGAGGATGTCCTCAGCTCGATCATGCGCAAAGCACGTATCAATCGTTGTCGTTTGCGCTTCAAAGCTTCCGGCAGGTACAGAATGGGTTAGCCGGGACAGAATCTCTCCAAGCATCTCTGCGGCGCCGCCTGAAAAGTCGGCCTCCGCGATCTGCGCTTTCAGGTTTGGTATGAGCTCGGACGGCAAGAAATGCGTGGCAACGCGCGCTGCTGCAACATCGGTCCCTTTCAGACGCTCTCCCGTCAGGGCGAGCCAGGTGCCAAGCTCTCCCCGCAGGCGCGGCAGGAACCAGCCACCACCAACATCGGGGAACAGGCCAATCCCGGTTTCTGGCATCGCAAAGAGGGTGCGTTCTGTCGCGACCCTATGAGAGCCGTGAACGGAGAGGCCAACCCCGCCGCCCATCGTCACGCCATCCATGATTGCGAGATATGGCTTCGGGAACGCTTTTATCATCGCATTCATGCGGTATTCTTCGGCAAAGAAAGCGCGGGCCTCTTTGCCATCACTAAGACCGCTTTCACGTAGCATCGCGATATCACCGCCTGCGCAAAAGCCTCGGCTGCCATCCGCGTGATAGATCATCACCATGTGAACATTTGGGTCGAATGCCCAAACGCGCAATGCGGCGAGAATGGTCTCACACATATCTAGATTGAGCGCATGCAGGGCTTCAGGGCGATTGAGGGTGATGTAACCGACACCCCCCTCGGACTTGGTAAGAACTGAATCTGTCATGGCATGGCGTTAGCGCGGAGGCGCTCACCGGTCCAGTGGGCTCTAGTGCCCGCCGCCAAAAATCCCCGTGCGGACATGATAGTCTACCGCAATCTCATATTCGGGATCATCGGCGCTATCGACCATCAACTGCCCTGCCTTGCTCAGCAATGTGTGGCAGTTTCGAGAGAGATGGCGCAGTTTCAGAGTCTTACCCTGCGCCTCATACTTTGCAGCAAGATCTTCAATCGCCTGCAATGCGGATTGGTCCACGACACGCGAGCGCATGAAATCGACGATCACGACGTCTGGGTCTTCTGCAGGGTGGAACAGTTCCGCGAAGCCCGCGGTCGACCCGAAAAAGAGTGGGCCTTCAATTTCATAGACCGTTGCGCCAGGGGTGCGGACCGAGTCGCGTTGAATGATGTGAATGCGCTTTGCATTGTTCCAGGCATAAGCGAGCGCACTTACTATGACGCCAACAACCACAGCGACCGCAAGATCCTCCCAGACCGTCACAGCGGTTACGAGGATGATGACAAACGCATCCGTCCACGGGATCTTGGACATAATTCGCAGGCTGTTCCAGGCGAAGGTTCCAATCACGACCATAAACATCACGCCAACCAAAGCAGCCAACGGGATCATCTCAATCCATTGCGAGCCGACGAGAATAAAGGCGAGCAGGAACAGCGCCGCTGAGATGCCGGAAAGGCGCGTGCGGCCGCCGGACTTCACATTGATCATCGACTGACCAATCATTGCACAACCGCCCATGCCGCCAAAGAAACCGGTGACGACATTCGCCGTCCCTTGCGCGACACATTCTTGAGAGGCCCCGCCCCGTTGATTGGTGATTTCACCGACCAGGTTCAATGTCAGGAGGCTCTCAATCAAACCAATTGCAGCCAGGACGACCGCATATGGAAGAATGATTTCCAGGGTTTCGAGATTGAGCGGGACGGCCGGAATGTGGAAGGACGGCAAGCCACCTTGAATGCTCGCTAAGTCGCCAACCACTGGCGTATCGATACCAAAACCAATCACCATCGCGGCGACAACGCCAATTCCCGCTAAGGGCGCCGGGATCACTTTCGTGAGCTTTGGTAGCCCCCAAATGATCAGCATTGTCGCGCAAATTAAAGTCAGCATGATCGCGACTTCGCCGCCCGGCAACCACTCGCCATTGGGCAAGATACTGTGTCCGTCTGGATGCGCAGTCCCCGGGACTTGGAACTGTCCCAATTGCGCAATGAAAATAACGATCGCCAAGCCGTTCACGAAACCAAGCATCACAGGATGCGGCACCAGGCGGATAAACTTCCCAAGCTTGAACACCCCTGCCCCGACCTGAAGAATGCCCATCAAAACAACAGTCGCGAACAGATACTCCACCCCGTGCTGTGCCACGAGCGCCACCATCACGACAGCAAGCGCGCCCGTCGCGCCAGAGATCATACCAGGGCGTCCGCCCATGACAGCCGTGATCAAACCGACGAGAAAAGCTGCGTAAAGCCCCACCAGCGGTTCCACACCCGCCACAAAGGCAAACGCCACCGCCTCTGGGACAAGCGCCAGCGCAACGGTCAGGCCAGCCAATGTCTCGGTTTTGATCCGGCTCGGCGTAAAAGTTGCGCGCTGTGATTGCGCCCAATTGGTCAAGTTGATGCGATCTGCGTAAGCAGAAAAGGTCGAACGGGCCATGCACGTTTCTCTAATTCACGGAAGATGAGCGGCTGCCTAAGCGAATTCCGCGCGGGCGGCCACCCCAAACTGACAGCCACGCCAAAATGCAGACATTTCAACGCTTGGATGATGGACAATAAGTCAGGCCTGCTTCAGCTTAGCGCCAGCAAGACAAGGAGGAACAGATGAAAGCTCTGTTTGATGTTTCAGGGAAAACCGCAATCGTCACCGGTGGCTCGAGCGGGATCGGTGCGATGATCGCCCGCGGGTTCGTTGAGAATGGTGTAAAGACCTATATCTCGGCTCGCAAAGAAGGCCCGCTCATGGCCAAGGCTGAAGAGCTTTCCGAATATGGTACCTGCATTCCAATCCAGGCTGACCTCTCGACAATGGAGGGTATTGAACACTTCGTCGGGCAAGTCTCTGAGCGAGAAGATCATATTGATATTTTGATCAACAATGCCGGCGCCAATTGGGTCGTTCCGCTTGATGATTTCCCAGAAAGTGGTTGGGACAAGGTGATGACCATCAATATCAAGTCGATGTTCTTCATGACCCAGAAATGCCTACCGCTGCTGCGCAAGAATGGCACGCAGGAAGATCCGGCCCGGATCGTCAACATTGCCTCCATTCACGGCTTCGATAATCCCGGCATGCCCGCTTATGCCTATTCAGCCAGTAAATCGGGGGTCATCCACCTCACCAAACACCTCGCCACGGATCTCGCCAAAGACAAGATCAATGTGAACGCCATCGCGCCGGGCTTCTTCCCCAGCAACATGACCAAAGCGGCGGTCAATAATGACGAGATCTACAAGATGGCTGTCGCGCAAATCCCGCGCGGGCGTGCCGGTGAGCCAGAGGACATTGCTGGCACGGCGATCTTCCTGACGTCCCGCGCCGGGGCCTGGGTCGATGGTCACACAATCGTTCTGGACGGCGGTGAGATCGCCTAAGCGAGATAACACTCTGAATATATAGTAAATTACGGATTCTTCAGCAGAATGTCCGTTTGTTAATTTGAGGGCGCCACAGGTTCGGCCTAAGGCCCGGGGGCTGCGTTACAATCTATTGCAAAAGGCAATCTGTAATGCAGCCACTTAAATCCGCCCTCCCCATCGCAATTATTATGGCGATTTCGACAACCCCTAATGCGATCGCTCAAGACTTTTACGCAGAAGGCACTGTTGGCCTTTCTGGCTTTGATTTTGACGCATTGGATAGCGACGATTACACGATGCTTGGTGTTCGGTTCGGCAGAAACTTCACGTCGAACCTCGCGATTGAAGGCGAGTATGCAGTTGGAGTATCGGAAACTAATCGAACGATCGCAAGTTTCGACCCGATAAATGAGCAAAGCTATTCGATTGACGCATCCTCAAAACTGGATTCGACATATGGTGTTTTTGGGAAAGCTATGGTGCCGATAGGAAACGGTCTTACCGTCCACGCACGTGTCGGCTATGCGACGACCGAATTTGAATCGAACAGTACAATTACGTATGAAGACGGCACGACCGAGAATCGAGCGTTCAATGACACCGACCCAAGCCTCGCCTATGGGTTAGGCGCCGAGTTCAATTTCAGCGAGCAGCTATATGCGCGTGCGGACGCCACAAGACTCGAAACCTTTGGCACCGATGTCGAAGCCTATACCCTTGGCGTCGGCTTCCGCTTCTAAGCCTCAAGTGGGCAGCCCTCAATCGTGATACGGTGCATGATCCGGCGTTGGCCTTGATAGTCATTCAAGGCCCAGTGCCAGGTCGAACGATTGTCCCACATCGCGATGGAGCCAGGTTCCCATTTGAACCGGTGATGGAAATCATGCCCTGTGAACACGTGGGTATATAGGTCGGAGAGCAATTCGTCGCTCTCCGCCTTGTCCATGCCCACGACTTCTCGCGTGAAAGCCGGGTTCACATAAAGGGCCTTCTTCCCAGATAGCGGGTGTTTGATGACGATTGGATGCTCGGGGTCCAACAGCTTCTCCGCAGCGTCAGAGTTCCCAATACGATTGGTGCCGTCCTCATGTGATCCAGCGTCCGAAGTATTGTAGTAGCTGTCCGGCCCTTCACCAAAGATGTGTTTGCCGGAGTGAAGGGCTTTGCGGCCCTCAACCTTTTCTTTCAGCGCATCGGGCAGCGTTTCATAAGCCTTGTACATGGATGCGAACATCGTATCGCCGCCGCTCTCCGGCAACTCACGTGCGACGAGAACAGATCCGAGTGCAGGCTCAAAATCGTAGGAATGATCCGTGTGCCATCCACCGCCAATATTGTCTTTTTGGTCCGGCTCTTTGGCGACCAAAGCGATCTGCGGATAGTCCGGATGCGCCGCGAAAAAGCGGTTGATATTGATATCCCCAAATCGCTCAGCAAAAGCGATATGATCATTCTCGCTCGTATCCTGCCCGCGGAAAAAGATCACGCCATGCTCGGCAAACGTCTCTTGGATGGTTTGAAACTCCGTATCGCTCAATGTCTTGATATCAACATCAGTGATCTCAGCACCCAGTCCGTCAACAGCCTTAATTTGCATCTTCTTATTCCTCCTCGGGCTTCATCTTTTGGAAGCTTCCGATGAGATCATAAGAACTTTCTCGTGCGACGATCAAGTCTCGCCGATGAATCGCTTTCGATGAGGCCTTAAACAAGATAGGACGCCAAAATGAGTTCAGACGCCCCTCACCTCATCCTGATAAGCGGTCCGGTGGGCGTCGGGAAAACTACTGTCGCCCAGGAAATGAGCAATCAATTGGCCGAAACGGGCGTCGCGCACACCTTTGTGGATCTGGACGCCCTAACCTACACCTATCCGCGACGAGACGATGATCCATACGGTCAAAACCTGGCGCTGAAAAATCTGCAAGCCGTTTGGGCCAATGCTCAGATTTATTACCCTCGCGTTCTCATCATTGCACGGGTCATTGAGACCGCAGCGGGCGCGCTCGAAATTGCCGACACGGTCAATGCGAGTGAATGCACGATCGTTCGACTTGAAGCACAAGACGAAACTTTGCTGAACCGTGTCCGCCAGCGCGAACAGGGAGCGGGTCGTGCCTGGCATGAAGCGCGCGCCTTAGAGCTTTCGCAGAGCCTCTCAGAAACTGATTTTGCAAACCTCGTCCTCGGCACAGATGATCGCAGCGTGGGCGATATCGCCAATGAAATCATACTAGGGCTGCAGCTCAATTCGCAGAGCAAGCCGAATAAGCTTTAGTCTTTCAGCATATCCCGACTGACAATGACCCGCATGATTTCGTTAGTGCCTTCGAGGATTTGGTGCACGCGCAGATCTCGAACGATTTGTTCGACGCCATATTCGGCCAAGTAACCGTAGCCGCCATGGATCTGCAGAGCTTCATTCGCGACTTTGAAGCCCGTATCGGTCACAAACCGTTTCGCCATCGCGCACCAGCGGGTGGCATCTGCCGCTTTCGCGTCGAGTTTCGAGGCGGCTTCATACAGCATCACCCGGGCGGCCTGGAGTTCGGTTTCCATATCCGCGAGTTTGAACTGAATGGCTTGGAAGTCGGCGATGGGTTTGCCGAATTGCTGGCGTTCCTTGGCATAGGCAAGCGCCTTATCGAGCGCTCGCTGCGCCCCGCCGAGTGAACAGGCTGCGATATTCAGGCGTCCGCCATCAAGCCCGGCCATAGCAAACTTGAAACCGTGGCCTTCTTCGCCAATTCTGTTGGCGGCTGGAATACGAACATCATCGAGCATGACCTGACGGGTGGGTTGAGAATTCCACCCCATCTTCTTTTCATTACTCCCGAAACTCAGACCCGGTGTGCCGAGTGGAATGATGAAAGCAGACACACCCCGCGCGCCGGCGTCAGAGGTCTTCGCCATCAGGACATAGACATCGCTTGTGCCCGCGCCGGAGATAAATTGCTTCGAACCGTTCAAGACATAGTCGTCACCATCGCGCACCGCCGTGGTCTTCATCGCTGCGGCATCAGACCCAGATCCTGGCTCGGTGAGGCAATAAGAGGCGACCAGCTCCATACTGGTCAGTTTCGGCAGCCAGGTTTTGCGTTGTTCATCCGAGCCGAACTTATCGATCATCCAGCTCGCCATATTGTGGATCGAGATAAAAGCCGCTGTTGAAACATCACCGTAGGAAAGCTGCTCAAAGATCAAGGCTGCATCGAGCCGGCCGAGCGCCGATCCACCGACATCTTCGCCGACATAAATGCCCGCAAATCCGAGCTCCGCCGTGTCCTTGATCACATCAATCGGAAAGTGTTTTTGGTTATCCCAGTCCGATGTGTGCGGTGCCAGACGATCCGCAGCAAATCGCTTTGCCATATCCTGGATCATTACCTGTTCTTCTGTCAGGCGAGTGGTCATAGCAATTGGCCCTCATTGTGCTTATTAGGCGGCACAGATGCCATAGGAGATTCGTTCGTCAATGTCTGACCTTCCGGAAGGATATTCTATTACAGCTGCCGAGCTGGATGATATTCCTGCGCTTATCGCCGTCGATAAGGCAGCATCTTCTATGTTTGCAGCAACCGGATTGCTGAGCGACGACGCTCTCAAAGACCATGTACCGGCGGAAGTGTTCGAAACAGAGATCCCCTTGTTCAACGTCTTTGTTGCGCGAAACCAACATGGTTGGGCGGTTGGCTTTGCTTTGATCCGCATGCGCGGCAACGGGCTATATCTGGATCAAGTCAGCGTTCACCCGGATCATGGGCAAAAGGGCATCGGACGGGCTCTGCTTATCCGCGTCCTCACCGAAGCTGAGCGCCGTAAACTGCCGCATGTGAGCCTGTCGACCTTTCGCGATGTACCTTGGAATGGTCCGTTCTATGCCTCGATGGGATTCAAAGAAATTCCGAACGAAAAGTTCGAGCCCTATATGCGAGAGATTGAAGATGCGCAGAGACCGTTTATGGACGTGACCAAGCGGTGCTTCATGCGCCGTAAAGTTCGTCGCGCCCTCTTTCGCTTTGGCGCACCAAAGTCGGAGACAGAATGAGCATTCCGTTCAACCAATCCTTTCCCACAACTCGACTGCGCCGTTTGCGACAGTCCGGCTGGATCCGCAACCTGACGGCAGAGAACACGCTAACCCCGTCTGATCTGATTTGGTCTATGGTTGTGCATGATGGCGAGGACGCGAAAGTTCCGGTCGCCGCCATGCCGGGATTGAACCGACTGAACGTTGATGAGGCGGCAAAAGCTGCGAAACGCGCAAGTGCGCTCGGCATTCCGGCGATCGCCATTTTCCCGCACATCAACCCAGCCCACAAAGACGAAGAAGGCAGCGAAAGCCTGAACCCGGACGGCCTCGTCCCCACGGTCATCAAGGCGATGAAAGACGCTGCACCGGATGTCGGCGTGATTTGCGACGTGGCCTTAGACCCGTTCACCACACACGGCCATGACGGCCTGATCGATGAAAGCGGCTATGTGCTGAATGATGAGACTACAGCAGTTCTGGTCGAGCAGGCGCTCGTTCAGGCCGAAGCGGGTGCCGATGTCGTTGCGCCATCTGACATGATGGATGGCCGCATCGGAGCAATCCGCGCCGCCCTTGAGGAAAACGGTCATTCGAACACGATGATCCTGTCTTATGCGGCGAAATATGCGAGCGGCTTCTATGGGCCATATCGTGAGGCGATTGGCTCAGCGACAGCTTTGATCGGTGACAAGAAAACCTATCAGCAAAACCCCGCCAATACGGATGAAGCGCTGCGCGAAGTGGCGATGGACATCGAAGAAGGCGCCGACATGGTGATGGTCAAACCTGGCCTGCCCTATCTCGATATTGTCCGCCGGGTCTCCGAAACCTTCCAGATCCCGACTTTCGCATTCCAGGTCTCAGGCGAGTATGCGATGATCCAAGCCGCCGCTCAAAATGGCTGGATCGATGGCGATCGCGTGATGATGGAAACCCTGCTCAGTTTCAAACGCGCTGGGGCCAGCGGCATCATCACCTATTTCGCTGAAGCTGCCGCGCAAAACCTGTCTGCATAACCCAGTTTTTCTTAAGATTGGCTGCCCGATCCAGCGAGGTGTTCATCCTGGCGCGGTTCAGTGCTAAGGGAGTCTGAAACACGGGGTGAGCATGTCCAGACCAGAAAATGTCATCGCCAGAAAAATGGCCAACGCCTTGATGAAGGACGCCGAGATCACCGACCGCGGTCAGTCCTTGCTTGGCCCAGGCGGACGGCTT
>JALUWJ010000154.1 GCA_027019605.1 Henriciella sp. | reverse complement strand
ATTTAGGATTGAATTCTTAGGTGAATAAAACGTTATCGCCGCCGAAAAAATCGCGGTGTAGTTGTATTTAGGAAATTTACCTTACTTTGCTAATCCAGCCTCACTGAACAAAACGGGTGTGCGTTATGGCTGCTGATGGTGCTTCTGGACTTGCTCCAATCATTATTAAGAAAAAGAAGAAAGTCGTTGGCGGTGGTCATCATGGCGGGGCCTGGAAAGTGGCCTATGCTGACTTCGTGACCGCGATGATGGCGTTCTTCCTGCTGATGTGGCTGCTTAACGCGACAACAGAAGAACAACGCAAAGGCATTGCCGACTATTTCAACCCGACCATTCCGGTCAGCCGGATTTCAGGTGGCGGCTCGGACGGCCTGAACGGATCCTCGATTTTCACCGAACAGACTTATGCCCAAAAAGGTACAGGCGCGACGCGTGATGCGACCGCGGGCAGCCCGTCGACTTCTAAAACCGGTCAACCCGATGAGGAAGGTTTGGCGCAAGCTGACGCTCAAATCGTGGAACAGTTGCAATTGGCGATCAGCCAAGAAGCGCCAATGCTGAACGAGCACATTCAAGTGAAGCTTTCGCCTGAAGGGATTGTTATGGAACTGGTGGACTCAGACGATGTTCCGCTCTTCCCACGCGGCGGCAGCGTCGCCACACCTTTGCTGACGAATCTGATCCAAACCGTAACGCAGTCGTTCGACTCGTTCGGAAACTCAGTGAAAGTGGTCGGGCATACGGATTCAGCTGTGTTTAGAAATGCCGATGGGTTCGACAACTGGGACCTTTCCGCTGAGCGTGCTAACGTGGCACGGCGCCTGATGATGGAAGCCGGTTTCCCTGCCAGCCGGATCCAGGAAGTTTCTGGTCGTGCAGACACAGACCTCTTGGTCAAAGATGATCCGTATGCGGCACAAAACCGCCGGATCTCGATCACCCTACTCAAGCAAGAGATCAATGGTTAAGCGGAGTTATTCGTCTATTAACCTATAATTTCTACTTTCGGTTGCATCGACTGCAGGAGCAACCGACATGAGTATAACATCATCTTTGAACGCGGCCGTGAGCGGCCTTAACGCGAACGCCACCCGACTTTCAACCATTTCAGACAATTTGGCCAACTCAGAAACGTACGGCTACAAACGGAGTGACGTCGACTTTTCGAGCATGGTGCTCGAGCAGCGTAACTCGACCTACTCGGCCGGTGGCGTGAATGTCGATGCCTTCAAAGATGTCCGCGCGATTGGATCGCTTATCTCGACCGGGAACGCGACGGATATCGCAGTGGCTGGCCGCGGCTTGGTCCCTGTGACCGACTTGCAAGGCACGACCCTGAATGGTGATGACCGCGACCTCATGCTCCTCCCGACCGGATCATTCTCTGCAGATCAGAACGGTAACCTGCGCACGCAGAGCGGCAAATACCTTCTCGGCTGGCCTGCTGATAGCGCCGGTGATGTTGGCAGCGTTAGCCGCAATAGTGGCGGCAGCTTGCAACCGGTCAACATTTCTACATCTCAGTTTGTTGCGGCGCCAACAGGTCGGATTGATGTTGATATCAACCTGCCTGCGGATGCCACGCAGGCTGGCGGACCTACTGGCTCCTATTCGCTGCCGATTGAATATTATGACAATCTTGGCCGCGCCCAGAATGTTCGTCTTGAGTTCACGCCCGTGGTTCCAGCAACCGGATCGAGCAATGAATGGAACGTCCAAATCTTTGATGATGCGGGTGATCCCCTTGTCTCAGTCGGCGACTTCAACGTGACCTTCCTCGATACAACCGCCAATGGCGGCCAGATCGATGCGGTCACCGCATCTGGCGGCGCGACCTATGCCAATGCAACCGGCCTGGTTTCGATCAGCCTCGAGCATGGTCCGGTTGATATCTTTATTGGTCGCCCGAGCGACAATAGCGGTATCACGCAGCTCTCTGCAGCGTTTTCGCCGACCTCAGTGACCAAAGACGGTGCTCCGATTGGCGACCTTCAATCAGTAGAGATTGATGATCGCGGGTACCTGCAAGCGATTTATGACACGGGTTTCCGTCGCACATTGTACCAAATTCCGATTGCCGATGTTCCGAACATGGACGGGTTGATCGCCAGAGACGGACAGTCTTTCAGCATTTCGGCCTCAAGTGGTGACATGTACCTTTGGGATGCAGGAACCGGCCCTGTTGGCTCGATTTCTGGCTTCTCTCTGATGGAATCCACGGTTGATATTGCCGCCGAGTTGACAGACCTCATCGAGACGCAGCGCGCCTATTCTTCGAGTGCGAAGATCGTGCAGACCGTAGATGAGATGCTGCAAGAAACGACCAACCTCAAACGATAACGCTTAGTCCGCCAAGAAGGCATACGACGTGAGCATTACATCTGCCATCCAATCCGCCCGGTCAGGGTTAGACGTCATTGGGATGCGTGCCGATCTGGTCGCAACCAATGTCGCCAACGCGACGACGCCAGGATATGTCCGCCGATCTTTAACGGTCAGCGAGACAATCCTGGGCTCGCAAACGGCCGGTGTTCAGGTCATCAGTGTCGATCGATCTCAAAATGAGATCCTGACCACTGAACGCCGGAACCTTTCGAGCGACCAGGCGCAGGCAGATATATTGAGCACGCGCTGGGGCGCGCTGTCGCAACGCATTGGCGACGACATCGACTCCTCAGCGCTGTTTCAAAACTTAAATTCATTACAGTCGGCGATTGACGAAGCTGTCCTCAGCCCGGAATCGACAACACACGCCAACACCGTTGTGCAATCGGCCAACAATTTGGTTCAAGAATTTAACGCCCTCTCCGACCTGATTACGCAGGAGCGCTGGCGCGCCGAAGGCGACATCGAGGAAGGCGTCACCATCGTAAACCAATCGCTGCAGCAAGTAGAGCGATTGAACAAACAACTGTCCGGAATTGATCGAACAACCGCGCAGGCCGCAGCCTTGTTCGATGAGCGCGCGCGCGTGATCGATCAAATCGCAGAATACCTCCCGGTACAAACCGCCGACGGCCCAAGCGGAACCGTTGATGTGTTGACCGTTGAAGGCGTTTTCCTGCTCGCGGGCACCGCGCGCGAGATTGAATTCGATCGAGTCAATGCGATTGGCCCCAATATCACTTTAGGGAATGGCCTGCTATCCGGCCTCTCTGTCGATGGGACGGATATCACGCCGGGCGCGAACGCCTATGGCGCGGTCTCGAGCGGAAAGTTCGCCGCCCTGTTCACACTTCGCGATACCGACCTTCCGACTTTGGGCACCCAGCTTGATGTCATGGCGCAGGATTTGATCAATCGGTTTTCCGATCCGACGGTTGATACGACCATAACCCCTGGCGATCCTGGCCTGTTCCTAGATGCAGACGCAACCGCAGGTGACGGTGTTGCCGGCCGGCTGCGATTGAACGCCCTTGTGGATCCAGATCAAGGCGGCGCGGTTTGGCGGCTGCGCGACGGTCTCGGCGCGGCTGCGCCTGGCCCGCCAGGAAACAATACGATCCTGAGCAACCTGTCTGGCGCCTTCGACACGGTCACCAATGTCAGCGTGACCGGTTTGCAGGGCGGCTTCGTGTATTCGGACTTGGTTGCGCAGCTTGGCTCTTTGACCGGCCAACAGCGCATTCAGAACGAGTCGGTTCTGTCTTCGATTTCGCTTCAATACCAAACGATAAAGGAAGCCGAAGCCCGCGAGGTTGGCGTGGATATCGAAACCGAAATGCAGGATCTGCTGATCATTGAGCAAGCCTATGCTGCCAATGCCCGCGTGATCCAGGCAGCTAGTCAAATGCTCACCGAATTGATGGATATCTAAGCCCATGAACTCGATCTCACTCAACGGTTTTCTTAACGCCTCGACGCTGAACAGCGTGTCCACGCTGAAAGACCGGATCGCGGCAAGCGCTCAAGAAGCGACCTCTGGCCTGCAATCGGACCTGGTCGGTCACCTCAATGGCCGTATCGATCAAGCGCTGCTGAGTGATCAAGCCATTCAAGAGAACTCCGCTGAGCAAGCGCGGATCGATCTGCGCAATATTCGATTGGATATCACCGACAATACGCTGACCTCCCTGCGCGACCTGACTGAAGGTCTGTCTCTTGAAATGCAAAGCGCGATTGGCGTGTCCGATGGCCCAAGACAAAACGCGGTCGCTACCGAAGCGAAAGAGGCGCTGACCGAGGCCCTGGCCCGGCTCAATGTTCGGCACGGTGAGCGTTTTTTATTCTCGGGAGACGCGACCGCGACCCCGCCATTTGCGGATGCCGATGCCTTGTTGTTGGATCTCACAAATATAGGCATCGCCGCCACCGACGAAGCTGACTTCGCCGCGCAAGTTCAAACCTATTTTGACGATCCGGCCGGCGGTTTCCAAACGACATTCTATCAAGGCACGCAAACCGCCAGCGATCCAGATGCAGTCTTAGCCAATCAAGCTGGCTTTGCGGAAATGTTTCAGGGACTCGCGATCCTAGCCTTGTCGAATACGAACGAACACCAACCGTTTGCTCAGGTCGGCACCCCGGCCTTGGATCAAGCTCTGTCGCGCCTCGAAGGCGCGCGAACCGCACTCGTGGATATTCAAGCTGGCGTTGGCATTCGCCAATCCAGCTTGCAGGACCAACAGGCCGTCTTATCGCGAGAAGAAACACTGCTTGCGGCCGCCTTTATCGACCTTGCGGGCAAAGACCAATATGAGGCCGCCACCGAATTGCGAGAACTCGAAGCCAATTTGGAAGCCTCCTATTTGCTGACCTCTCGCCTCTCCAATCTCTCGCTCCTCAACTATCTGAGATAATTTATGCGCTTTCTTTCTTCTCTTCTGAGTATTGCAGTCTTGCTCTGTTTGGTGGCTGCGCCAGTGGCGCAATCACAAACCAAATTGCGAGATATTCTCGACATTGAAGGGGTGCGCTCAAACGACCTCGTTGGCTACGGCATCGTGGTCGGGCTAAATGGAACAGGCGACTCTGTTCGAAACTCTCCGTTCACGGAAGATTCCCTTTCAAACATGTTGGAACGTCTCGGCGTCAATGTGCAGGGCGAAGATATTCGGCCAAACAATGTCGCTGCAGTTCTGGTCACCGCCACGCTGCCAGCATTCGCCCGCAGCGGCTCGAGCATCGACGTTTCAGTCGCCTCGATCGGAGATGCGGGCAGCCTTGAAGGCGGCACGCTCATCCTGACCCCGCTTCGCGGAGCCGATAGCCAAGTCTATGCTGTTGCCCAAGGCAGCGTGATGGTCAGTGGGCTGAACGTCGAAGCGCCAGGCGCGCGCGACACAGTCGGAACGCCGACCTCTGGCTCGGTGCCCAGCGGCGCAATGGTTGAACGTGAGATTGGGTTTGACTTCAACTCCCAAGATAGCCTCACCCTAGCCTTGCAAACACCAGACTTCACGACCGCAGCGCGGGTCGAAAATATCATCAATACAGCACTTGGCGGCCCGGTCGCTTATATGCGTGACCCGGGCACCATTGAGCTGAATATCGGCGCCACTGATGGTTCACCTGCCCGCGTGCTCGCGGCGATTGAGAACCTACCCATCGAAGTCGAAACACCGGCACGTATCGTCATCGATGAGAAGTCTGGCACAATTGTGCTCGGTCAGGACGTTACGATCTCTCAAGTTGCGATTGCACAAGGCAACATCTCCATTCGCGTGCGAGAAAACCCGGTCGTGGTTCAACCGAATCCATTTGCTGAGGGTGAAACCATTGTTCTGCCGCGCACGGATATTGAAGTCGGGCAGACCGGCAATCAGAACATTGCTCTGCTGAATGCAAACACGACTCTGTCGCAGCTCATTGATGGTCTGAACGCACTTGGCGTGCGCCCGCAAGAAATGGCGGATATCATTCGCACCATGAAAATGGCAGGAGCGATCCATGCCGAGCTGGTCGTTCGATAGTCAGATTTCTCTAAGAAGCTTTTGAAAAGCGCGGCGCAGCGGGCCGCGCTTATTCCTCTTCTTCCTCTGGGCGTTCGAGCACGATCAGGCCGTCTCGCTTCATCCCCATCATCTTCATCAGGAAGTCTTTCTGGATCTGCTCTGCCGCCTCGGCATTTGGTGCTTTCATGCGGCTCAGATCATCGCGAAGGCCATCCGCCATCCGGTTCGAGATATTGCTGAGGAAATAGTCGCTGACCTCTTTATACTCGCTCTCGAGCACTTTCATCAGCTCCAGCAAGAATTCCTGATCGAGCTCTTTGAACACGACTGGGACGAAATTCCGGTTCAGCATAACCGGGATATCAACCAGCTCGAACATCCCCTTCTGGATCGCATCGACTTTTTCGGCGTGCTTTTCAGAGACGTGGCCCATCAGAGACGAGCGGCGGTCATTCGGCATCAAGCTGAGGATTTCACCAACGCCCTGCAATTGGGCGTCACCGTCATCGTCATCTTCCTCTGGTGCCAGCAGGAACTCCATGCGCACCATACGCGCCACGACCGCATCAATCTCATAGGAAGGCGGCGGTGGATTGACCATTTCGCTCAAGACTTTTGATTGCTGATCTTCTTCGAGCAAGCAAATCAGTTCCGAACAGAGCGTGGCGTCCAGGTTTCGCAGGATCAGGCCGACAATGTTTGGCGTCAGACCGGACAGGTACTTGGCGATATGCGCAGGCTCTCGCTTCGAGAAGGTCTCCCAGAGGCGACTGAAATCCTCTTTGTTCTCTGGCTCCGGCAGCTGTTCTTCCGGGCTTTCTTCCTGGTTGCCATAGATCAAGTTCAAACGGGATTCGTCGAGCAGGCTTTCCATCAATTGCCGCGAGGTTTCAGCCCCGCCGCGCAATGCCCCGCTGGAGCTGCGTAAGTGCCCGAGAAAGTCCATCACAATCTCGATCAATTGCTCACGCGCAAGATAGTTGATGGTTTCAAGCGAGGCGGCGATATTCGCGATCGCCTGGTCGTCCAACCGGTCGACAATCGGCTTGGCAGCCTCTTCCCCAAGGACCGCGATCACCACAGCCGCGCGCTGGGACGCGGTTATGTGCTGTGTGCTCTGGGCATTCGATTGAGCGTTCGACACTTAAGCATATCCTCTCAACAAGGCTTCGGTGATTTTCAGCCACCCATCCGCCAAAACAAAGAAACCGAGTTTGAATGGCAGCGAGACCACGGTCGGTGGGACCATCATCATACCAACCGCCATCAAGACTGACGCGACCACCAGGTCGATGATCATGAAGGGCATAAAAATCACGAACCCGATCTGAAACGCGTGCTTGATCTCAGACAGCATGAACGACGTTGCGAGGAGTGAGAACGAATGTTCCTCCTCAGGTCCAACAGGACGGTTCAGTGCGTCTGACAAGACGAACAAGGCCTCAGGGTCTGTCCGGCGCATCATGAATTCACGGAATGGCTCAGTGGTTAGCTGCCAAGCCTGCTGCTCGGAAAGACCGCCCTCAATGTAAGGCGACAGCCCCTCCGTCCAGGACTGCATGAATACCGGCTCCATGATGAAGAAGGTCAAGAACATGGCCAGCGCCATAATCATCATGTTGGGCGGCGCCTGCTGTACACCGAGAGCCTGTCTAAGGATCGAAAAGACGATCACCATGAAGGGCAAGCAGGTGACCATCATCGCGATGCCTGGCACCAGGCTCAGAATGGTCACGAACAGGAAGAGTTGGACAACCGTGCCACTCAGGCCTTGTCCATCGCCCAGGAGGCCGCCCAGAGGCCCTGCGGCTTGATCCGGGGCCACTTGCGCAAAAGCCGCCCCAGTCAGGGCGGTCATAGAAAGCGTTAGAACAAGAAGAGAGCGCCAGAAAAGGCTCTGCCAGCTCAGTCCGGGCGAGCTAGCCATCTTCCTGTTCCTCAATCTGCGTCAGACGAACACCAATCGCGCCGTCTTCGAGCTCAATCAGCTCGCCATGTGCGATCAACCGATCGTCCACGAGCAATTCAATCGGATCTTCAATCTTTGCGGTCAGCGGAATAATCGTATCCGGACGCAGCTTGAGAAGCTCGGCAACACTAAGTTTCTTGCGTCCGATCGAGACCACGACATTGACCGGCAAGCCGTATATGGATCGTTTGTACTGGTTCTCCGGAGACACATTCCGGCGCTCAGCTTCACCAACAACGTCTTCTACTGTTTCTGGCTCTGACATCAGGTCCCTCTTATACGCTTTCCGCCCCGCTCATGCGGGCCAGGCTAGACTCAACAAATCGCTCTACGTCGAACTGCAAACCACCTGTTTGCCAGTCTGCATCGACGTGAATTTCGGTCGCCGCATCGAGCATTTGCAGCTCACATATCTCGCTCAAGCGCGGCGAAGCTTGAACGGCGTTCTGGAACGAAACACCAAATTGAGTTGGTATTTTCAGAACCAGCTTTTCGATTGCAGGGGGCGCTGTTGCCTCCAACTCTCGCAGCACCTCTTCCGCCAAAAAGGCATCTGCCAATCGCGGGAATGCCGCGCTGATAAAGTCGCGGGTGAGCTCTGTCGCGCGCGCCGCGGCCAGCTGCTGCAAGCCCGCCAATTGCGCTTCCAGGCTTTGCAGGATTGTGCCGGTATCAATTTCCGGCTGGATCGGCACGGCCGGTTCTTCGACCGCTTCGACGATCTCAGCAGACTCTTCAGCTTCGTCGTCTGTTGGCGCCATCTGAGCTTCCAACTCAGCATCAAAACCGCCATCGCTCGCGTCGTCGCCAACCAGAGCATTCCGCTCTTTCAACGTCGGCGCCAACGCATTCACGTGGAACCGCGGCAGAGTCAGAGGCGGCAAACTATTCATTGGCCGCTATCTTTCTGTCTTCTTTCAACCAGTCCTGCAGCAAGGCTGCGGTCTGCTCCTGGTTCTCGCTTGTATAGTCTTTCAGATAGTCAATCGGATCGTTGGACTGTTCGAACAGGTCGCCGTCGACACTGGTATTCCCCTCGGTCGCCGCCTCGCCTTCACCCGCCTCGCCCTCATCGCCCGTGGCGGCAGGACCTTGTGCAAAGACCGGGCGCATAACGCCAAAGCCCAGCGCCAGAACAATAATACCCAGGAAGATCGCCTGAACCGCAGACCAGAGATGCTGTTCCAGCATACGCTCAATCATGCTCGGGGCTGGCGTCAGTTCGACCTCTGGCAAGGCCTGGAATGGCATCAGTTCAACTGTCAGCGTATCACCGCGATCGGCTTCGAGCCCGGCCGCATTGCGGACCAACGCCTCAAAGTTTTGTCGGACCTGTTCGATCTGCGTAGCCGCATCAGCAGCCGTCAGATCAATGCCCAGGGCTTCTTGGTTGAGAAGAACTGCGACCGACACACGTTCAATTTGCCCCGGCAGACGCTCGGTTTGGGTGCGTGTTTCGTTCAGCTCATAAGCCACCGACTCAGTTGAGCTCTTGCTGGTGCTTTCATTCTGGCCACCCGCGCCATCGCCTTGCGGCAGATTACTCGCCACAGTGAGGTTGCCGCCGCCTTGATTGGTCTCATTAGAGTCATTGGTTGTACGCGACCGCACGACGCGCGACTCCGGATCAAAGCGAACATCTGAAATGACCGTGCGCTCTCGGCTCACATCCATATTCACGGAAACCTCAGCATTGCCATCGCCCAAACGTGCGAACAGCAAGCGTTTGATTTTCTGCTCAAGCGCGGCAGCCTGGTCCTCAGCGACGATACCGGGCGCCTCAACGTCGCCTACTGTTGGTCCGGCAAGGATGCCATGACGCGGATCGATCACGACCACGTCTTCGGGGTTCAATCCTGAAACGGCGAGCGCCACGAGATACTGGATCGCTTCAGCTTGCACGCCGTTCAGTCGCCGCGCAGACGAGAGCGTGACCGAAGCGGTTGGGGTCGGCTGTGACCGGGAAAAGCCCGAGCGCAGATTTGCGCCAATATGAACACGCGCCGACTCAACCCCAGGTGTTGTGAGGATGGTGCGCGTCAGCTCGCCTTCTTTGGCTCGCCAGTAAGCGGCATTGTACATTTCCGAAGTGACGGAGAAGCCATTGACGCTGTCGAGCAGCTCATACCCCTGGACCGATTGCCGAGGCAATCCGTCGCGCGCGAGCGCAAAGCGCGTCTTGTCTCGTACATTGGCGGGGATGAAGATCGCCTCGCCGCGAATCTCGTAAGCGACATCAAGTGATTCGAGTTCATTAATCACTTCTCCCGCTCTGACCGGATCCAATCCGGAATAGAGCAAGGACATTGACGGCTGCAGCGTTCCGCGAACCAGGAAGGTCATCGCCGCCAACATGCCCAAAACGGCCGCGCCAAGCATGATCTGGCGCTGCAATCCCAACGCACGCAGATTGTCGATAAACCCCATAAGACCGCTTTCCGTTTTCTCGCTACGGTTGAACTTGGTTAATTTCTCGGCCGAAAGCGTTAAGGCTTCCTTTACTAGGGATTGTTTTAAACAGGAAAACTACTTCTAGTTTCATACGGGACATAAGAGCGACACATGAGCGACAAGGCAGAAGCCACAACCGAAGAGGAAGCCCCTTCCTCAGGCGGCATCGGTATGATGGGATTGCTGGTGCTGGGCCTCGCCTGCGCAGCAACCTCATTCGCTAGCGTTTATTTCCTGGCCCCCGCTCCAACCGTCGCCGAGGCGGCAACCGTTGAAGTGGCAGAGGCGCCCGTTGCAAAACCAGAAAAAAAGAAAAAAGATCTCGCCTACACACCGGTCCAAGAGATCCTGATCACGGTCGGCAGCGCGCCCGCGACGCGATACCTTAAAATGCAACTTTCGGTCGCCACCGACAAAGCTGATGCGAAAATGATCAAGCCGGTTGAAACCCAGCTGATCGATGCGTTTTTACTCTATTTGCGCTCCGTCGAGCTGAACGATTTTGAAGACCCTGCTTTCTACAAACACATGCGCGAGCAACTCGGTCGCCGCGCAGATCTCGTCCTTGGCGACGGGATTGTTGAAGGCGTCCTGATCACTGAATTCTTGTTGAGGTAATAGCGTGCCAATTTCCCCTTTTGATATTGCGATCATCCTGATCTCATCCGTGGCATGCATTTACTGCATTGTGTTGAGCCGCCGCCTGCGCGCGCTGCAGAACACACGAAACGGCCTCGGCGCGACGATCAAAGCCCTGTCGGATTCGATCAGTGCCGTCTCCGCCACCACCGATGAGACACGCTATCATGCCGGCGAACTGGCTGTGCGCCTGGCGCGCCTGATCGAAGAAGCCAGAAGTTCCTGCGAACGCGTTGAAAGCCTGACCCAACGCCTGAACGAAGCGCATGATCGCGCCGCAAGCTACCGCGCGCCGGAACCGGCTGCACCTGCGCCGACAACCGGCGCGGTTCAGGAAGCACTAGATGTCTCCAATCAGCGTCTGCAAGAGATCACGGAGATGATGCATCGCCTGAAGGATCTGTCAGAGCAGTCGGTTGTTGCAGCCGAGCAAGAACCACCGGTTCTGCGCCCGCTGCCGACCCAATTACGTCCTCGAATGAAAGTGGTGTAAGGATATGGCCATTAAAGCTGCGAACCGATCCAATGTCCTTTTAACGCTGGGCGTGCTGTTCACACTCGGCGCGGCGACGCGTTTGGTTCCTGCAAATGTCGCTGACGCTCGCGAAGCCGATTCAGACGAGAAAGTCGAAACGGTTTCAACCAAGCC
>JALUWJ010000153.1 GCA_027019605.1 Henriciella sp. | reverse complement strand
AAAGCCTGCTCATACCCGCGCTCAAGGCAGCCTGCGATAAAGCGTTCTTTGAAATCCTCCACAGCGCCTTGTCTGCGAAACCCATTTAAAGCGCGCCGCAAAGCATCTGCTTCAGTGGGACTAAAGCCCGCCGCGACAATCGCGATCTGCATCGCCTGTTCCTGAAACAGAGGCACCCCATATGTCCGCTCAAGCACTTCGCGAAGGTCTTCGGACGGATAGATGATCTCTTCCTCACCGCGCCGCCGGCGCAAATAAGGATGCACCATATTGCCTTGAATCGGCCCGGGCCGAATGATCGCCACCTCAGCAATTAGGTCCTGATACGTGCGTGGGCGCATCCGCGGCAGGAAGTTCATCTGTGCGCGCGACTCGACTTGGAAAACGCCAATCGTGTCTGCCTCGCAAAGCATATCGTACACAACCGGGTCTTCCTGAGGCAGAGTTGCGAGCGTGTAGCTTTCCCCCTTCCACATCTCCAAAAGATCGAAACACTTTCGGATACAGGTCAGCATGCCCAGCGCGAGAATATCGATCTTGAGCATGCCAAGGGCTTCAATATCGTCCTTGTCCCACTCAAGAACCGTTCGATCTGCCATGGCGGCGTTCTCAATGGGGCAAAGCTCATCCAGGCGCCCTTTGGTGATCACAAAGCCACCGACATGCTGTGAGAGATGACGCGGGAAACCAGTGATTTGCTTCGCCAGATCCAACGTTTGACGCAGCCGCTTATCCTCAAGATCAAGGCCCGCTGATTTTGCGCGCTCATCGCCGAGATCAGAAGACGAGACACCCCAGACCTGGCTCGAAAGCGCAGACACAACATCCACAGAAAGCCCCATAGCCTGGCCAACCTGCCGGATGGCGCTCCTAGAGCGATAATGGATGACTGTTGAGCACAGCCCAGCACGATGGCGCCCATATTTCTGATAAATATGCTGGATGACTTCTTCGCGGCGCTCATGCTCGAAATCGACATCAATATCGGGCGGCTCGTTTCGCGCCTCAGAAATGAAACGCTCGAACACCATCGTGATCATATCAGGTGAGGCTTCGGTGATCCCAAGGGCGTAGCAAACCACCGAGTTTGCCGCCGACCCTCGCCCCTGACACAAAATCCCCTTCGAACGCGCAAAGGTGACCACATCATGCACCGTCAGAAAATAGCGCGCATAATCTAGCTCAGAAATCAATCTCAGCTCTTTTTCGACCATGCTGCGAACTTTGAGGGGGACCGCATCGGGATAGCGCCTAAGCAATCCTTCTTCTGTCAGCTTACGCAGGCGGTCATTTGGCTCCAGGCCATCGCTGACTTCATCTGGATACTCATAGCGTAGCTCATCCAGCGAGAACGGGCAGGCCTGCGCAATTCGTGACGTGTTCTTTATCGCGTGTGGGTAAGCCTGAAACAGGCGGCGGATCTCAAACTCCGACTTGATCCGACGCTCAGCGTTCGGCAGCGCACGACGCCCCAATTGATCAATTGTCGTCTTCTCGCGGATACAGGACAAGACATCCGCGAGCCGCAGCCGTCCCGCCGCATGCATAATGACATTCCCAAGTGCGACCGTTTCCAATCCAACCTGATCAGCAAGCGCTTGTGTCTCGGCGAACCGCGCCGGATCCTGGCCATCATATTCCGGCACCAGGCCAACAAACACATGATCGTCAAAGGCCGCTTTTAGCGCCAGGAGTGTCTCTGAGAACTCTGGTCCGGACAATCCAATCAAGATGCAATTATCCGCATAGGAAATGACGTCTTCGAGTGTCAGATCACACTGGCCTTTCACAGTTCTCCGTTTGCCCAGGGTCAAAAGGCGCGAGAGCTGGCCAAAGGCTTTGCGATCCCTTGGATAAGTCAGGATTTCTGTCCCATCCCTCAACCGTAAGCGTGTCGCCACAAGATAGCGCAGGCCCAGCTCTTTCGCTGCGCTGTGCCCACGAACAATCCCCGCAAAGGTGTTCGTATCCGCAATCGCAAGCCCTCCGAGATCAAGCTTGTGCGCACGACTCACCAGCTCCTCAGCATGCGAGGCGCCGGTCAGAAACGTAAAATTACTGATCGCGAAAAGCTCCACATAGCTCATGCGAGCTCTCCTGCGACATACCAGGCCTCATCGGCGTCACCGGGATAGTTCAAGAGCCAGAGCCGGCGGCCTTGATCTGTCTGCACTTGCCAATAATCACGTGTGCGCGGGTCTTCTTCGCGATACCAGCGCGGTGTGATCCGCTCCGGGCCATGTGCCCGATCGGTCGCGTAAGACTGTCGCCGCCATTTGAAGTTAAGCGGCGGCCGCCCTGGCGTTTCGACATGAATAAACTCAGGCGGCGTAAAAAGACGGATAGGCCTCGGCCGCGGCGCAAAAGACCAAGAGGGCGTCATACCCGCAGCTTCAACCTGACTGAACTCATGCTCTGGCACATAATGATCTCGTGCCCGAAACACGCGCACATGATCAAAGCCAAGTCGATTGCCGAGCGTTTCGATCAAGATCAAACGCTGGTCGGCGCGTTTTGCATCTTCGCCAAAGCTCCCCTGCTTGAGCCGAATAGGTTCGATATGCTCCGCGACAAGTCGGAACCAATCAGCGCCATACTCAATCTCCAGCTTGGACAAAGGATGCGAGAATTGCCGCAGGATGGCCTCAGGATCCAAACAGGGCCGCGCGAAGCCAATGCTCAGCCCATGATCGCCTGTATCAACGCATCGCACCGTTAGGTGGAAGCGGCGTGCCCCGCGCTGATCCCTTTCAAGTTTCCTGCAGATCCGATCGGCAAGGCGTTGCAGGACACTCTCAAGGTCTTCCAAGAACCCAATCGGCTCAGGCAAGGTCATGCGTGCGGCATAAGTCGGATCGGCGGCCTTAGGCGTTACCGGATCAGGCGTCAGGCCCGTCGCGGTTTGCAAAGCCTTGGTCAGATGCAAACCGAAGCGGCGAGCAAGCTCAGCCGATTTCTGCTCGCCAAGCTGGCCGATCGTGGTCAGCCCAGCGCGCGCGAGCTCACTGACAATGGTATGCGGCAGCCCAAGTGCGGCGACAGGCAGCGCCGATAGCGCGCGCGCCACGTCCCCAGGCGCAGCAATAGATACGTCTTGCGCTCCAAACCGCGCGAGTGCCCGCGCGCCGCCTTTCGTATCCGCAATCCCGATCTGCGCCTGAACCTGTAGATCTTTGAGGCGTGTCAGCGCCTCATGCCCCATCTCTTCTTCCCCTCCGAACAGATGAGCACATCCGCTAATATCTAAAAGCAACCCATCCGGAGGATCGAGAGAAACACGCGGCGACAGAGTATCCGCCCAGCGCCAAAGTGCGCGTAGCAACAGGTCTTCGCGCACCGGATCACTCGGCTCAGTCAGCAGATCTGGACAAATCGCCCGAGCATCTGCAAGCGCTTGGCCCGCTGCGGCCCCTGCCCGCAAGGCCAGATCATTCGCGTGCGTTAAGCGCCAGGCATTTTTCTCCTCAGTGATGATGGCAAAAGGTCCGGACAGACGCGCATCGCCATGTCGCGTCAAACGATCAAGGGGGAGTTGCGGGAGCCATATGGAGAGTATCCTTGGCATTCTGCCCTCCCTGACATGTTACACGCCACGCCCCGGATTCACCGTTCTTGCCCTTCACGCATGTCCATTCCCAGGTCGGCATTTCAGCATGAAGCGGAGCACACTCCCAGCGGGTTTGCGCCGCTGAAGTGCTCACGCCGCCTCGCAACAAAATAAGGCCGAGGCCACCGCCCTGCTCTGCCGCAAGCTGCAATCGGCGGCTTTCCTTTAGAGACAGCATGTCTGGCATTTCCAATATCACGCAAAACCCGCCCTCAGCCCGTAAGGCTTGATCTGCGGCCCACAGCAATTCTCCGCGCGACACGGCCTCCACAAGGATCACCGTCTCAACCCCAAGATAAGCTTGCAATCCCGTCGGGCAGAGGCTGACAATGTCCCGATAGAGACCAATCCAAAGAACACTCTGATCGTGTTCGGCGGCTGCGATGGCGGCGAATATGTCCGCCCCAGCGCCGCTCACCTCATGAATCCGGCCTTTGCGCAGCTGGATACGGTCGCCCATGGCAAGCGTATCCAGCTGCGCAAGTGAAAGTGTACCAGCCGCACACAGAGGGTGAAGGTCCGCTCGTCCCATTTGTTCTGTTTTTGTTCTTTTTCTGGAAAGAGTCAATCCGGAATGAACAAGGCCTCTTTCACGAACCTCAAAATTTCGTACAACCCGCCAAATGAGACGAGACGCTCGCCCCTATTGGATGTACCGGCTGAACTTGCGGGTTCACCATCTTTACGCGGCATGGCGCGTCATCCCGCATATGGATCGCTTGGGGCCGGATTGGCGCATGGCCAAACCATGGGCGATCAAACTGTTTGGCGGGGGCATTGAAGCAGGTGCGAGCTTGCATGTGGTCGCAGCAGAGGACGCTGTGGTTCGCCTCACCTGTTGGGCACCACCAGGAGGCTCAGCAAGCCTTACATTCGGTGATGCCTGTTTGATCGCGCCGGGCTGCAGGTTCATGGCTGGCGAGCGGATCAGCATTGGCTCTGGCTGTATGTTCGGACACAGTTCAACAGTTACCGACTGCGACTGGCATGGCGTATATGACCGCACAGATGTGCATGGCAAAACGAGGCCTGTCACACTGGGGGATAATGTTTGGCTTGGCGATGGCGCCTTTGTCGGCAAAGGCGTGACGATTGGTGAGAACTCTGTGATTGGCGCCCGCGCCGTGGTCACATCAGATATCCCGGCCAATACAATTGCGGCGGGCAATCCAGCGAAAGTCGTGCGCACCTTTGATCCAGCCGACATCGAACAAACCCGGATAGACTTATTCGCCGATGCGGAGGGCGTGGAGCGATTTTTCGACCAAGCCTATCGCGACGAGCTCAGCGGTAACACGACCTGGAACTGGCTGAGGTCGATCATTGCACCGCGCAAGATCGACTAGGCTCAACTAGTAGCTTTTCGGAAGCCCGAGCACGCGCTCCGAGATGAAGTTCAAGATCATCTCACGGCTAACGGGTGCGATCCGTGCCAGCATCGCTTCACGCATGTAGCGCTCAACATGATACTCGCGGGCATAGCCCATGCCGCCATGGGTCAGCACAGCTGTCTCACAAGCGTTGAAGCCAGCCTCGGTGCCAAGATACTTGGCCGCGTTCGCTTCTGCCCCGCATTCTTGCCCCTGATCGAACAGAGCCGCCGCTTTATAAGCAAGCAATTCAGCAGCGCTGAGCTCTGCCCAGGCTTTGGCCAGTGGATGCGCGATCCCTTGGTTTTGACCAATCGGGCGCCCAAAGACCACGCGCTCATTCGCATAGGTGGTGGCCTTTTCCAAAGCCGCGAAGCCGAGACCGATGCTCTCAACGGCGAATAGGACGCGCTCAGGATTAAGCCCCTGGATGAGGTATTTAAACCCAGCGCCTTCTTCGCCAATCAAGTGCTCTTTCGGCACTTCGAGGCCATCGATGAAGAGTGTATTACACTCAACCGCTTTGCGGCCCATTTTCGGGATCGGATTGGCTTCGATCTTGCCGCGATCAAGGTCGGTATAGAAGAGCGAGAGACCGAGATAGGGCTTCGCACATTGCTCTTTTGGCGTTGTGCGCGCGATGATCAGGATCTTGTCAGCGCGCTGGGCACCGGTCGTCCAGATCTTGCGGCCATTAATTGTGTAGCCAGTATTGGTACGCTCAGCCTTGGTCTCAAGCGAGGATGTGTCGAGGCCCGAATTCGGCTCGGTCACTGCGAAACACATTTTCTCTTCGCCAGAGATGATCTTTGGCAGGTTTTCCTGCTTCTGCTCATCATTGCCGAATTTCTCGAGCGGCTTCGGCCCAAAAATATTGAGGTGGATCGCCGAGGCCCCTGAATAGCCCGCGCCAGACCGCGTCACTGTCTGCATCATCAGCGCAGCTTCGGTCAGCCCCAGGCCAGCGCCGCCATACTCTTCCGGAAACGCGATGCCGAGCCATCCGCCTTCGGCCATGGCATCACAAAACGCTTCCGGCCAATCGCCCGTCTCGTCCGTATTGGCCCAATATTCATCGTCAAACTGCGCAACCGTGCGCGCGACACCGTCTTGAATGGCGAGTTGATCTTCGCTGAGTGGACCGATCGTGTGCATATAAATTCTCCTGTCGAGGATGATTTATGCCGCTATCAATTCGCCGTCCACTCTGACGAGGCGTCACACCCGCTCCGATAGTTCCGCATTTGGAGCAAATGTTGCGGCGAGCGGGCTTACACGTCCGGTCAAGACGAGGTCAGCGATGATTTGCGCTGTGATGGGGGCGAGCAAGATACCGTTACGAAAATGACCTGAAGCCACGAAAACATTGTCCAATTTGGTTTGTCCTAAGATCGGAGCATAATTGGCTCGCCCTGGGCGCACCCCGACCCAACTCTCCAACACAGGAGCATGTTCGAGAACCGGACAAATCCGAATGGCCTGCGCCCGAAGTTCAGCGATTTGGTCTGGCTCTGACTGCGAGAGCACACGGCCAGGTTCGCTGGTCGCGCCAATGATGATGCGATTGGCTTTTGGAACGATATAGACATGCCCTGATCGAAGCGTCATCCGCGGCGCACCTTCGATCGGCGCTACGGAGAGCATTTGCCCGCCAATGGGCTGAATTTGACCCAAGCTCGCATCCAGATCTCGAATATCGACCGGGGCGCCGTCACGCTCAATGGTCACAGACCCGGTTTGCCATCCCGCTGTGAGAAGCGTTGCATCGTGCCCGGCATGATCTAAGCCGCCCGCCGTCCATTTAAGTGCGATTTCTTCTCTGCGAATATCAATCCGCTCATGCCGCTCTGCGCAGGTGACCAGCGCGTCCAGGGTCAGTCGATTATCGACTTGCCCATCACTCGGTAAAAGTAAGGCCGCGATGGCATCATTCGCGACACTTTGGTCAATGTCGCCAAGATTGGATACGCATTCCGTCGGCGCAAGAGCATGTTCGGCAAGCGCGGCCTGCACAGCAGCCAGCTTCTCCGCCCCAACTTGGTCAAACGCGACGGCTAATGAAGGTCCCGGATGATACCCAGATGGTTTGCCAGACCGCGTTTCCAGCGCCCGCGCCCATTCCGGCCATAACCGCGCGCCCGCATCGCACAGATCAAACAGGCCTGGATGATTCTCAGCGACACCAATCGCCTCAAATGCTGGAGCGAGCATACCGGCGGCTGCCCAACTTGCGCCTCGCGGTGGCCATTGCTTCTCGAACAAGCTTACGCGAACGCCGCGATCCGCCAGTTCTAGCGCGCAAGACAGGCCGACAATGCCGGCCCCGACAATCGCGATTGATTGGAGTGAAGTGTTCTGCGCGTTCATCACGCCTGTTTAGCAGCCCGCACAAATCGAGCTACAGTGACGGCGCATATCAGATAGACTTAAATCGCTGCGCGCTCAGCTTCCCAAAAACTGATAAAAGCGGACGCACCTTCCTGGCGCTGGAAAATCACGGTCTTTCGCAGCGTTCCGCGCGCATCGCATACTGTCTTGATCATCAGTCCGGGGGCGTCTCGGTCGTGGCAAGCGAGCGCACCGGACGAGGTTTGCCATTTAGCAAAGCGATCGATTGCCTGCTCAAACGCGACTTCATCAACGGCCTTTACGGGTCCCAAATCGAGTGTGATTTCTGTCATAATGTCCCCACGCATTCTCCCACTCGCACTTCTTGCGAGATGATCGGACTGTATCGTCTCTCTCGGGTTCAATCAGCAAACCCGGTAAGCTTAATGCAAGCTTTGCACCAATTGTCGCATTCTTTGGCAAAAGCTCGAGTTGCGAATGCTTCTCAATTGTGAGATGGAGCGAACATGATCAACAAGATTAAAACGCTGACCGGCCTGAGCCTGCTCATTGGAGCAGTCGCGGCTTGCTCCAATCCAACTGCCAGCACAAGTGATGAGGCGACCGCTGACCCACAAAAAGTGCTGACGATTTACAGCTCTCGTCACTATGATTCTGACAAAGCCCTCTATGCCATGTTCGAGGAAGAGACCGGTGCGCGTCTCGATGTCCGCGAAGCCGGCGCGAGCCAACTTCTTGAAACAATGAAAGCAGAAGGCGACCAAAGCCCGGCTGACGTTGTGATTGCTGCCGACGCAGGGAGCCTGTGGCGCTTTAAGGATGCAGGCCTTACCCAACCGCTCGAAAGCGAAGCCCTCGAAGCCGCGGTTCCAGAGAGCTATCGCGCCGCCGACAGTCAATGGTACGGGGTCGCGCGCCGCATCCGCGGGATCGCTTATGACCCAAATCGCTGGGACGCAGCCTCTCTCTCAACTTGGGACACGCTCGCACAAGCCGACAAGGCCGGTGAAATCTGTGTTCGTTCTTCTTCCAACATCTACAATCTCTCGCTGATGGGCGAGCTCATCCATCGCTATGGCGAAGAGAGCGCACAAAATTGGGCAACAGCCGTGGTCGAAAACATGGCGCGCAACCCTCAAGGCGGGGACACCGATCAAATCCGTGCCATCGCAGCCGGTGAATGCTCGATTGCGATCGTAAACCACTATTACTGGGTGCGTCTCGGTGCGAGCGAGAGCGAAGCCGATCAACAGGTTGCAGCGAACACGTCGTTTCTGATTCCGGAATTTGTCGAAGGGTCAGGCTCGCACGTGAATATCACCGGCGTGGCAATGACGAAGACTGCAGACGATACAGAGCTGGTTGAACAGTTCGTCGCCTTCCTCCTGACCGAAAATGGACAATTCTACATCACGCGCGATACGAAAGAATTGCCATTGCTGTCGACCACGCCGCTTCCAGAAGGTGTGGATCGTCTCCCAACATTCGCCCCGTCAGATACGCATCTTGATGTGTACGGCGAGAACCAAGCAGACGCTCAACGCCTCTTTGATCTCGCTGGTTGGAATTAGCGGCGAACGCGGCCAAACGAGTTTTTAAATGCCGCACGCGAATCTTTTTCTTCGGACAATCCCGCCTTTGCTTGTTGTAGCATTGGTGGGATTGCCTGTTTTTGTCGCCGTAGTGACTGGCTTAACCGCCGGTGATGGCGCGACTTGGGACCACATCCTGCAAAATCGGCTGGTTCCGTACACGCTTACTACGCTCTCGGTTCTGCTCATGACCGCCATCATGATCCTTGGGCTTGCGGTCCCTGCCGCCTGGATGATCACCCAATATGACTTTCCGGGGCGCGGCATCTTCAGCTGGGCGATGATCTTGCCTTTGGCGATGCCGGGTTATGTTATGGCCTATTCCTGGGCCGATTTGATGGGGGTGGCCGGACCGCTGCAATCCTGGATCCGAGACGTCTCAGGTCTATCGGCGCGCGATTATTGGTTTCCAAACCTGTTCAGTTCGGTCGGCTTGGCGTTCGTCCTTGCCTCGACCTTGTTTCCGTACGTGTACATTACCGCGCGCGCGGCGTTCGCCATGCAATCGCGAACCAGTATCGAGGCGGCACGCAGCCTCGGTGCGCGCCCGATCGATCTGTTTTGGCGCGTTGCTCTGCCCGTCGCACTTCCAACCATTCTGGGCGGGCTTTGCCTCGCCCTGATGGAGGCCGCTGCCGACTATGGCGCCGCTGATTTTCTTGGCATTCAAACGCTTGGTGTCGGCATCATTCGCTCTTGGCAGTCCTTCGGAGAACCTAACACTGCCGCGCGATTGGCCTTGGCGCTGATCCTAATCGCGGGCGCGTTTTTGATCGCGGCGCGTTTGTTTCAAGGTCAACGCGGCACACAGCAGACAAGCTCCAGGTGGCAATCTCAGGAACGCTCCAAGCTCTCTCCTCTGACTGGGATTGGGGTGACGGCGCTGTGTTCAATCATTTTGCTGATTTGTTTCGCTGTGCCAGTTCTGCGATTGATCTGGTTGGCGCTCGAAAACAGAGTCTCTGCCGCCGATCTTGGACCACTTCTGCGAGCTACTCTTTTGCTCGGGGCCATGGGTGCGGCGATGGCTTTTCTGTCTGCCATAATCTTTTCGCTCTCTTCCAAACGAAGCGCGACGCTGCAACTTGCCACGCGCATCATCGCCGCCGCGGGATATGCTGCGCCGGGCGCCGTGCTCGGTCTTGGCGCGCTCTTTATAATAAGAGAAACCGGACAAGCGCTCTATGGCAGTGTCGCGATTGGGTTCCTGGTCTGGATCTATGTGAGCCGTTTCACATCAGCCGGTGTCGAGCCCATTCAAGCGTCCCTCGCACGGCTGCCGAAGAATCTCGATCTGGCGGCGCAAAGCCTCGGCAGTACGGGCCTGAAACAGTTTCTGCGGGTCGACCTGCCCTTGATCGCCCCAGGTGCTTTTGCGGCTGGTCTCATCCTGTTTGTTGAGATCCTGAAAGAGCTCCCCGCCACGTTGATGCTTCGTCCTTTTGGCTGGGATACGCTCGCGGTTCGCGCGCATGCTTACGCAACGGATGAACGACTCGCTCAGGCAACCCTACCCTCGCTGCTGATCGTACTTGCGGGATTGGCGCCCGTGCTGCTGTTATCGTGGCGTCTTGGACAAACGGAACGAACCTAGCTCATGTCGACCCGCGAACCTCTTATCGCTGAAAAGGTTAGCCGCACGTTTGCGGGCAATATCGCAGTGAACGCTGTCGACCTGGACTTAGAGCCAGGCAAGATCACGTCGCTTATCGGGCACTCTGGCTCAGGTAAGACAACCCTGCTGCGTTTGTTTGCGGGGATGGAACGACCGGATTCGGGGCGTATTTTGTCGGGTGCAGCCGAGCTGTCCGGCCCCACGAAACATGTGCCCATCGAAAAGCGGAAAATAGGTCTCGTCTTTCAGGATTTCGCGCTTTTCCCGCACCTATCCGTTCGAGAAAATGTGAGCTTTGGTCTGCAGCATCTGAAGTCAGACGACCGAAAGCAATGCGCAGAACAATGGATTGAACGATTGGGGCTTACCCACAGAATTGGGGCCTATCCCCATCAATTGTCGGGGGGGGAGCAACAGCGAACCGCGATCGCACGCGCTTTGGCACCGGAGCCTGTCGCGATTTTGATGGATGAGCCGTTTTCTGGCCTCGACCCGGCTATGCGCGATCAGGTTCGGGACGCGGCGCTGGAAGCGGTTCGAAGCGCTGGCATACCATCTCTGCTGGTCACGCACGACGCCAAAGAGGCCATGGTCCATTCCGACAAAGTCGCGATTATCGACCGGGGAAAAATCGTTCAATCCGGTACGCCGGGAATGCTCTACAAAAATCCGGTCAGCGAAATCGCTGCGAAGGCCCTGGGCCCCGTGCACCGAGTTAAGCGCGCCAACCTTCCAGAGGACTGGCAAAAACTGATTTCCGCGCGCGCAGATCTGGTCGCGTATCGTCCGGAAGCCTTGCAGGTATCGGCTGGCACAGGATACCGCGTTGTTCGCAATCGATTGGCCGGTGCCGTGTCCGAGATCGAGCTTGAGGGCGCAGGCGACGAGCCCCTGTTCGCGGTTTGCCAGCTTGGTTCGAGCGTTCAGACAGGTGACGATGTGAGCGTGACGATCAACCCGTCATTATTCTTTGATTTTGCGGGATAAAGTGTCTGACAATTTCGTCATGATGCAGCAACTGCCCTCGCCAAGCCACATTCGGATGCTTAGCTTGGACGAAAGCAAAGGATCAGGTTGACCATGAAAATGCTCCGCGCGTTCATTCTCGGAATAGTCCTGTGGCTAGGGGCTGCGGTCCCAGCC
>JALUWJ010000152.1 GCA_027019605.1 Henriciella sp. | reverse complement strand
GCAGCCATAACGCACACCCGTTTTGTTCAGTGAGGCTGGATTAGCAAAGTAAGGTAAATTTCCTAAATACAACTACACCGCGATTTTTTCGGCGGCGATAACGTTTTATTCACCTAAGAATTCAATTTTAACTAGAGAGATTGCGTGATCGACTAGGGGTGTAATTTGACGTCCGTTCTTCGGAAAAAGCTTGAATCGAGCGGTGGCTTACCGCCGAAAGTGTTGCAGAACCGGACGTTCTGGATGACGCTCGAGGCCGCTGTGGCCTCTTGGCTGGACGATGTTTTGGGCGGTGAAAACAAAGTCAGATTGCAATCAAGAGAAGTTTGCCGCGGCGCTGCCCTCCCAGATGATCTATTTGGCGCCTACCTTTACGGCTTCGAAAGTGAGTCTGACGATTTCATCGTTGGGGCCTCAATCGACAATTTAATCGCCGCCCGTGTTGCGGCGAGCAAGCTGGACCAGGATCCAGCCGCGCTGGCCGAAGCGCCGCAATTGTTTCTTCAGCTGCTGCTCGAAACCCCGGCAAAGGCGCTTGGGGAAGTGACGGCACGCGCATTCGGAATGATTGAAGACGACGACGAGCCACCTGCTTGTATTGCGTTTGAGAACCTCTCGGTCGAAGGCAATTGTCTGCTCGTCTACTATCTCAGTGATATTGAAGGGCAGGCGGTGCGCGTTGGCGTGGCGCTGAAACTCGACAAAGCCATCGCGGTTGCCATGGCGTCTTCAGAAGACGGTATCGCGAACGCGCCCTCTGAAGAAGATAATACGCCGCCGAGCTTGGATGAGCCGCTGATTCAAAACTCGAGCGTCAATCTTGAAATCATTATTGACCGGTTGCCGATGAGCGTCGCCGAATGCGCGCGCCTCGAAAGCGGGAGCGTCTTAACGCTGCCTGGCACCGATCGATCAAAGCTTATTGTGTCCGCAAAAACCGTGGACGGTCCTGTTGATATTGCGATGGCAGAGCTTGGTGTTTGGAAACATCAACGCGCCGTCAAGCTGACAACAGAGATCGATCCCGAGTTCGTACAAGAGATGACGGCGGCATGATGAAGATGGGTGAGTTCGGGTCAAAAGGAGAGTACCGGTGAACGCGATATTAGGCTTAGTAGTGACCATGGTGATGGTCTTTGGCGGGTATATTCTCGCCGGAGGCAAGATGAGCATCATCCTGAAATCTCTACCGTTCGAGATGATGATGATCGGCGGCGCGGCGACGGGTGCGTTCTTGGCGGCGAACGATATGCCCACCATCAAGCACACGGCCGGAGACCTTGGTGCCGCGATCGCTGGACCGAAATGGAAAAAGCAAGATTACCAAGACTTGCTCTGTATGATGACAGAGCTGCTGACGATCCTAAAGGAAAATCCGGTCGACATCGAAGCGCACATTGAGGCGCCGAGTGAGTCTGCGATCTTCCAAAAGTATCCGAAAATTCTCAAAGACCACGAAGCAATTGAAATGATCTGCGACACGATCCGGTCGATGATCATGAACTTCGACGATGTTCATCAGGTTGAAGAGTTGCTCGAGAAGCATCTCGAAGCGCTATCGGAAGAGCGCCTTCATGGGTCACATGCCCTGCAAAACATGGCTGACGCGCTTCCAGCGCTTGGAATTGTTGCGGCGGTTTTGGGCGTTATCAAAACCATGGCGTCGATTGATAAGCCACCAGAAGTTCTGGGCGGCATGATTGGTGGCGCGCTCGTCGGAACGTTCCTTGGGGTATTCTTGGCTTACGGCGTCGTCGGCCCATTTGCGACCAAGGTCGCCCATACCCGCAACGAAGAGCACATGTTCTATTCGATGATTGGCGAAGTCCTCGTTTCGAGTTTGCACAAAAACCCAATCAATATTTGCGTCGAGGTCGCGCGTCGACACGCCCCGGCGAGGGTCCGCCCATCCTTCGATGAAGTTGAAGAAGCTGTGAAAGGGTTACGCCAAGCCGCATGATACGTCATCTTGCCACCGCGAGTTTCTTCGTCGCTCTGGTTTCCGCAGCTCATGCGCAAACCGGAGCGAACGACGTTTCTGAACCTGCTGTGGAAACGGATGAAGAAACCGTTGGCGAAGATCTCGATGCGTTCGTCGATACTGCGATACGCGGCGGGCTTCTCGTGCCGGCTGAAAACGATGGCTCTGAGCCAGATGTGACGGCCGATGGCGGACCTGTTGTCTATGCGTCAGGCAAATGCATGCGGCCATATCCTTTGGATCTGTCAGTGGTGCGATCGCTTCGAAAATTCACCGAACTCCCGAACGCGATTGATGCCGACAGCGACACCGATGCTGAGGATAAGCTTCGGAAGGATCTGAAGTCCAAACTGGCCCTTGGACTGTACGCTGAGGCGAAAGCCTTGCTGGCCTTCGCTGATGATCCACAATGGGAACCGTACCTGAAATTTATCCAGCTCATGGAAAACCGTGAGCGGCCTGATCTTGAATATTTCAAACAGCTCAGCGCGTGTCACGAAGAAGCCAATCTTTGGTATGCGACCGCGCAATTGGTGCTGTTCGAACCGGAAGGGGTTGAGCGCCTCGCCAATCAAATCGCGACACTACGAACCCTGCCATTCAATTTGCGCGAAGACGCCGCCATGCTGATTGTTCCGTCGCTCCTGATTGAGCGGCGCAGCGATCTAGCAAAGCAGGTGATCGCAACATTTACCCCGGAAGAGCTTGAAAACTCTCGCCGCCTGAACGCCCTGAAGACGGCGGTTCTGGACATGCCGGATGGGTCAGAATCCGATGATCGACTGGTCATGTTGATGAGCCGGCCTAAGCTCAAGCTTGCGGCCTTGTTGATCCTGGTTGAGCGCAGCGACCAGCTGCGTCCGACGGTACGTTCGTTTGCGCTCGAAGAAGCCTGGAACATGCTCGAGACGAACCAGACCCAGCACAATCTCGATCCGATCCTGGAATTTGTCATCGATCACCTGGCCAGCGGTGACTTGTATGCAGGCCTGCAGCGCATTCGCGCGCTGCCGGTGGCCGATCGAGAAGAGGTTCGCGCGTCAATCGATAGTTATACGGTGAAGGCGCTTGATGATTATCTCACCGACGAAGATCCAGCGAATGCCCTGAACGCGCTGCATACGCTGACGCGGTTTCATAGCGACCTTCCGGTCGATGGATATGGTATTGCCCTGCGCAAACAGGGGGCGGCGAAGGCCCTGGAGCTCGGCCTGTTCAGCATGGTGAAAGAGTTTCTTGGCCCGGTAGAGCGCAATCCTGAGGTTGCGAATATGCTGGCAGAAGCGGCCTTTTGGGGACATGTCGACCAAGACCTGTTCGACGTCCGCGAAGACTTTCCGACCGAGGCGGAGATCAATCGGATGGCGGGGATCCGCGCCTTGCAGGCCAACCTGCCAAACATCGCAACGGCTGCTTATACCGGCTTGGCGGCCTATCCGAGCAAACAGTTGGAACTGATAGAGCAGGGCGCCATCGTCGATAATTGGGCGCTTTGGAACACCGATCTTGCGCAGCTCGTCGAAGGGCTAACCGATGCTGAAGTCGTGCGCCTAGATCGTGTGCGGACAATCAAACTTTCAAAAGGAATTTCCCCAGATGGGGCAGGGCGCGAGATACGCCCTTATCAGATCGCAGATCTTCTCGAGTCCTCTCGAAAAGCGCTGGCGGTCCCACAGGCAGGAGCCACACCATGAGCAATAGTATCTATACCACGCTCGCTCGGCAGGATGGTCTCTTAAAAGAGATGCAGGTTGTCGCGAACAATATCGCAAACACCAACACATCCGGCTACAAAACCGACCGAGCGATTTTTGCCGAATATGTCATGTCCACGGGCCAGGACACACCGTCGCTCTCCATGGGCGCGCTTGCAGGGCACAGCTTTGACCTGACCCAAGGCACCGTGAAGTTTACTGGCGGACAGTTTGATCTTGCCATTCAAGGCGACGGCTTCTTTGCGCTTGAGACCGACAATGGTCAGCGCCTGACCCGCGCCGGAGCTTTCCAGATCTCTGCTGAAGGAGAGCTGGTGACCGGCGATGGCGCGAAAGTGCTGAGCGAGGGCAGCTCGCCAATTCAGATCCCACCCGAGGCTGAGAACGTCACGATCGCTGGCGATGGAACGATCTCATCAGCGGGACAGATTATTGGTCAGGTTGGGATCTTTAACCCGACCGGACAATTACAGCGCGAAACAGACACGCGCTTTGTCGCTGATGGCGGTGTGCAGCCTGTTGAAGGCGCTGCCGTTCTGCAGGGCGCTCTGGAAGCGTCCAACGTATCCCCCGTTTTAGAAATGGCTCGCATGATCGAGGTGCACCGAGCCTATGAAGCCGGCCAAACACTGATGGAGCAAGAAGACCAGCGCATCTCGCAATTTATTTCAGCGGTAAGAGACCGATAGGCACAGGAGATAAGCCATGAAATCCCTCCAGATTGCAGCAACCGGGATGGCGGCGCAGCAAACGCGCGTCGACGTCATTTCGAACAATATCGCGAACATGAGCACCGCCGCTTACCGGCCCCGCGTCGCGGAATTTTCCGACCTTGTTTATCAGCAATACCTGACGCCTGGCACGATCACTTCGCAAACTGGAACCATTGTTCCGGCGGGTATCCAGATCGGAACGGGTGTGAAAGCATCGACGGTTTCTATGGAAATCACACAAGGCTCGCTGCGGGAAACCGGAGCTGAGCTTGATCTCGCGATCGATGGCAAGGGCTTTCTGGAAGTGCGTACGCCGGATGGTGAGTCTGTGTTTACACGCGACGGCAAACTCAATCGCAGCCCGGATGGCGAAATCGTCACAATGTCAGGTTTCCCGCTCGCCGATGGGATCACAATCCCAAGTGATGCGCAGCGGATTTCAATCTCTCGCGATGGCGAGGTTACAGCCTATTTTGACAATCAAGTTGAGGGCCAATCGATTGGCGTGATTTCGATCGCCTCCTTCGTCAACGAAAAGGGCCTTGAGGCAATCGGTGACAATCTGTTCCGAGAAACCGAGGCGTCTGGTCAGGCCAATCGCCAAGTGCCTGGCAGCGAAGGCGTGGGCACGATCCGTCAGGGCTTTCTGGAAGACTCTGGCGTGGATGTCGTGAAAGAGATTTCCGACCTGATCGAAGCGCAGCGTGGCTATGAGCTCAACTCGAAAGTCATTACCGCATCCGACGAGATGCTCGCGGCAACGACGAGGCTGAGATAAGATCATGATTAGTCTAGTTTGTCTCGCGCTCGGCCTTTCGGTTGATGCTTCTCTGACCGCCAATAAAGTGTTGCGCGCTGGCTCTGTGATTACACAGGAAAATGCGTCGCCAGCCGATGATGTTTGGCAAGATCAGCATGCGGAGCTTCTCGGACGCGAAGTCGCGCGCACCATTTATGCAGGTCAACCAATTGCCGCGAAAGACACGCGGGCGCCGCGCCTCGTGAAGCGCAATCAGTTGGTCACTTTGAAATATATTAAAGGCCCCCTCGAAATCACCCTGACGGGGCGGGCCCTGGGCGAAGCTGGAGTGAACGAGAGTGTTCCCGTTCTGAATCTGGAGTCGCGCCAGACCGTCGAAGGAATCGTTCAAGCAGGAGGCTGGATATGGGTAAATTAGGAGTGCCCGCTCTTACGGGTATGGTAGCAGTATCGCTATCGGCATGTGCATCGGGAGGGGCGAATGATGCCCCTGAAGTGACGGCTTATGAGCAGCCAACCTATTGGGCACAGACCGAGCCAAGCTACACGCAGGAAACACATGCCAGTGCCGCCTCGCTTTGGACCACCGCGCCGAACGCTTTGCTCGGCATGCGCCGCGCCAAAGACGTTGGTGATTTGCTGACCGTCGTCGTCGATATGAACGATCAGGCGAGTATGCAAAGCTCGCTCGCGCGCAATCGGCAAACCAATGAACAGTTTAACATTGCAGCCCTGTTAGGCTTGCCACAGGCAGCCGGTGGGTTTTTGCCAAATGGCGCGAGTCTGTCGCCAGCCATCGACTATGATCGTACATCCGGCACGACCGGAAACGGCTCACTGAACCGCGCCGAACAGGTCACGTTTAGACTGTCTGCTCGCGTCGTTGGGGTCGAGCCGAACGGCAATCTTGTGATTGCCGGTTATCAGCAAACGCAGGTCAGCGATGAAGTGCGGTATCTCACCGTCTCCGGCGTCATTCGCGCGCAAGACATTACGCGGACGAATACCGTGTCTTACGAAAAGATTGCTGACGCGAACCTGTCCTATCTCAGCCGCGGCGAAACCCAAGCCGGAATCAAGCGAGGCATGGTCCCTAAAGTCCTCGAAAAAGTTCTCCCCTTCTAAGGAAAGAAAAAATGAAACTGATCCTCACCAGCGTTGTCGCCATTATCTTTATCGCGCTCGGCAGTTTTGCGGGCGTCATGTTGAAGACTCCGTCTTCGGCGGCGGCTGGTGTGGAGAAAGTCGAGGCCAAGGATGACCATGGTGATGACAAAGAAAAAAAGAGAAAAGATGATCATGGCGACAAGAAAAAAGACGCCAAGAAGGGCGACAAATACGCCAAGTCTGGTGGCTCTGGTTCGACCGAATACTACAAGTTCAGCCGTGAATTTGTCGTCCCTGTCATGCGCAATGATCAGGTCAAAAGCCTGGTAATTATCCACATCAATCTTGAGGCAGATTCCTCAACTGTTGATGACTTGTTCTCTGAAGAGCCGAAGCTGCGCGACAATATCATGACGACGCTTATCGGTCTCAGCAATGATGGTCGGACGCTGGAAGAACCGACACAGATCGACAATTACGAAATGATCCGCTCGATGGTTCTGATGAACCTGAAGGAGTCAGTAACCGACGGTATCAAGAACGTTCTGATTGTGGATATGGCCAAGCAAGACTTGATGTAAGTCTAAGCGCTTCCCAATAGCAATTTAGGGTTCGATTTTACGGACATCAGACAGGTTGGCCGAAAGGCGGCTGTCTGTTCCGATGCGGATTTGTCCATTTTCATTGCCGAGCGCTGTGACTTTGCTGACAATTTCAGCGGGTGTTGAGGCGACGGGCTTGCCGTCTTCAAACAGGTCCACCTGGAACTGGTAGACACCATTTCCGGCTTGACCAGCTTGCCCAGACAAATCGCCATCCCATGTGTGGCGGCCTTGATCGGCATCTAGCGCTTTTTGATAGATGATCTGGTTCTGGCTATCTGCGACGGTCAGAACAGCTTCATCATAGCTATAATTGGGATCCACCTCGAACTCGACAGGCTTGCCTTCATAGGCAACATGTTTGGACGAGACGGCAACTTCCTGGCCGAGCCATTCATTCGCGAGCATTGAGCTCAAATCGCCGATCAGTGTTGCGATATCGCTCAGCGTATTGTTCGTCTCAACCTGTTGTTCCAGGGATGAGAAGGTCGCGAGCTGTTCAACAAATTGCGTTGAGTCAGTTGGCTCCAATGGATCCTGATTTCGGATTTGTGCCGTCAGCAGCTGCAAAAACGTGTCAAAGTCCTCATTGAAATTTGTCGCGTTTTCAGAGGCAGCTGCCGCTGCGCTCGCCGTATTGGTCGATGAGGTCGAGCTGGTCGACGCAACTGGATTAATCTCACTCATAGCTTACTCCTAAAGCAATAAGTCGAGCCGATCCCTTCCCGTAAAATTGGGTGGGGTAGGCATAGCAGACTCTGATGAGCTTCGTTCAGCTGCTGCTACGACTTGAGATTGCGCACGCCCCCATTCGCGGGCCTGCCAATTGGATTGAGACTGATCTTGAGCTTCCTGTTGGAAAGAAAGATTGCTGTCAGAGAAACCTTGGGATTTGAGCGCTTCGGTGAGCTCAAAGTGCAGCTCGCGAAGGCGTTTCAGGGCTTCTGGGTTTTCTGATGTCACGGTGATTTGCTGCAGGCCCTGTGCGTCGAATTTGAAGTCGATCAGGACTCGGCCAAGCTCGGGTGGATCAAGCTGGACAACCAGCTGCTCTTGAACATCACCGCCATTTTTCAGGGCATTCATCACCACGCTGGTCAACTCGTTCGGGGCGGCGATAACATGCGCGGGAACGGTTGGGGCAAGCCCGCCTGTGCTCACTGGCGCTGCTGTCGAAGGTGTTGATGTCGGCGCGACGGCGAGCAAGCTCTCATTGGTGAGCGGCGCTGCCTCACGGGCGGTGTTCAACTGGAATATTTTCTCGTCGCCAATACCGGCGCTGGTTTGTTTGCGGGCGGCTAGGTCGGCAAGCTCGCCAGTGCGCAATTCATCGGTCGCAATTTTATCTGCATCAGCTGCGATGTCGCTTTCAGTAGCTGACAGAGCGTCGCCAGTTGCGAGCGATTGCTGAGACTGACCATCGCGAGAGGATTGGCCGGACAAGTCGGCAAATTTGAGAGAAGAATCCTCGCTTGAATTGGAGGCTGCGCGCACACCGCTATCATCAATCTTGGGGTCGATGCCGGTATCGGAATTTGCTGTGAGGCGCGGATCTGAGTCACCCGTGCGCGGCGCGAGATCGGCTTCAGCATTCGAAGCGCGCGCGGTTGCGTCTGCGTCCAGGTTCGATTGGGCTCTGATCGTATCTGATGAGGTCTCTGTTTCAGCCGCGCGAGCGCTATTGATCGCGGCGGCGTCACTGCTTTCGACAAGGCCCACTTTTGCCGCTGTGCTCTCCTCAGTGGATGAGCGAGCTGAAGCGGCGGCGGCCGCCTCTTCTGCAGATGGCGAGCGCGAGTTCGCTAAAGAGCTTTCTGACGCCGCGCGCCCTGCCTCTGTGAGGGATGACTTATCGCTGTCAGATGAGGTTTGGTCGGTGGCAGCAGAGGCGCCAGCGGCTCCGGCAACCTCATTTTCCTGCTTCGGGTCAACCTCCGAACGCTCATCCTGCGAATCCAGGAAGGACGAGAACTTCTCGTCTTTGGAAGGACGCGAAGCTTCGCGAGTGGGCTCGTGTGATTTAGCGCCGTTCGACGGAGCCAAACCTTCAGACATTAATACAGAGATCATCGGGCTCTCTTGATAAACCTGAGCCCAATACAACAAGAGCGCGTAAAGAGGTAATTAACAACTTTAAATTTAATTTTGATTCACCAATCAAGGAGAGCGATGTGCAACCTTTGTCGCCGCTAGCATCAAATCAAACTGTCGCCACGGCGTCTTCAGAAACCGGCAAGCCGGCTCAGGTGGAGCATTCCGAGGATGCCAAGCTGCGGTTTGAAAAGCTCTTATGGGCTGAGCTCTTAACGCATACCGGATTGGAGAAAGCCATGACCCTTGGGGGCGGCGAGGGCGCGTCCATGTTCTCACGATACTTCGTCGAGGCGATTGCGGAAGATCTCGCAGAGCAACAACCTCTCGGCCTGCTCGACAAAGAATTGCCTAGCCCAATGACGGCTTACACAGATGCGAAAGGACGGATCAATGAATAGCATCGCCTTAGAAGAATGCCTCGACTCGATCGAGAACGTATTTGAACAGGAAGCTGAGCATATTGTCTTAGGCCAGATCAGCGAACTCAACGCATTGGCAGGTGAAAAGCTGGAGCAACTCTCCAAGCTCGCGAATGCGATTGAGGGCGGGGCCCTTAAGGATCAACCGCAGGCCCTTGTTCGGCGGGTTGTGAAGCTACAAGCGACAGCCGATGAGCATGGCCGTCACCTGCGCGCCATGCAGCACGGACTTAAGAGCGTCATCACACGGTTGGACCGTTTGCAGTCAGATTCGCAGGTGGGATCTTACAACCGTACAGGCTCAAAAGTGCATTTTTCGGGAGCGCGCGGCGGTTTTGAGAGCAAAGCCTAACGCGATTAAGAAAATATACACCCTGTAATTGTAGCAAGATAAATACAACCAAGAGTGGTTTCCCGTAAAAACGGGGTGTCAGGATGGCATTGAACAGAAAGTCCCGCTTAGGACCAAACCAAATAAGGATAAGCATCAATGTCTAGTATTCTTACGAACAACAGTGCCATGGTCGCACTGGAAACATTGCGCGGCATCAACAAAGACCTCGCAATGGTTCAGTCTGAAATTTCTACCGGTAAAAAAGTTTCAAACGCGAAAGACAACGCTGCGATCTGGGCGATCTCAACCGTCATGTCTACAGACGTTGAAAGCTTTAAGCAGATTCAAGACTCTTTGAACCTGGGTAACTCTTCTGTCGGTGTTGCGCGTTCAGCATCTGAGCAGGTCACAAGCGTTCTTCAGGACATGAAGGAACTGATCGTTTCTGCCCAGGAAGAGAACGTTGACCGAACAAAAATCCAAACCGACATCGCGGCGCTCCGTGATCAGGTTGGATCTATTGTTGGTGCAGCTCAGTTCAACGGTCTGAACCTGATTGACGGAGCGTCTTCTGACGACGTTTCTGTTCTCGCATCTCTGGACCGGTCGTCTGCAGGTACAGTTTCAGCGTCTTACATCGATGTTGCTCGCGCTGACTTGTCAATCTCGAACTCAAGCACAGCCGCGACCTATGGCGCTACTGCATCTTCTGACCAATCGATCATCGCCAACGGCGCAGCGAATGCTGGTACTGCCGTAAACCTGGCGGGTGGTGCAGGCAACTCAACAGCGATCACAATTGCTTCTGTTGCAGACGGTACGGGTTATCAGATTGTTCTTGATGACACCGGTGCAACTGAGCTGAACAGCGTTGGACAACGAACATTTGAGTATGTTGCAAACGCCAATGACAGTGTGAACTCTGTTGCTGCGAACCTGTCTACTCAGATTGAGAACTTCTTCTCAGCGACAGGTGAAACCAACTATGCGGTTTCTCGCTCTGGTGACACAATCACGATCACGAACAACGCTGCTGCAGCGGCAGACGCGATCGACGTAACGGCAAACGCCTCTACAGGCGGTACAGCTGGTGTCTCTGCTGGTGGCCTTGGTGACCTTGCTACCATCGACGTTACGACTGACGCCGGTGCGACGTCTGCTCTGACAGCGATCGAAGGTCTGCTTGACCAGTCAATCGACGCTGCTGCAGCCTTCGGTTCTGCTCAGAAGCGGATCGAAACTCAGAGTGAATTCGTTCAAACAATGGTTGACTCGCTGACAACAGGTATCGGTGGTTTGACTGACACTGACATGGAAGCAGCTTCAGCGAAGCTTCAGGCCCTGCAGGTTCAACAGCAGCTTGGTACTCAGGCTCTGTCGATCGCGAACCAGGCGCCTCAGTCTCTGCTGTCACTGTTCCGATAGTAACCCCAATGTCTGGAGCGCTCTTTGGGGCGCTCCAGATTTCTTATTAGATTTTTTTGGAGGCTTGATTGCAGGCTCTAGCTGTCAAAGCGTATGGTGAAGTTCGAAACCGAACCGCGGATAACAAATCTCTCGAACATGCTCTGTTTGATCAAATCACAGATGCTTTGCGAGATGTTGCGGGTCAGGAGAAAACCGACGCAGCGAAATGGGCAGATGCAGTCAATCGAAACCTCGAACTGTGGACGATCCTAACCACAGACTTGCTTCATCCCGATAATCAACTTCCAGAGCCGATCCGAAAGTCGCTTCTGGAACTTTCTGTCTTTGTCCGCCGGCACAGTATGCAAGTGCTTTCAGGCGATGCGCAGGTGGCAGATCTGATCGAAATCAATGAGTCTATTATGCAGGGGCTCAAGGCAACGTAATCGGCGTTAGAGTAAGCTGGAAGGGGACTAGGAATGTCCGGATTAATGCTAAAACTCGCTCCTGGGGAGCGTTTCATCATCAACGGAACCATGCTTGAAAATGGCGACAAACCGGGGCGCATTCGGGTGCCAAGCCCGGACGTTATGGTTCTGCGCTGCCGTGATGCATTGCGGCCCGATCAAGTCGATACACC
>JALUWJ010000151.1 GCA_027019605.1 Henriciella sp. | reverse complement strand
GACGAGTTGCGCGAGCGCGAGATCAAAAAACTTCAGCAGCGCGTGGATGAAGTGGAGTCCGAAGTCGACGAGCTCGAGAGCGAAGTTGAAGAACTTGAAGCCACGAAGCCTTCGCCGGAAAGGTAGGTTCCCGTCCCGTTAGGACGCGATTTGGAACTCACGCTGCGCATCTTTGACAAGTTGCGGGCGACCGAGCCAATAGCCTTGAATGTGATCAGCACCGAGGACGGCAACGCGCGCCGCGAATTTCTGGGTCTCGATGCCTTCAACGCAGGATTCCAGCCCGAGCTGTTTTGCCAGGCGGATCGCCGCTAGAAGAATACTCTTACTCTGAGCGCTCTGATCTGACTTGCGGACAAAGCTCTGGTCGATTTTCAACTTATCCAGCGGCAGCGTGTCGAGCATCGATAGGGACGAATAGCCGGTTCCGAAATCGTCGAGCGCAATCGACATGCCGAGGCGTCTCGCCTCTTCCAGGATCGCGACATTGCGCTCAACATTCCTGAACGCCACTTCTTCGGTAATCTCAATCGTGATCGCACGCGGGCTGACATCGTGCCGGGCTAGAACGCTCAGCAAAGTCTCCAAGAAGTCAGACGCCAACAATTGCGCCGGAGAAACATTGATCGCCAGTTTTTGCTCACGCAAATCGAGATGCGCTAGCGCTTCATCCAAAGTCACCCAAAGGATCTCATTCAGAAGCCCCATTTTTTCCGCGATCGGAATGAAGTCTTTCGGGCTTGGGTCGCGTTCGAACCCGCTATCGGTCCAGCGCGTCAGCAGCTCATGGGCCACCACTTTGCGCGTCTTGGCGTCTGCAATCGGCTGGATCGCCGCCTTGATCTGCCCGTTCTTAATCGCCGATTTCAGTTCGACTTCCAGTGTTGAGGTCGCCAGTGCTTCATTGTCGATGCGCGGATTGAACCTCGCCCAATCCGATCGGCTCCCCTTGGCGCGGCGCATCGCCGTATCGGCAGATCGCAACAGACCTGACAGCGATTGGCCCATGGTTTCGCCCTCGGCATAACCGATGGATGCACCGATCGTAATCAATCCAGAGTCCCAGCGAATATCCGAAACGATCGTCTGATGAAGCCGCGACAAGACACCGTCCACGGTCTCTGATGCGATGTCATCTTTCAAGACAACGGCAAATTCATCACCACCAAGACGCGCAGCCGCGGCGACATAAGAGACAGAACTGATGCGGTTCGCCACCTTTTTGAGGATTTGGTCCCCCACCGAGTGGCCATATTGGTCATTCAATGGCTTGAAGTGATCCAGATCAACAAAGGCGATCCTGACCGTTTTTTGCTCGCCCCAAAGGCGTTGCAGCTCATCCATGAACGCCCGGCGATTTAACAATCCCGTGAGACCGTCTGTCGACGCCAAAGTGTCCTTCTCTGCAATCAGTTCGACCATCTTCTGATCGGCGCGCTCGCGGGCAAACGCAACAATGCCCAGGGCGCAGAACGAAAACCCGGAAAACGCCGCCATCATCAGCGCATAAGCGTTTTGATCAGCAGGCAGCCAATCCGGGCCGATATCGAGAATGGCGAACTCACATGTATAGTAATAGACGCAGACCGCTTGGACGGGCGCTGTCGCAAAAAGCGCCTGATGCTGCAGAATAATCACCAGGAAGAGCGGGATAAACAGGACAAGCGGAAAATCAAACGGAGCGGTCTGTCCGGTCGCCGCCTCAAGAAATGTTCCAACCCAAAACACCAGAAATAGGCCAAGCAAGCCGATCGTGAACGACTGTTTGATCCGGTATCGGCGGAAGGCACAGACGGTGATCGTCGCAAGGATCACAGCATAGATGGCAACTTCTCCGAACACCAAGGCATTGGCAGCTCCGGACATGACGTATACGCCGCAGACGAAGAAGTTGATAAACAGCCCTAAACACCCCGCGCACAGAGCAATCAAGCGCGCGCGATCTGAAACGCCTTGTTCAGCGGCTTTCTTCTGGGCGTGTCCCACATTCATGCGGTCACCCTAAGAGAACAAAGTGAAAATCTATTTTGAGTGGAAATGCGAAAT
>JALUWJ010000150.1 GCA_027019605.1 Henriciella sp. | reverse complement strand
AGAAAAGGGCGGGTCTCTGAGTGTGTTGCTAAGCTTCGACGACGAACCACTTGCCAACCAAGCGCTCGTACTCACCCGCAGCGGACAAGCCGAACGACTCATGGATGAAGGGACGACCTTCACCTCCGATCCTGCCGGTCAGGTCCAAATCCCACTCGAGCACCTCGGAACCCACCTGATCATGACCCGAATGCAAGCCCCCGCACCCGAGGGCGCAGGCACAGATATCCGCAGCTACACAACCGCACTGACCTTTGATGTGGGGATGTAAGGGATAGCATCCGTACGCCCGCAGGTGCTGGCGGGCTGGATGCTGAAGTCAATTAACAGGGAAATGGTGCCCCCACACGGACTCGAACCTGAATATATAATTCAATAATTACAATGCAATAATGTCTATAAGGCGTCGAAAATCTAGTAATTCTCTGCACCAAATTGTACCGGGAAATTATATGGGCTGAGAGAGTAGCAACAGCCGCGGTCGGCTTCGTCTATATCCCCCTGAAAGAAACGAAAAATCAAAACCATAGCGTATTATTTTAATGTTTAGGCAAATTTGAAAGTCTGATACGGAACATTTGCGCAATCTATGTTCAAACCAAAAATACTGGAATGAGTCCTTATGTTCGATGATTTTGTTCTACTGGATCTATCTGACGAACGCCCCATCCGCATTCCAAAAAACCTTGAAGCGCTATTTATAGGCCACGCGTCCGTGGTGAAGGTCGATAAAGGACAGACTTTTTTATCAAAGTCAGACGAAACGACCAATGTGTATCTTATCCGCAGGGGCTGCATAGAGTTCACGCTTTTTTCAGTCGCGGCCAAGGAAACTCTTTTTCGAGAGTGCGGTCCTGGCCAAATTGTAGGCGAGTTGGCCGCCATTGATGAAACTCCACGATCAATGAACGCGGTCGCGCTTGAAGATAGCGAAGTGTTAAGCATATCACGTCGCACGTTTCGATTACTTATCGACCAAAATAGCGAATTCAGAGAGTGGATGTTGATGCACATGGCCGGGCGAATACGAGAGCTTAGTCAGCGCATTCTTGATCTGTCGACGCTCTCTGTCCCGTGCAGGATTTGGCTGGAACTAGTTAAACGTTGTGAAGAATCGGGGCGGGACAAAAGTAGTGTCACGCTTTTGAATTTTCCCGTTCATCGAAGACTAGCGGCTAAACTCGGAACACACCGCGAAGCTATATCCAGAGAATTCAGCAAGCTCAAAAGCGAAGGCATTATCAGACAGAAAGGGCGAGAACTAGAAATTTGTTCCGTCGATCGGTTGCGTAAAATGATCATTCGCCATTTAGGAACATAATGTGAGCGCAACGCCTCCGATTAATGAAATGCGCAAGCACATGACGATCGTGTTTTCAGATATGTGTGGATCTACGCATATCTCTTCACAGCTCGAGCCGGAGGCTTACAGCGCGATTTTGGACGAATTGCGAGACCTTTTCTCAGGCATAATAGAAAAATATGGTGGAACGCTCGTACGTATTGATGGTGATGGATTTCTTTTCGCTTTTGGGCACCCGGTGGTATTCGAGGATGCAACAAGCCGTGCGATTCTGACAGCTCTCGAAATCCACAAAGCGGTCGACGATTTCAATGCCCGGAAAAATGGGCTCAACTTCTCGGTAAAGTTCCACACTGGCATTCATGCCGGAACTGTACTCGTAAGAGACGGCGACAAAGCGCGTGGTGCGTACGAAATACTTGGGCGGCCGACGAATGTCGCGGCAAGAATTCTCGACGCGGCAGCGCCTGATGAAATCCTGATCAGCGACGCTGCATTGGGCGGCGACAGACGCTCCTACCCCGTTTCTGATCTTGTCTCCGTGAAACTCAAAAACCAGAATGAACCCGTTCTGGCTCGACGAGTACTTGCGCGTGGTCATGATGTGGAAGCTGCGGTCGATGGTGTGGAAAGCGCGCGCTATTCAATGACTCCATTTGTAGGACGCGACCAGGAGCTTAACTTGCTATGGGGTGCAATTACGTCTTCTACCCCAGTGATTTTTATTCAGGCTGAAGCAGGCATGGGCAAGTCACGCTTATTGCATGTACTGCAAGGACAATCGGCCCAACTAGGCTACACCTTTAGTTTGGTTGCTTGTTCCCCAGAGCCCGGTGCATCAGCCCTTTACCCAATACTCCTATTGCTCTTGGCGACGAAAGAAGCTGTTCGGAAAAGCAAAGGTTCTAGAGACGTAAATGTAGGGAAACAACTAGCGAATGAAATTGACGCACTCCTTGCATTAGATACAATTTCAACCAACGAGGCAGAACTTGATCGGATTGCCGAGCTCGTCGCTCGAGCCATTAATGCGTTGCATTCGGAGAAAGAACATCTGATCATAATCGATGATTGGCAATTTGCAGATAGCGCTAGCGCCGCCATCATTGAGCTGATCGCCCAGTCTCAGCAAACGACAAACGCTAAATTTATAATTGCCACTCGACAAATCGACGATTTGTTCGCCAATCGTTTGCACGCGGAGGTGATCACCTTACCCCCGCTTGCCAACTCCAACATAGCGCAAGCGGCGCAGCACCTCACCCCTGAGATCAATCACTTTGTTCTAAAGCAAGTTCAATCGTTAAGCGGCGGTAACCCGTTATTCCTCGAAGAGTTATGTTATGCGGTGAAACGAGATGGTGGGAAGTTAGTGACGAGCGATCAGAATGTATGGCTAAGGTCTCTGATCAGCGATCGCTATTCAAAACTCACCCCGGAATTGGCGCGCGTGCTTCGTGTCGCGGCAGTGATTGGAAATACGCTACCTGCTTGGGTTTTGAAGGGGGTTCTTCGATCCGAGTATTCGAAAGCGTATCTGACGCGTTTGCAAGAAGAAGACTTCTTGTTTTCGGAAAAGAACCCAGGCCAGCTGCGATTCAAACACGGACTTACGCGGGATGCGATCTACGACGTTATCGGTTTACGCGAACGGCGTGAAATCCATGGTCAAATCGCCATAGTCTTATCGCAATTGCCAAATCCAAGCGAAGACATAGCTCAAAACGCGCAACTTGCTTATCATTATGGAAACAGTGGACAATATGAGCGCGCAATTGAACACTCTGTGAAGGCGGGTGAAACAGCACTGCGGCGGTCTTCGCTAGATAAAGCACAACAGCACTTTAAGTTTGCTTTGGAGAACATCGAACGTAGCGGTATTTATGACTTCAGAGCCCGCACTATCATTCACAAGTACGGCCTGGCTTGCATAGTAGACCCCAGTCGGGAGCAACTCAAAGTCCTTGATCAAGCGATCTCGTGGTCAACCCGTTTCCAGGATGATGAAGGCTTAGCTTGGGGCAACTATTGGCTGGCATCATTGAATTATGGTTTGGGCGAACCTAAACGCGCCACCCACTTCTTAGATGAAGCTGCTCAACTTGCGCCCGGTCTTCAGGATGGACGACTGGACACTCAAATTGAAGCCAGCAGAGGTCAATTCTTGGCTGCGACTGGAGACTACAGTTCCGCCTATCAGCACATAAATTCTGCTGTCGCGACCAAGCTAAAGAACCGATCCGGGGATCGTGCATCCTCGGCGCTGGCTTACGCCGTGTCTTGTCGGGCTTTCGCCTTGGCTGACCAGGGCAGATTTGAGGAGGCTGAGACCTCGTTCAAGGAGGCACTCATATATTTGAACGAAACGCGACATCAAACTGCAATGTCGATTATCGGTCACAGGAGCGCGGCTGCCCTCTGGCGAAGAGAGTACGCTCAAACGGTCGAATACTCATCTAAAGTTCTAGAAATGGCTAAACAAATGCGGTCCAGGTATCACTATGCCATGTCAAAGGCATTATTGGCCGCAGCGGCCTTTTATCAGACTGGTGATGCCGCTCCTCTAAAACAAATTGAAACTGCCTCCAACTGGATGATTTCCGATGGCAGCCAGCAATATATTTCGCTCAATTATGGCTATCTCGTCGATGGTTATGCGCAACTGGAAGACTGGTTAAATGTCAGGCGGTTCGCAGCACGCGCATTACAACGCGCTCGGAATGGTGATCGTCTAGGCGAAAGTACCGCGTATCGTGGACTCGCCTTAGCTGCTGCCCACGGTCACATGAAACTGCGATATGACGACTACATTCTGAAAGCTCTCGAAGCGGCAAAACTCAGGGATTCACAGCGGGAAGTAGAAGAAACTGAAAGGATACGGCGACAGATTGAACGGTCCTTCCAGATCTGAGTTTCTCAGATCCAATCCGAAATTCCGACGATTAGCGACGCTGGCATCGCTTGAATCGTGCCGGCATCCAATAGGGCTGCAAGTATGCCAATCATCCCCCCCATCGCCATATCCTGGGCCGGGCATGCGTGCTGAGGATGCTTTGCCGGCGCAATCGGTATTCCCGATGGGTCTTTTCGATTGCCGCCAAAAATCAGTTCCACGCTAGACTCATTTTGACGAACAAGCGCCTGTGTCGCCGCAGACAAACAGAGAATTACCATTTCGCCCTTACGAACCATGACTCCGTCGAAGTCAAAATCTTGATTCGCGACGCGATAGATCAAGTCTGGCGCAGGGCGCAGGCACATGGCGCGCACCAATTCATCGCTTAAGGCTGCTTTGGCGGCATCGACAACGCCCAGCCTTTGCTTCTGTTGACGAAAGTCCGCTTGCAAGCGCCAAAGCGTCTCTTCATTCAACCACTCCAGCATTGCAAATCTCAAATTGGCATCCATGGGAGGCAGAGCTCCAATCATAATCCCAATAAGATTTCGCCACATCAACTCTTTGTAGTCGATCTCTGGTGAGCCGGGTAATTCACCCGTTGACTGCTTTCGAAGTGCCTCATGCATCTGGCTGGCAATTTCGCCTTTCATCAATTCGGTAGCGCCCCAATGCTTATCGACGTATTTTTTCACCGCTTTACGCAGCGCAACTCCATGTTTGAGGCCATATTTTTCAATCGCCGATGTAGGACGGGGATAGAATGCGTGGCGCGATGGCGACAAGAAATCACCGGGGCAAACCGGTTGGCGAGATTCTCGCCAGTCCCAGCTTCCCGCTTCGATTTCTTCATAGTCTGGAATGCCAAACCATGTATGGCACAGATTTGCCAAGGCGGGCTGTATGTATTGATATCCCAACTCAAGTTTGAACTCTAGCGCTTGAGACCGCGGCAATGGATTCAGGTTTTCGGTGACCGATTTTAGATCGTTGAGAACCTGCTGACCTGCCAGAAACCCTTCGCTGATGGCTTCATCGAGCGTGTGCTTCATTAAAAACGAATTCGTGGGGTAAGCCTCTTGGTGGTAGCGGCTCTGTTGCGAAGCCTCGCCGGCAATATGCGGACATGGCGAATCCAGTGAAACATATATAGTGCCAAATGCATCTTTACGGCTGATGCGTTCGTACTGCTCGCGCGAAGAGAACGGCCGAACACGCGAGCTCGAATCAGCCACGTCCCCTTCGAGGCAATCATTTTTGAACACGTCCATGATGTGTTTTTGGCTTGTGACCAAAACGATCTTTTGGTGCGGATCCTTTTCCTGAGTCGGTTCTTCATCTCCTGAATCAAAGGCGATACCACTTTCGATCCTTAACGCTCCACCGCGCGCATCTATGGCTTCCCATACCCGCGGCGTTATATCGTGTTCTGCAGGATCTTTCGAGAGATAGTCTTCAAGCAATTGCTTCCACTCATCACGCTGTACGTTTTCGGGCAATTCCTCAATTTGAGCGATAATTTCTTCTCCGGAGAGTTGGCGCTCCAGCTCCGCACTCTGATCGATTTCAAATCTAGCAATCCGTCGCAAAGCTGTCTTGCTGGGTACGAAAAAGTAATGTCCCCAGTCGAGAGTTACGAAGGGCTTCTCTATTTCAACCGAATGAAACCCGTCATCGGTTTGGCACCAGAACATTTGTGGGCTGTTTGCTGGATGCGCGCCGGTGAGCGGATCGTTTTGAGCTGACGAGACGCCTGTCGCATTGCCTGCGTTCAACCATCTTTGAATCACTTCGTATTGCTCAGCGATGCTGGCGCAGTACGCCATGAAAACGATACCCCTTTGAGGGATGAGCTCGTTGCGATGCGCTTCAACTTTTTCGTCATATCGGGTCCCGAAGCTCATACCACGTCTTAGGATCATCGGGTGTTTGCGGTCGTGTTCTTTGCCGCGCGGATTTGATAAACGAATATGCGCAGAGAACGGACAGCGTTTTGCTTTTGGATCATCCTCGTAAGTAAAATGATTAAGTCCAAGCTTCGAAGCGATCAATGGAGTTCCATCTGGACCTTTTTTCCTCCCTACCAAAGCGTCGACAATCTTTTCAGAATGGTCGTCTTCAAACTCTTTGAAGTATTTCACGTCTTGCCGCATTTTTCTGACAACGAGAAAGCTTGAGCGATATTTTAAATCTTCGCGTTGTTCGAGGCGGTGAGTATCGCCGCGCATATTTCTATACCCATAGAACAATTCGCCATGAGTCACGTGATCTGGTGGCGCATTTTTTTCCACTTTATCAACTATGACAGGCTGACTGATCCCGTCCCGGAATCCAAAGTGATCGATGGCTTCGGATAGACTAGGATTGTCATCATTGGCGCGTTGGTCGATCTGGTCTGCGTCCGGACGAAACATATCTTCAACGCATACGATCTCGAATCCAAAAAACTCTCCGAGATTCGCGATATAGAGAATGAACATTTCGATGAGGGGGCGAGCGCTCCTCTCGCCATCTCGTTGAGCGAAAAATTGATTAAGCCAGTCGAACGAGAGTGGGAGATCTGGATCAGGCGAATCGGCATTCAGCAAGTAAGAGAACTTGGTATGCTGAACGTTGTGCTCCAATATAAACCTGTTCGCCAATTCTTCTCCGAAAGTTCGCGGCCCTTCCATTTTGCCATTCGCTGACTGCAGATCTCGCGCGATGCTGCTGAAAGACTGGAACGTATTGCTGATGAACTCTTGTGCCGAAAAACCGGATCGCACCTGAATTGCAATGTCGATCTCAGAAAGCTCCACAGGACGATCGTTATACTCGTCGGCGAGCGGCCCATTGCGCTCTGGCAAGCGCCAACGACGTGGGTGGTTTCCATATTTGTCTCCAAGCAAGGCTGCACGCTCCTGCATTCCTTGCCGGAACTCCTTAGGAAATCCGTCTAAATCGCGCTCTGGCACACCCAGCTTTTCCAAGCCACGATATGAAAACGCAACATTGGTGAATATCTGACCGAAGAAAGTATTAGTGAGCGCCTTCTCAGTTGCTTCCCCCTCCCAACTAAAAGGAAAGACCTCTAAGAAGAGCTTGGCCAGTTCTGGTTTTTTCACTCTAATGAGCAACAAGGCACCATGCGAGGTTATAAATTCCTCGGTATCGTAAGTGGTGAGGAGCCCTTTTTGAATTTCACTTTCTTTAAACTCGGGATCTCGCTCATTTTGACGATTGCTTTCAACTGCTCCAAGGCGATACCAGTCAAGTTGTGGTTTGTAGAGGCGCTCTATATCACTCGGAAGCCCCGGGAAGTCATACATGTTTAAAAGGCGCCTCGCCGCCCGCAATAGGTAGCGCCCGTCACCGATTTTTACGTCATCCCCGGGATAGTAATCTGCAAGTTTATACAACACATTGAGCGCTTCCAATCCCAGCTTCAATGCCAGACGCTGACCGTTGCGAGAATCTCGAATTTCTTTTGCAACATCGTCGGGGTGCCGGATGCTGTGTTGGGCAATCGTCTGAAGGTTCACGGGGTTAGAACTGGAACGCAGAATCTCTTCAATGTCCGACAAATAAATCTTGTCTTTCACGGTTAAGCCGGACGTAGAGTAGAAAATTGCTGAATCTAGTTGGTTGTCCCGGACCCATTGTGCATATGTTTCGAAGTCATTGTCGACCGAAGGGACATAGCCTTCACAATTGCAAAGAACCAAGTCGAGGAACGCGCCGAGCGGCTCCCAGATAAGGCGCATATACGGCTCCCAAGGGCCATCAAATGTCGCGACGAGATACATGTATTTGCGAGGGCGGTATCGCGGCTTTGAATTATCGTCGCCAGGCTGCGCTTGGAATAGCTCCCGATCGACAATCCCGATGCGAAAATCCAATAAAGACAAGATCCGCTTAGCTGTATCAGAAAAAGGCTCCAGCAATTCATGCTCGCGGGCGCTTTTTCGAACGCTATGGAGGGCTTCTGCAACTACGCGAAGCCGCGTCTCATAGGTCACGTTCGAAAACGCCTCGATGAATCCTTGTTTAATTGGAGCCCAAACGACCAGGTCACTAATGCCGTCGATATCCTTGCTGGAAACGTCCCTGTATTTGCTGGCGTATTTTGACATATTGCCCGTTCCTTATTTTGTTTCCAAGTCGCGCAGATATGCCACGATCGCGCAGTGATTTTACACACAACTCTATCTGTCTATCGCAGACCAGTCATTCCAGCTTTGGCGATGAGGTTTCACTCTGCTTTTCGAGAGGGTTATCTCCGGGAGGGTTGTCTTCGGGAGGTTCACCTCCGGAAGGTTTGTCTTGGGGAGAGTTGCTTTCAGCAGATTGGTTTCCGGATTCGCCGGGCGTTCCAGAGGGGACGCCCGTTTTGATCGCCTCATTGGTGGAGTCCGGGTTCAAGTTTTCCGTAACCAGACCCAGAATAAAGGGTTCGCTGACAGCACAAACGAGACCGACTATGACACCGTACGAAGGAATCTCGAGGAAATCATTCAAGACAATCGTCCCCAATCCGAATTGGACGACCTTGTGATACAGCAATATCATGAGAATGGCTGCGAGCACCGAGAGGAAGATAAGATACTTCACAACACCGAACCGGTAGGTCTTAATCTTTGTAAAGTTGTCGAATGTGATGTTCCGATTTCGCCCAAATGCTATCAATAAAGCACCAAAAAAAACGCCAAATAGAGCCATACCGTAGGCCCCGAGAGAGACGCCGAAATCAGACACGCTTTGCGGCGTCAGCTTGATCGCATCGGCAATTGTTGTTGCAATATTATTCAACAGAAACCAGATTGAGAACAGAGCGATGATCCCTACCAGCCAGGCTGGAGACCATTGAAGCATTCGATAAATACGATCTCTACGGATTTGATAGGCCTCGTTAGCGATCTTCAGTTTCACAACCTCAAACTGAGATTTCCCCAATGGAAGATTTGGGTATGCTCCTCCTAAACCTACCCTCGCAGCATGCGTGAGCGCGTTGATCAAACGTGCTCTGGCTTCGGGAAACTCCATATCAAATGCCGATCTTACGCGGCTGGCAGCAAGTTCAAGGTCGGTGAGAAAAGCCTGGTACTCTGGCGGAAGCTGTTTCTTCTCAGCGCCCCCTTTGTTGAAAACGATTTCATTTTCATCGCCGGGCGGAAAGGCAGTTATTTCACGAAAATAGAGAGGCGTCGTCATGGATATTACCTAAAAATGATAGCCGCATCGCGGGCATTGTGTCGTAGCACCCGGCAACCCTACATCCCCTGGCTGACCATCATCGATGACGATCATTATGCGGTGTTCTTCTTTTGAGGACGTATCCACATTATCTGTCGCGATCCTGAACAGCTGGAACGGGGTCGCGCGCGGAATTCCTTCTTGCAGACGCTTCGAGTATTTGACCAGTTGACGTCCAACCTCCTCGAGCGCCTTTTCATCGAAGTCATCTCCGTAGCTTGTTTCCAGGATCGATGCGACCGACTTCCCAAGCGCTCTCTGAGCTGCGGCGATTTGGTTTAGTTCGTTTTCTTCAACATGCATAAATCAGTCTCCTGGATTGTGAAAAAGGGGACAAAACGACGGGAGGAGAGGGCATCGCTTTGTCCCCATAAGGGCCTAAATCGGCCTAAGGTCTATTGCGCAGAAAGGCTTGAAAACGACCATTTGAACTCACCTGTGAGATAGGTTGATCGGTCGATGTCGCTGTTAAACGTGTCACCAATGATGAATTGGAAAAACAGGTCCTTACGAAGCTGGAATTCTGCGCCGATACCAAGCTGATAAAACTCGTCATCAATGTCGCCGAATTCTTCCTGAGAGTAGGCCGCCTCAACAAAGGCCCGAAAAGCACGCGCGTTCACGGTTTTCTGGTCTTGAGAGGCGGCCAGTTGATGCACGTAACGTCCCCCCAAGGACCAGCCATCAACGGATTCTGTTATTGTCTCGTCACCAACCTTTCGGTCACGGATGAGACCGTCATTGTAACGGGCGCTGATCACGAATTGGCCGTTGCTGACCTCTTCTGAGTAGCCGTTCACCACTGTTTTCGTTTCCGTTCCAAAAGGTGACGGAAGCGAAGCCGATGCCCAAATTCCCCAGCCCGACTCATCTTCAGGCACATCTGTCTGTGTTCCCAACATCGTTTCATTGGGTTGATCAATATCGGTGTGGTAGAAGGACACTCCGCCACCATAGACTGGGCGGTTCCAGCGTGTGACGAGCTCTCCACACTCTTGCATGGCGGTATTTATTAGATCCAATTGCTCTTTCGTATAGGCGGGCACAATGGGCCCTAAGTGGCTCAAAATCTCAGAAATCTCTTCCGCAGTGAGCGCCCGCTGACTCGACTGTACCGCACCATTTGGCCCCACGCTGGGAATCGTAATCTGCGTTTTTTCGAAAGCCGTTTTAAAATCCGGGAAACGACTGGCGGATTGTGCATCAATGTACTCATTGTCCGCTGCTTGAACCACTTCCTGGTAGGCAATAGCTGGAATGTCGGTTTTCGCCAGAATTGACCTTACCTTGTTGCCAAATGGCACGGCGTTATCAAGGATCTCCACATAGACTGGATCACTCTCTTTTACACAATCTCGAAAGTCTCTGCCATTATAAATGGCGGATTTGCCGTCATAGACATAGCTGAGGCCTAACCCGTATTGAGAAGAGTCAGTATCTCCGTTTTTCTCGATGTAGGCTGCGGAAAGCGTAAATTGGGACAGGAATGCCGCACGCTGCTGTGAATTGCCAAACGGCGCGATCCGAGAAACCGATTCTCCGTTCGCGTCTGAACGAAGCGCTTGAGGGGAAAGATACTCAGGCATCATTAGATTGCCAGGGTTTATCTCAATGCCGATCGATGTGTTTTCCTGTCCAAATGCGTCAACAGCATCTGGAAGATAGGAAAACATGAAACTCTCGCCAGGCTTCGGCTTAATGACCTTCTCTGGTGTCGCCCCCATCAGGGTAAAAAGTGGGTTCGCTGGGGCTGCTAAGTCCAAGGATCCTAGCAAGTCGTCCTTTGATATACCGCAGTCATCTGTGAGCGTACTGCCATCACCTCCAATCCAACAAGCCTCACTGCTCTCTTCCTGAGCAATTGCAGCCGGTGCACAAATGAGTATTGCGGTCGCGGTCGTTAGTAGAGTCTTCATCACACCAACTCCGCCAAAACAGACAATCTAGTGATACCCCGAGCATTTGTCTTGAACGGCACAACATCACCATGAGTTTTGGTGCCGCCGACAAAACTGAATGCGAGCTGGGCATCAAAACTCTCTTGGTGATGGACCATATCCACGTGAATAACGCGATTGAGCCGCTGGGACCGCTTCAGAACATGATCGAAATGTTCTATGTCGACAAAATCTGGGAACGTGTTGCTATTGACCGCGCCGCGAACTGCCGCGTCAGTATTGTTCACGGGAGTCATATTGAAAGCGATGACTGAGTTAATATGGCTTTGCGGTAATAAGATCGTCGCGTGCGCATGCCCCGGTATCGACCATTTTACTATATTCATTTGAGCCCCCATTGCTATGAATTTAGGTGAGAGCTTTTTGATAAATCGCTTTTGAAAACCGCGATGTGAGTTTTCCCACTAAATCGAGTCTTGTGGGCAAATTGTTGAACGCGATCTCATTCCGGTCATGAATTGTGTTTTCGAACGGCTGGACGCATCCAAAAACAGCGCTGCGGTTACAACCTCTCAATCAGGCGCAACCATTGGGATGTGGGAAAATACCAGAAAGATATTTGAAGGAAAAACAGGCAAGCGAGCATTGTCTAGAGTGTGTTCAGTCGGGTCAGGGGCAATCGAGCCCTTTGCTCCTCACCGAGTACAAAACCGACAACAGGGATCGGTTCGAATTTAAGACTGAACGATAGAGAACCAGTCGGCCTCAACTCATTTGTTTTTGTTGCGCGGCGATCGCCTGGATTTTCTCGTGGAAGAGCACGGCCACTCGTCTAAATGCGCTATTCTTGAGATGTAGCTCATTTTCCCAATCCGATGGTTTGATCACGGTACGTGCGTCAATCGCATGATAGTTGGAATACTTCTGACCCAGCTCGCCAATTAGATCGTTCAGCCGACCAATTAGGGTGGTTACAACCTGCTGGCGTTCCACAGCTCCGAGTATGCGTTTCTTTGTCAATGCCGGACGCAGCCATGGTCCAATCCATTGGAACCCAAGAACTCGGATAACACCGCGTCCATCTGGTATCGCGTTGCCGTATCCATGCCCAATGATTGAAATCTCCGGGTCAATGTTCCAGATCTTTTCGAATAGCGCCTCGAAGGCTTCTCTAAAGACGGTATCGACTAAAAAATCGAGATGGCCTTTGCGAATAGCAGGGCGACCAGTTTCAGCATGGTTGAGCAGGTTTTCTAGTTCCTTTCCGGCCACATCATTTCCGCCCCCCGAAACGAGGAAAAACTTTGCGCCAGAGTCGCGAACTTCTTTCAGCGCGTCTTCCAGCCGAGGACGTTTAGGACGCCAACGACTTCTTTTATAGTCCGTTCCGTAGACCATATTTTCAATCGTATCCCCGGCCTCACCGTGGTCAAAGATCTCGTACTCAGGCATGCGTTGCAGAAAATCGAGTATATCAAACCCAGCGGGCTGATAGTCGAACCAGGAGTCGCCTAGGGCAACGACCGGAATTGCACCCGCCTCTATAGCACCGAAAGCCTCAGATTCAGCTTGCATGTGAGCCCCCCAAAGCTTGGCGGAATAAGCAGCCGACTGATCAGGAGTCATTGCGTCTAAATCTTCGTCAGCGATCTCCATAATGTTCAACTCTTCAGTCATTAATTGCTCCTTTCTCGCCAATTAAGCCTAGTGGTTACTCCAATTTTTTTATTTCTTAGCGCGAATACGCGGCTAGATTTGTGACTTAACCCACAAACTAAGGTCACCCGTAAGCGCTAATCTGCTCATTCACAAAATTGAGCTCGGCCTTTTCGCCCATAAGGCAAGAAAAATTTGGACGCGAAACAACCTACTCGAGCACGGCAGGGAGAAATCGCACCCGGTCCGACGGATTGTATCGTACCGCGCTGCCTGACCCAGGAACCAATGGTGCCCCCACACGGACTCGAACCGCGGACCTACGGATTACAAATCCGTTGCTCTACCAGCTGAGCTATAGGGGCACTGGCGGGTCGTTTATAATGAGCGACCGGAAAGCGCAAGTCGTCATTACAAGATCATGCAGTTGCCACATTTCATCCCGATCCGGGCATGATTTCGCCGCGCGGTATGCGTTTCCTGATCTCACACGAGAAGGGAGCTGAAAATGATCAAAGTTTTGACGAGCCTCGCTGCGCTGTCGGCCTCTGCAACATTGGCGAGTGCGCAACCTTTACCGGCGCCGCCGACGCAGGCTTATAGCCCGGTTCAGACAGCGGTGTGCGACAGCCAAACCCTTCAAGTTTATTTTCAGGCCGGCGAAAGCGAATTGAATGCTGCCTCTGAAGCGCTGCTCAAAGCCGCACAGACGCAGCTCGCAGGATGCATGGTCGGCCCGGTCTCGCTGCAGGCCCGTGCGCCAGATGCGGCTTCGGTTATTCAGGCTGAACGGCTCGCCGCCGCGCGCTTGGAAGCAGTTGCCGACGCGCTGGAGGCGTTTGACCTTGCCGGGACGCGATTGAATGCCAGCTTTGCGTCGACGGACCCGGCGAGCGCGCTTGACGCTCCGATGATGCGAAATGTCGAAATCCGATTGTCAGCGTGGGCGCCGCAGATCGGCTGACCCGAACGTGTTTCCTCCCAGATGCTCCTTCACTCTCCCACACAGGAGCATTTGACTTAAACCCCCGGACCGCGCTGGCGATCCGGGGGCTTCTTTTTTCAAGTGCGGCTGTCTTAGTCGAACAAGGACATGATGGCACAGGCCGCGATAATCGTCGCGACCGTGTGGCTGCCATCGACGAAGAAGCCCATCAAGGAGCCGTACGGCGTATAGACCGTGTCATAGGCGATCAAAGGCAAGCCGATGAGCAGGCTTAGCCACAGCCCAAACAGAACCGCAGTGCCAAGCTTTGAAATATTCTTCTGCTTCATGTGCCAGCCGAGCCCGAAGCTTAAGACCAGCGATAAAACGAAGCCCGCCAGCATGATCATCGGGTCAGGCCCCATGGCTGCGGATGTCGACTGGATGCCGTCTGCACTCAGCCACTGAATGTACTCTTTCGCTGGATCGGCAAAGAATAGTCCATTCGCCGCCATCCACGGTTCTTGGAACAAGACCCCGTACCAAATGAACCCGATAAAAAACATGGCGACCGCCGCAAGCAGCACGCCGAGTAGGTTTACACCTGCAATTTTTGGCATTCTTCCCTCCTTAAGGATGTTTCCTTTATCCCATCTCGCGATTAGACAGGCCGAAATTCTCTGGTCGACTCAGTCTAACGCTAGGGAAAGCTTAGAGGAACGAGACTCTTGAGTAAACGACGCATCCTGATCACCTCCGCCTTGCCATACATCAATGGCATCAAGCACCTGGGGAACCTTGCCGGATCTATGCTGCCGGCGGATGTCTATGCGCGCTTCCAAAGGCTGCGCGGGCATGACGTGATGTATATCTGCGCCACCGATGAGCATGGCACACCGGCGGAGCTCGCGGCCCAAACCGCTGGGATCAGCGTTCAAGACTATTGCGATGAGCAGCACGAGATTCAGCGCGCCGCAGGCGAGGGGTTCTCGCTCTCCTATGATTGGTTTGGCCGGTCCTCGAGCGATGAGAACAAGGTGCTGACGCAGCATTTTGCGCGCGTGCTGGAAGAAAAAGGCCTGATTGAAGAACGCGTTTCAAAACAGGTTTACAGCGTCGATGATGGGCGCTTCTTGCCGGACCGCTATGTCGAGGGCACGTGTCCGCATTGCGATTATGAGAAGGCGCGCGGCGATCAGTGTGATAATTGCGGGCGCTTGCTCGACCCGGTGGACCTGAAGAATCCGTATTCTGCCGTGTCTGGCGGCACGAATATCGAGATACGCGACACGGCGCATCTCTTCCTGTTGCAATCGAAAATGCAGGACACGATCCGGGAATGGGTTGAGGCCTCAAAGGACTGGCCGCAACTCGCGCGCTCGATTGCACTGAAATGGCTGGACGAGGGACTGCGCGACCGGGCGATTACGCGCGACCTGAAATGGGGCGTGCCGGTCTTGGACGCCGACGGCAATCCGCGTTCAGGCTTTGAGGATAAAGTCTTCTACGTTTGGTTCGACGCGCCGATTGAATACATTGCGGCGACCGAAGAATGGGCGAAAGCCAATGACGGCGATTGGGAAAGTTGGTGGCGCACCGATAAGGGTGCGGACGATGTCGAATATGTCGAGTTCATGGGTAAGGACAATGTCGCCTTCCATACGGTGTCGTTCCCGGTCACGATTTTCGGTTCCGGCGAGCCTTGGAAAGCCGTTGATAAGCTGAAAGCCTTTAACTGGGTCACCTGGTATGGCGGCAAGTTCTCGACCAGCCAAAAGCGCGGCGTGTTTATGGACCAGGCGCTGGATCTGCTTCCGGCAGACTATTGGCGCTGGTATCTGATGGCAAATGCGCCAGAGGGCTCAGACGCGGCCTTTACCTGGGAAGGGTTCCAAGCGGCGATCAATTCCGATCTTGCCAATGTGCTCGGCAATTTTGTGAACCGGATCACCAAATATACGGTCAGCAAATTCGATGGGGCGCTTCCGGCGAGCGGCGCACCGGGCGAAGACGAAGCATGGATGGCAGGCGAACTAAAAGCCAGCCTTCAGCGCATTTCCGAACACTATGAGGCGATGGAGTTCCGCAAAGCGGCGGCTGAAACGCGTGCGCTGTGGGCAGCGGGAAATGAATATCTGACCCGGGCCGAGCCTTGGGTGAAGTACAAGAATGATGTCGATGCTGCGGCTGTTGGTGTGCGCACCGGACTGAACCTGGTTGTCCTGTTCGCGATTGTAGCGCAGCCGCTGATCCCGAACACGGCGAAATCGATCTTGGACACGCTGGGCATTCCTGAGGGCAATCGCAACTGGCCATCGCCGGAAGATGATGGCTTGTTGGACGCGCTGCCCCACGGCATGGCGATCCAGGCACCGCCCGTGTTGTTCCAAAAGATCGAAGATGCGATGGTCGAGGAATGGACAGAGCGCTTCGGCGGTGAAGAAAGCTAAATTATGCCCCTGCAAAACCGCGTTGATCCATTTGGCCTCATTCACGCGGTATCAGAGCGCGGGACGATGATGGGCAATCGCGGCGGCTGTTTTCATGACGATGAGAAGACGCTGAAGCCGACGCACTGGAAAACGCGGCAATGGATTACCTGCGTGCTCGAGTTCAAAGGGCGCCAGCGCGAGCTCATGGCCGAACGGCGATATACCGAGCTCTTCTTCTTGGACGAAGTGACCTCGCTCGCGGCAGGGCACCGGCCTTGTTATGAATGCCGCTATCCAGAAGCCAAGCGATTTCGCGAAGCTTTGGTGCGCTCCGGCGTGTTTCGCTATCGTCCGAAAGCCTCTGATCTAAGCGATGCGATCGCAGGTGAGATTCAATCCGTTCTGAAAGGCAAATCGGAACGCGAAACGATTGTGCCGTCAGAGCTTCCCGACGGCGCCATGTTCACGACGGGCGCGGCGCCGTTTTTGAAGTGGAAGGGCAACGCCTATGCCTGGACTTTTTCAGGATATAGCGCGCCCAGTGAATTGCCAGGGCAGGGCATCCGCCTGACCCCGCACATTACCTGCCAAGCCTTAGCGCACGGCTACGTACCCGGTGTGCATAAAAGCGTTTCTGCAAACGGGTGACATTACGATCCCGATGTGAAAGGTTTTGCACCACAAGCGCGACTCACTCGTGTGAAAAGGCGCGAACAGGAAGAGCTGGAATAGAATAAATGCGGCTACCAGTCATTGTGAGCATGGGCGGCGTGAACGCGGCCGGACGGACATCTGGATTTCAAAGCTTTCGGCGGATGATTATCGAAACACTCCCGACCGAGGAGCGGCAGAGTACGATTGCCGGTCTCGCCGTAATGATGGGCCTGGTCGAGACCGAAACCGGCGAAACCTATCGCTGCGAAGATGGCACCGAGTTGGATCAGGCCGGCGTTGCGGCGAGGTTTGAAACCGATGTCATGGACGGGACCCTGGTCCGCCGTGTCGAGCAAAGCCATTTCGATGTCGACGCATTGTACTGGCAATCGAATGCGACCCTGCAGTCTGAGAATGGTGGCAATGATGCACCGCTCGAATTCGTGGTCGCGAAAGACAAGCTTCCAAAACCTTTGCCGGAAAGCTGGTCGGTTGAAGACCATGACGATGACCATGTTCGCGTCACCGCGTCAGACGGGCTTGATGTGAAGTTCAACAATACGCGCGAGTTCCCGATCAAGGCTGCTGGGCAATTGCCGACCGGTTTTGAGATGGCGAGCCTCTACAATTCGCGCTTCCAGCCGCGCGGTCTTCAGATGGCTCTGTTCGGCGCGACCGATGCCTTGCGAGCGATGGGCATCGAATGGGACACCGTGCTCGAACACATCAACCCGGATGAGGTCGGCGTCTATTCGTCGAGTGGCTTCGGCCAGATGGACAAAGAAGGCTATGGCGGAATGCACCAGGCGCGCCTCAAAGGCGAGCGGGTGACCACCAAAGCTCTGGTGATGGGCATCAACTCGATGCCGACCGACTTTATCAACGCCTATGTCCTGTCAAATGTCGGGATTGCCAGTAGCTCGGTTGCGGCCTGTGCGACCTTCCTCTCGAACTTGCGCCATGCTGTGTCTGACCTGCAAGCGGGGAAAATTCGGGTTGCTATGGTCGGTAATAGCGAAGCCCCGATTGGCCCTGAATTGATGGACGGGTTCGGCACAATGGGCGCGCTCGCCAGCGACGATAATATGATCCGGACTTATGGCACGGACGAGATCGACTATCGCCGTGCCAGCCGTCCGTTTGGCAAGAATTGCGGCTTCACCATCGGCGAGTCGAGCCAGTATTTCATTCTGATGGATGATGCGCTTGCCATGGAACTCGGCGCGCCGTGTCTTGGCGCAATCACGGATGTCTTCATCGATGCGGACGGCACCAAGAAATCGATCACGGCGCCGGGGCCCGGCAATCATATTAGCATGGCAAAGGCCGTCGCGGCCGCGTCAGCTGTGGTGGGCAAAGACACGATGCGCGACAAGAGCATGGTCCTCGCCCATGGCTCTAGCACGCCGCAAAACCGGGTCTCGGAATCTCAGATTTTTGACCAAGTGGCCGAAGCGTTTGGCATTAATGACTGGCCCGTCGTCGCGGTGAAAGCCTATCTCGGCCATACAATCGCGCCCGCCAGCGGTGACCAGCTTGCGGCAGCACTGGGCTGTTTCAAGTATGGCGTGCTGCCCGGCATCAAGACCATCGATGGGGTCGCCGATGATGTCCATCAAGAGCGCCTAAGCCTTGGGCCAGACCACCAGTCGCGCGCGCCAGAAGATGTCGAGGTCGCGATCCTCAACTCAAAAGGATTTGGCGGGAACAATGCCTCCGCCGTGGTGCTCTCGCCCACGCGAACCGAGGCGATGCTCGAAAAGCGCTATGGCGAGGCAGCGATGAGAGCTTATCTCGACAAACGCGAAACGAGCGTCACCGCGTCGAGCGCCTATATCGCAAAAGCCGATTGCGGTGAGTATGCGCCAATCTATCGGTTCGGTGAGGATCAGATCCAGGAAGCCGATATCGAAATCAGCGAAAGCGCGGTTAAAATCCGCGGCTTAGCGAATGCGATCGCCTTGCCGACCGAGAACCCCTTCGCGGATATGACAGAGTAGAACCTCCCTCTACGGAAGGGCCATCCTCAAATTGACAGCACCACAGCCCAGCCGCAAGTTGGCAAAAAAGCGGGAGGTTGCGCATGCGCCATTTACATTCATTGCTGCTCGCGGGTGTCGTGCTTGCTGGTTGCAACTCAGGATCAGATGACGTCACCATTGAGGCTGAAGCGCCGTCAGAGGCCGCCCCGAAAGCGGTCTTGGAAACCATCGCGACCGGCGCAAATATTTCCGGCGCGAACGGTATTCACTTCGGGCCAGATGGCTTGCTCTATGTCACATCAGTGATCGGCTCTGATCTGACAGTCATTGATCCCGAGACGGGCGAAAAGGTTCGTCGCTTTACCGCCGAGGATGGTGTGTTCGGCCCCGACGATGTCGCTTTTGCACCGGATGGGTCATACTATTGGACATCAATCCTGACCGGCCAGGTGGCAGGCTTTACGCCGGAAGGCGAGAAAGTGGTTGCGGCGCAAATCCCGCCCGGCGCAAATCCGATTACGTTTTCAGATGATGGCCGCCTGTTTGTCTCGCAATGCTTCCTTGGAACGAACCTCTATGAGCTCGACCCGACAGGCGAGGGCGCGCCGCGCCTGATCGCGGATGATCTCGGGCCGGGCTGCGGCCTCAATGGGATGGATTGGGGGCCGGATGGGCGTCTCTACGGCCCGCGCTGGTTTGCAGGCGAGGTGGTTAGTTTCGATGTCGATACCGGCGAGCGACGGACGGAGGCGACCGGGTTCACGGTTCCCGCGGCGATCAAGTTCGATAGTGAGGGGACCTTGCACGTGCTCGATACCGGCACAGGCGAGGTGGTGCGCATGGGCGAAAGCGGGCGCGAGGTGATCGGTACTTTGACGCCGGGCCTCGATAATTTCGCTTTTGATAGCTCGGACACGATCTTCGTCTCCAGCTATACCGATGGCTTTATCAAGCGTCAGAATGAAGACGGAACGTTCACCGATCTCCAACCCGGCGGCATGTCTCACCCGGGCGGGGTGACCGTCATCGGCGATACGGTTTGGGTGGCCGACGTGCACGCCTTGCGCGGCTTTGATCGCGAGACCGGTGAGGAGATTATCACGCAGCGAAATGTGGTCGGCGTCGGCGAGCTTGGCGGCTCGCTCAATGTCGCGCGCGATGGCGACAATCTGATCCTCAGCTCATGGTTTGATTCTGACGTTCGGATCTGGGACCCGGCTACGCAGACCCGTTTGCGGCACATTCCAAACCTCGCCGGACCTGCGTCTGCGATGCGCTATCGAGGGGAGCTCGCCATTGCAGAGCACTTGAAAGGGGCGGTCACCTTGTTCGGTGAAGACGAAACCACGGTTCTCGCAGATGATTTGACGGCCCCGACCGCTTTGATCGTCGATGGTGAGGATCTTTATGTGAGTGATCGCAGCGCAGGCCAGATCCTGAAGATTGCCAGCGCTGGAGAAGCTTTGGAAGCGCCTGAGGTTGTGGTCAGCGATCTCGCCAACCCTGAAGGCTTCGTGGTGACCGAAGACGGCTTTGTGGTGGTCGAGGCTGAGGCGTCCCGCCTCCTGCATGTGACCCGCGAAGGCGAACGCCGCGCGATTGCCTCTTTCCCGGCTGGAACACCTGGCTTGCCAGGCCTACCGCCGTCGCAAATCTTCAACGGCGTCGCCATGGATGAGGACGGCAATCTGTTCGTCACCGGCGAACATGACCGCGTGCTCTATCGCGTGAAGGCGCCTTGGTAGTCATTTCGAGAAGCTGGCGCACCTAAGAGGATTCGAACCTCTGACCTCTGCCTTCGGAGGGCAGCGCTCTATCCAGCTGAGCTATAGGTGCTTCTACGCGCCTCATACGCCAAGCCGGGAGGCGATGCAATTGCAAGAATCCGCGTAACGAGGTTGAAAGCAGCCGTGTGATACGCACATACAGACCGACCAGCGAGGAATGAAAATGAACAGATTGCGATTGGGCGTCAGCGGCGCCGTTCTTGGGCTTGCTCTGACGCTGTCGGCGTGCGGCGGTGATCAGCCTGCGCCTGCGGTCGATGCGGACACAGTTGAAGCGGGTGAAGCCGCTGAAGCGCCGAAGCGGGTTTCGAAAGAAGAGATCCTGGAACGGTTTGAAGGCACGCTCGAGACGGCGCTTTCAACAAGCGGGCCAGGCGCACCAGCGATGTGGACGCTGTCGGACGAAGACACAACAATCAATATTTTCGGAACCGTGCACTTGCTGCGGCCAGATCTGGAATGGCGAACCGAGGCCTTAGACCAGGCGATTACAGACGCCGATACAATCGTCTTCGAAGTCGATATGAGCAGCGAAGCGGCGCAGCGCGCAATCGCCACCGACTTCCTTGCGCGCGGCATGTATCAAGATGGCCGGACCTTGAAGGAAGTTTTGAACGACGAAGATGAAGCGGTCATCTCAGCCGCCTTTGATTCGATTGGTGTGCCGCTGGATGCGATGAACACGTTTGAGCCCTGGATGGCTTCGGTCAATCTGGGCGTGATGAAACTGGTCAATGATGGCTATGATCCAAATTCCGGTGTCGAGACTGTGATTGAGGCTGAAGGCACGGCAGCGGGCAAGTCGTTCGCTTATCTGGAAACGATCTCACAGCAAGCCGATGCGTTCGATCTGCTCAGCGAAGGCGATCAGATCCAGATGCTGTATGAATCAGCGCTCTTGCTCGATGACACACCGCGCATGCTCGATCTTCTGGTGGAAGAATGGGCGGATGGAGATGTCGCCGGGATCGGTGCGTTGATGGCGGATCCCGAAGGCTATGGCTTTACCGATGAGGCTTATGAGCGTCTGCTGGTGACCCGCAATGAAGCTTGGGTCCCGGTCATTGAAGCGATGCTCGAGGAACCGGGCTCCGTCCTGATCGCCGCTGGGGCAGGACACTTCGCTGGACCAGATAGCGTGATCACCATGCTGCGCGACAAAGGTTATGAGATCGAAGGGCCTTAAGGCTCGTTGCCGTCCCAATCGACGATCCAGTCTTCAATTTGCTCAACATCATCTGGGTCGAACAGAGTGTCTTCACTCAAGGTTCGGCCCATAATCGATTCGCCGCGGCGATGGATCAGATCCGGATCACCGCTGATCAGATGATGCCATTCAGGGAGCGGCTTGCCTTCGTGAACGAGCCGATACGAGCAGGAGGCGGGCATCCAACGCAGCTCGGAAACATCTTTCGGAGTCAGGATCACACAGTCTGGCACATGCTGTTTGCGGTTCGGGTAATCGCTGCAATGACAGGTCTCGGCGTCGAGCAGTTTACAATGCAGGCGGGTCATCGCGATCTCGCCCGTGTCTTCGTCTTCGAGTTTGATCAAACAACATTTCGCGCAGCCGTCACAGAGCGATTCCCACTCTTGCGGCGTCAGGTCCTCAAGTGATTTCGACTCCCAAAACGGTTTGTCTGGATCAGCCATTTGAGGGGCCATCTCCGATCAACCAAATGAACGGAATGATCTCGGTGCGCTCAAACAATCCGGCTTTGGCGTAAGGATCTTCCGCAGCCCAGCTTTTCGCCTCATCGAGCGCTTCAAACTCAATGACGAACGTGGATCCAACCATGGTTTCACCGTCATCAGAGAGGACAGGACCAGCCATCGCGATTTTGTGTCGATACTGACCAGCCCACTCCAAATGTGCCTGCCGGGTCGCTTGCCTTAAGTCAGAGTGATTGGCTTTGTCGCGAGCGTTTATGAGGAAAAGCGGCATAATCTATTCTCCTTTATAGGGGCGCGCGAGCAGGCGTGTGATCGCATCTTTTACGGTTGTCCGTTCACTGAGTATGGCATCCACCGCTTCGCAGATAGGCATTTCAACAGCATGCTTCTGTGCGAGTGCAATCAGGGCAGGGGCTGTCGCGACGCCTTCGGTGACCGAGTTGCGCGCCGCGAGGATATCCTGCGCGGACTGACCTTGGCCAAGCGCCAAGCCGAAACTCATATTGCGCGATTGTGGCGAAGAGCAGGTCAAGACCAGATCGCCGAGCCCACACAATCCTGCCAGCGTTTCGGCGCGGCCGCCCATCGCGGTGCCTAGCCGGGTCATCTCGGCAAAGCCGCGCGCGATGAGCGCTGCGTGGGCTGAGCGTCCAAGCTGCAAGCCCTCGACAATCCCGCAGGCGATGGCGAGGACGTTTTTGACCGCGCCGCCAATCTCAGCGCCGATGAGATCGTTTGACCAATAGGGGCGAAAGCCGGGTTGCCCGATGGCTTCCATCAGAGCTTTGCCAATCGCTTCGTCTTCACAGGCGAGTGTGACCGCGGTGGGAAGCCCGCGTGAAACATCCGCCGCGAAGCTTGGGCCGGACAAGACGGCTGGAATCGCGCTCGGGATGGTCTCTTTCAGAACATCCGTCATCAGGCTGAGGCTGTCGCGTTCGATGCCTTTGGCGCACAAAAGGATGGCTGTGCCGGGCCGGATCATGTCCGCGAGCTGTGCAAACACGGAGCGCGCGAATTGAGCCGGGACAACCGCCAGGATGGCGTCGCAATCGGCCAGGGTTTTCAAATCCGTACTTGCCTGCATCTTCGGCAAATCAATGTCGCGCAGGTAGGTCGGGTTGCCTTGGCCAGCGCTCAGAGCGTCGGCGACCTCTGCTTCGAGTGCCCAAACGGGAATGTCCGTCGAGGCGTCTGAGGCCTTTTGATATAGAGACGCTGCGAGCGCTGTGCCCCATGCGCCGGCGCCAAGAACGCCAATTTTGGTGAATTCAGTCACACTTCTTCTCACAACTGCGTGCGAAATTGAACAATTTGTTGATCATTCACACTTTTCCTATATTCTAATCTCATGAACGATAAACTCGACACTCGTGAGCAGATTCTCCATGCCGCTATGGAGCGTATCATGCACTATGGCTACGCCAAGACCACAATGGCTGAAATCGCTCGCGATTGTGGAATGTCTGCTGGCAACATCTATCGATTCTTCGCGTCGAAGATAGATATTGCTGAAGCGATGGCGCGTAAGCTGAATATGGAAATCAATGCGCAGAACGCCGCTTTGGTGCGTCGGAAGATGCCCGCTCCGGAGAAGATGCGGGTCTTTCACCACACGGCCATGACCGCTACCTTCGAGAAGCTTGATAAGGATGCAAAAGTTCTTGAAGTTGCGGAAGTATTGTCCAGCGAGCGCCCCACCTTCGCGAACGAAGAGATGGCGCAAGAGCGCGTTTATTTGGTGCAAATTCTGGAGCAAGGCATTGCTGAAGGCACTTTCGCACCGATGGAAAATCCGAACTTCGTCGCCGAAATGATGCAGTCAGCGACCATGAAATTCCGGTATCCGCAGCTTTGGTCACGGCTGACTCTGCCGAAACTTGAACGTGAATTGGACGGGGTCATGGACCTCCTCCTCGCTGCGTTGAGCGTTCCGATCAAAATACACGAGAAATTGAACGCTGAATAATTTTCAAATTATTCATTGAATTTCAAAATAGCGTCCCTATCTGATGTTCACGGACGGCGAATGGTCGCTGTTCGAAACGCAAAGAAGGACAAATCCCATGCGTGTTTCCTCCCCAATCGAAGCTCGGACGAGCTTCATCGCTTCAGCCGTCTCTCTTCCGCTCGCCGTTTTCGGTGCGGCCCTCACTCTCGGGCTTTTCGGAACAGTTGTATGAGCTTGATCTAGTGCCCGGTCTGTTTCCCTCACAGGCCGGGCCGCGATCAATCCCAATCCCGCTTTATTCGACCGTCACCGACTTCGCGAGATTTCGCGGTTGGTCGACATCCGTGCCTTTCTCGACGGCAATATGATAGGCCAGCAGTTGAACCGGCACAGCATATAGGATCGGCGCAACAAAGGGATGGCAGGCTGGCACTTCAACACTGTGAGCCGGTGTATCTCCAGCTTCCTTGACGCCCTCTGCATCGCTGATCAGCAAGACATTTCCGCGCCGCGCCGCGACCTCTTGTAAGTTCGACAGTGACTTATCGAACAGTGCATCAAATGGCGCGACGAACACCACCGGTGTCTCTTCGTCAATCAATGCAATCGGCCCATGCTTGAGCTCACCGCTCGCATAGCCTTCGGCGTGAATATAACTAATTTCTTTCAGCTTCAGTGCGCCTTCGAGGGCGATCGGGTAGTGCACGCCGCGACCCAAATAGATCACATCCCGGGCTTTTGAGAGATCCCGCGCGAGCCCCGCGATCGGTGAGTCCAGTGCGAAGCTTTCAGAGATCAATCGCGGGATGCCGCTTAGCGCATCAACCAGTTCAACTTCTTTTGCGCGATCGATATGGCCACGCGCTTTTCCGGCAGCAATCGCTGCGGCCGCCAGCGCGCAAAGCTGCGCGGTGAAGGCTTTTGTCGAGGCAACGCCAATCTCCGGCCCGGCGAGGGTCGGCAAGACCAAGTCTACTTCGCGGGCAATCGTCGAGGTCGGTACGTTGACCACGGCCGCTGTCTTGAGGCCGGCCTCTTTGCAATAGCGCAGCGCCGCAAGCGTATCGGCGGTCTCGCCTGATTGGCTCACGAATAGTGCCAAGCCGGCCTGTTTCGGCAGCGCCGGTTGGCGGTAGCGAAACTCTGAGGCGATATCGGTTTTTACCGGCAGTCCGGCAATTTGCTCAAACCAGTATTCGGCAACGCAGGTCGCATAATAGGCGGTCCCACAGGCGACCATGTGCAGGTGCGTGACGCTCGCCCAGTCAATCGCTGACTCGTCCCCTGGAAGTTCGATCGCTTGATCAAGCGCATTCACATATGCGCCGATTGTGCGGGCGGTGCTGTCGGGTTGCTCGAAGATTTCCTTCTGCATGAAGTGGCGGTAATTGCCTTTTTCAACGGCCGCGCTCGCAGCTTGGACCATCGTTTCTGGGCGATTGACCGAAGCGCCAGTCTCATCAAAAATTTCGTATGAGGTATGGCGCAAGACGCACCAATCGCCTTCTTCAAGATAGACAACGCGATTGGTGAACGGGGCAACGGCCAGGGCGTCAGAGCCCAGGAACATTTCATTGTCTCCAACACCAATCACAAGCGGAGAACCTTTGCGGGCGCCGATCATCAGATCATCATGACCTTCCACGATAATCCCGAGCGCAAATGCGCCCTCAAGGTCTGCGAGCGATGCTTTGACCGCAGAGATCGGATCGGCGCCGGTTTCGAGATTGGAGGTGATCAGATGCGCGATGGTTTCGGAGTCGGTCTCGGTTTCGAAAACATGCCCTTTTTGCTCAAGCGTTTCCCTGAGGTGTCGGAAGTTTTCGATGATGCCATTGTGGACGAGTGCGACCGATCCTGACACGTGCGGGTGGGCATTCTGCGTGTTGGCCGCGCCGTGCGTCGCCCAGCGTGTGTGACCAATCCCAACCGAACCTGGGATAGGAGTCTCATTCAAGAGGGATTGGAGATTGCTGAGCTTACCTGCGGCGCGGCGGCGATCCAGTTTGCCCTCATGCAAAGTGGCGACACCCGCACTGTCATAGCCGCGATATTCAAGGCGTCTAAGCGCCTCCATCGCGCGTTCGGCGGCTGCGCCTTGTTGGCTTACTATACCAATGATCCCGCACATTGAATTCTACCCCGCGATTGCTGTGTGATCTCGCACCGTCCCTAATCCGACGCCGATGATTCTGTCACTGCAAATACTATTCCCGAATGTGTCGAAGAAACGAACGCATAAAGGTAAAAAGGGGACCCGTTAGGATCCCCTTATCAAATACAAAATGAACGGTAGAAAGTCGGCGGTTAGGAGCCGCTTACACCCGTGTTTGCAGCGCGGCAGCAGCGCACTTGCATTTCGAGCACCTGGCTGTTGAAGCGGCACTGCTCATTGTTCAGCTCGCGCAGGAATGACAGGCCGCCCGCACGGTGCGTGTAGCGTGTTTGGACACAGCCCATAACCGTGTAACCAGGCTCACATGTGCCGGTTGTTGACTGCTGGACCGTGGTTGTTTTGCAATCCAGGTCTTTCTCAGACAGATGATTGGCGAGCGCATAGGCCTGATCGGCGCGGCTCTGGGCGGCGTCCGCAGACGATTGCGCAGCAGCCGCAGCTGACATGGCGCTATCAGAGATCTGACGGGCTTCGCGCAGGCTCATATTGGTTTCAGCAAGTGCAGTCGCATTGCCATCAATTTCAACCTTAAGACGGCAGACTTCTTCTGACGCGCGATCTGGGTTGGCGCAGTATTCTGCGATGGTCATATCGGATGGAAGGCCAGTAGCGCATCCAGCGAGTGTGGCTGCAAGCATGCTGCCAACTAGGAGTGATTTTAAACGCATTTTGCGTGTCCTCTCTTTTCCCCAACAGCGCCTAATATGCAGATGCTGTGCCACCAGGATTTGTATCCTAACTTGGAAACTTAAACCAAATTGTGGCATGGCGCATGTAAGGAGTGCAAAGAAGCGCTCAGAACGGGACGAAGCAAGGAATTACCGCACTATGACACGCAAATACTTCGGAACCGACGGAATCCGTGGCACGGCGAACACACCTCCGATGACGCCGGAGATTGCAATGCGTTTAGGAATGGCAGCGGGAAAGTATTTTCGGACCACCAGTCCTCGCCGTCACAGCGTTGTCATTGGTAAGGATACCAGGCTTTCTGGCTATATGATTGAGCCAGCTCTCGTGGCTGGATTCACATCGGTAGGCATGGATGTGACTCTGTTTGGACCGCTTCCAACGCCGGGCGTTGCGATGATGACCCGATCTTTGCGGGCAGATCTCGGGGTTATGATCTCGGCGAGCCATAACAGTTTTGAAGACAATGGAATCAAGCTGTTTGGCCCAAACGGGTACAAACTCTCCGACGAAATCGAGCTCGAGATTGAGAGCCGAATGGATAAGGCGCTCGATGATAAGCTCGCCGCGCCAAATGAGCTTGGACGCACCAAACGGGTTGATGACGCGCAGGCCCGTTATGTTGAGATCGTGAAAGCCAGCTTCCCGCGGCGTATGAACTTGAAGGGGCTTCGCATTTGCATCGATTGCGCGAACGGCGCCGCTTATAAAGTTGCGCCGGCGGCATTGTATGAGCTCGGCGCAGAAGTGTTCAAAATCGGCGTGGAACCGAACGGCTTCAATATCAATCTTGAGGTTGGTTCCACCGATACAAGAGCGCTTAAGGAAGCGGTGCAAACCTATCGCGCAGATATCGGAATTGCACTCGACGGCGATGCAGATCGCTGCATCATTATCGACGAAAAGGGCAATGAGGTCGATGGCGACCAATTGATCGGTTTGATCGCCGGTCATTGGAAAGCGCGGGGAGATCTGTCCCAGCCTGGCGTCGTCACCACCGTGATGTCCAATCTCGGTCTTGAGCAACATCTGCAAAGCCTGGGGCTAGCGCTTGAGCGCACGAAAGTGGGCGATCGCTATGTCGTTGAGCGGATGCGCGAAGGCGGCTTCAATCTCGGCGGTGAGCAGTCCGGCCATATCGTGATGTCTGACTATTCAACCACCGGGGATGGCTTGATGGCCGCGCTGCAAGTGCTGGCGGTGATGGTGGAGAAAGAGAAACCCCTTTCCGAGATCGCACATGTGTTTGATCCGGTGCCGCAAAAGCTGGTCAATGTCCGCTTTAAGTCGGGCGCGCCGCTCGAGGTGGAGTCGGTTCAGGCTGCGATCGAAGCGGCTGAGAAGAAGCTTGGCAAAAAAGGGCGATTGGTCATTCGAAAATCCGGAACTGAGCCTCTGATCCGAGTCATGGCTGAAGCGACCGATGCGAAGCTGATGGACGCGGCTGTTGAATCTGTGGCCGACGCCGTGCGCGCGGTCAGCTAAGTCCTTCAATCGCGGCCAGACCGCCGACACTCGCAACGCGGATCGCATTTCCCGCCTTCACCCCGCCAAGGGCGTAGAGGGGCAGGGCGCTTTCACGGCACTGTTGTGCGAAGGAAAGCGCGCCCATGGGGCGCCCTGCGCTCGGGCTGCTTGAGGAAAACACGGTCGAAACCAGGGCGGCATCGACGCCCATGCGCGCTGCCTTGCTGATGGCGGACCTTGAATGCGCGCTCGCCGTTTGCAGCGCAAATCGCGTCCGCCATTTCGGAGCGTGGTGAGCTAGCGCTTCTGGCCAATGCACGCCGTCGGCCCCGACGTCCGCGGCGAGCTGTGGATCTGCTGCGATCAGAACGCGAAGCCCTTTGCGTCTGCATAGCATGGCAAGCTGCGCGGCGATCTCGCACCGATCCTCAGCGCCAAAATGCCGATAGAGAACGCCGCTGCCGGCCGGCAGGTGCGCTGCCACAGAGACCGGGTCAGGGGTTCGTTTGGGGTCCGTCAGGAACAGAAGCGGTGGGAGGTGGCTCGGGAAATGCGATTCCACGCGCCGGATTGCGATACGCCACTTGCGAGCGGAGACGGCTTGGTGTTTCAACCCCATGATGACCGAAGATACACAGACGCCGACCATAAGCGAAGCCCGCACACGCATCCTTTCAGAGATTGGCGGCGATGTGACCTTGGTGGCCGCTTCCAAGCGTCAGCCGGAAGAGCGGATTGAAGCGGCGCTGGAGGCCGGGCAGCGCGTGTTCGGCGAGAACCGCGTGCAAGAGGCGCAAAGCCGGTGGGCGAGCCGCCGCGCGAACTGTTCCGATCTGCAATTGCGTCTGATCGGACCGCTGCAGTCCAATAAAGCCGAAGATGCCGTACAATTGTTTGATGTGATTGAGACGCTCGACCGGGAAAAGCTGCTCAAGGCGCTGATTAAGGCGGTTGAGAAAACCGGCGTGGCAGCGCCTGACCTGCTTATTCAGGTGAACACAGGCGACGAGCCGCAAAAGGGCGGGGTGAGCGTTGATGGTCTGGCGGCGCTTTTGGCGGCCGCGCAGGAAACCTATCCAGGGCAGGTGAGCGGCTTGATGTGTATCCCGCCCGCCGATGAGCCTGCCGCGCCGCATTTTGCGCTCCTAAAAAAGCTAGCAGATCAGCATCAGCTGAAGACGGTAAGCATGGGCATGAGCGGGGATTATGCGCTCGCTGCTCGGCTCGGCGCGACGCATGTCAGGGTCGGAACCGCCTTCTTTGGCGCCCGCGACTACTGATCGGCATATTTTGCAATCAGCGCATCCAAATGGGTTGTCACCGCGCGCATCATCAAATCCCGCCAGGCTGTGTCTGGAATGAGTTCAGTCGCTTCATGATCCTGCAGGCTGACATAGCCGTGCGAGAGGGCCCATAACTGTAAAGCGGCTTCCCGTTTTTCGCGTTCCGACAGCGTATCGGGCAGGGCGCGAGATACGAAATAAGTCAGCCGATTGAAGGCCTCTTCACCGACTGCGATCGCTGCTGAGGAGGGCGTGTAGTTCGGATCGCCCCGGCCGAAGATCAGTTCATAATGACCGCGATGTTCGGTGGCGAGATCGATATAGTTCGACAGCCCCTGCAAAACCGCTGCGCGCGGCGCCAGGTTTTCGTCCTCGACCTGGACTGCCGACATCACCATTTGGAAGCCCTCTATATAGAGCGCATCCAAAATCCCCTGTTTGCCATTGAAGTGATTGTAGATCCCGATGGTCGACAGGCCGGCGCGTTTCGAGATTGCGCGCACACTCAACGCACCTGCACCTGCGGTTGCAAAGAGCTCTGAAGCTGCTGTTAGGATTTTCGCCTTACTTTCAATCACGAGTATAATTCACTTGACCTTTAATAACAGTGTTATTAGCAAACAATAACACTGTTATCAAGATCTATATTGTTTGGAGGAGGCGGCGATGGCTGCGGAGAAGTTTGAGGTTGATTATCTAATCGTGGGCGCGGGTGCGATGGGCATGGCGTTTGCGGATATCATCCTGTCCGAAAGCGATAAGACCGTCCTGATCGTTGATATGCACCACAAGCCGGGCGGGCACTGGAATGACGCTTACCCCTATGTGACGCTGCACCAACCGTCGGCCTATTATGGGGTGAGCTCGAAAGAGCTGTCCAAGGGCACGATCGACTCAACCGGCTTGAACAAAGGCTTGCAAGACCTCGCCACGGGCCCAGAGATCATGGCCTATTTTGACGAAGTGATGCGCTACCAATTCTTGCCGAGTGGACGGGTCACCTACCTTCCAATGTGCAAGTATGAAGGCGACGGCAAAATCTCCGCCCTGACGTCTGATAAGACTTATGAAGTCGTGGCTCGGGAGAAGATTGTCGACTCGACTTGGCTGAAGACCACTGTGCCTTCAACGCACACGCCAAACTTTGAAGTCGCTGACGGGGTCAAAATGATGCCGCTCAACGACCTACCAAAAGTGATGGAGCAACCGTCGCGTTATGTGATCGTCGGTGGCGGAAAGACCGGGATTGACGCGGTGGTATGGTTGCTCGAAAACCATGTCGATCCAGACCAAATTCACTGGGTGCGGCCGCGCGATGCCTGGTTGATGCGCCGCGAGACAACCCAGCCAGATCCACGCTTTTTCGAGGCCACGATGGGCGCACAAGCGGCGCAAATGGAAGCGATTGCATCGTCGACCTCGATCGATGATATGTTCGATCGGATCGAGAAAGCAGGCATCTTCGTGCGCATCGATGAGTCCGTTCGCCCGACAATGTTCCACGGCGCGACCATTTCCGATCCGGAGCTGGCCGAGCTTCGCAAGATCAAAAACGTTATTCGCAAGGGCCGGATCCAGCGCATTGAGCCGGATCAGATCATCATGGACGAAGGCACGCTGCCGAGCGATCCGGACACTTTGTTTGTCGATTGCTCCGCCTGCGCGGTTGGCAATGCTGAAGAAACAACGATTTTTGCTGGCGACACGATCCGCCTGCAAACGGTGAGAACCGTACAGCCCGTCTTCAGCGCTGCTTTCATCGCGCATATCGAGCTGACCCGCGATACTGAGGAAGAGAAAAATCGACTCTGCCAGGTCGTGCCGCTGCCGAACCACGCCACCGATTGGGTGCGCATGCAGAACGCGTTCATGATGAACCAATTCAATTGGTCGCAGGAAAAAGACTTGCGCAAATGGCTGCGTGAGAACCGCCTGGACGGATATTCGGAGCTCGTCTCGGGCATTCAAGAGCACGAAACGGAAAAGCTCGCCATCATGAACCGGCTGCGTGAAAACTCTGTGCCATCCGTGATGAAGCTTCAGGGCTATATGGCAGAGCTCGCCTAAGGCTCGTCCGGCTCACTCCGGTCCACGACATATTAGCCCTTGCGTGGGTTGAACCCGATCATATTCGCGGGTGGATGCTCAGCCGCGTCCACGGCGTCGTCATAGGTCTGGTAGGGCCCATGCTCACCGCTTTGGGTGACAAGATAGAAGCTCCCGAATTCAGGGCGCTCAGGTGAGAACTCAGTCAGCTGAAACATTTGCAGCCTCCTTACGAAGCCCGCCCCGCATTAAGGGATCGGTGATTCGTGTGGCGGGAATGTGTCGAGCCGCATCTTGACCCCGGTCAGAACTTCACTACCTACTATTCGTAAGTTACGATTGGTAGGTTATGTCAGTTGCATCCAAGACCCCCTCTGCGCGTCCGAAGCGCTTGAGCAAGGCGGACCGCCGGCGCCAGCTTTTGGATGTTGCCAGACAGCTTCTGGAATCCGGCGGTGCGGATGAACTGACCCTTGCGGTCCTGGCGGAGCGGGCAGGGGTGAGCAAACCCATCGCCTATGACCATTTTGAATCGCGCTCCGGCCTGCTCATCGCTTTGCTGGACGATACGAGCCAATACTATGCCTCAGATGCCGAAGCGAAGATCGCCCGCGCGCCCCAAACCGTGCCAGCGATCGCGCGCATCGTTGCGGCGGCCTATGTGCAATGTTCCTTAGATGCCGGTCCCGCCTTGATCGTGCTCGCCGCTGCGGTGGAGGCGAATGCAGAGGCCCGAGATGCTGGCCGCGCGGTGCAAAGCGATCATGCGGAGCGTTTTGCACGCGCCTTCGAAAGCGTGCTCGACGAGAACACAGATCAGCGCGCGCCGCTCTATAAGGCATTGGTCGCGGCCGCCAATTCGATCTGTGATGACCGCCATCAAAACAAGATTTCAACCGAGCAAGCGGTTGAGGCGCTGACCCATCTTCTGGTCACCAGCCTCAGTCCTTTTGCTAGAATCAGATAAAATAATCGGAGACGCAAATGATACTGGTGACTGGGGCGACAGGGAATGTCGGAAGCGAGATCGCGCGCCAACTGATCGCGCGAGACGTAGCGTTCCGCATATATGTGCGCGACGCTGAAAAGGCCGCCGCCATGATCGGATCAGACGGTTATGAAACCGCCCTCGGCGACTTCTCCGACGAGGCAGCGTTTGCGTCTGCCTTAGACGGTGTTGAGGCCGTCTACATGGTCACCAATCAAAGCGACGCGTTTAAAACAGATCTGCAGCGCATGGTGCAGCAAGTTCAGCAAGCTGGAGTGCAGCGGTTTGTCATGCTGTCGGCTGAAGGGGATCCTGAAAGCGAGATCTTCTTCGTTCGACGCACTGGCGAGTTGGAGGCCGTGGTGCGGGACACTGATCTCAACTGGACCTTCCTTCGCCCGGATTGGTTCATGCAGAATTTTGCCGGCTTTGTTGCCGCGGGTGCCGTGATGTTCCCGGACGGACCAGGGAAAACCAGTTTCGTTGATGTCCGAGATGTCGCCGAAATCGCGATCAAGGCATTGACTGAAACGGGGCATACGCACCGAACCTATCGGATCACCGGGCCGGATGCGATGACCTTTGCGCAAGCCGCGGCGCGGATCAGCGCTGCCCTCGGCCGGGACCTTCCCTTTATGGCGATCACGCCAGACCAAATGCGCGATGGATTGATCGCTCAAGGGGCTGAGCCTTGGTATGCAGAGATGAATGCCGAAATGACCTTTGCGGTGCGCATGGGCATGTCATTCAGCCCATCAAATGATGTTGAATTTTTGCTGGGCCGCAAACCGCGCGCTCTGGAAACTTACGTCTCAGATCACAAAGCAGGATGGGGATAGATCGGCAGTTTTGCCCCCGATCCAAGCCTGGGGTTTCGCCTGGTTTACGCGGATAAAACGGTGGTGAAGCCGTCTCCTTCCTGACCCAATTCAGGAAAATGTGATCGCTCGAATTCGGTAGTTGAGTTGGAGATTTCGACTTTTTTTGAGAAAAATGCCGTCTGCAAGCGGAGGGCGGTTGATGAATTTACTCAACTCAATGATGGCGCGTTTCGTCAAAGTGGGGACCTTGATCATCATTGATGCTGACGGTGTGCAGCATCAGCACGGGACTGGCGAAGAGCCGAAATCGACCGTCAGGCTCAAGGACAAAAAGCTGTATCGCAAGCTCTTCCTCAACCCGGAGCTGCATGCCGGCGAAGCCTATATGGATGGCAGTCTGGTGATCGAAGACGGCAACATTCGCGACCTACTTAAAATCTTCGCGCTCAACCGATCCGGCCTGCGCGGTCACCCGGTACAAAAGATATTGAAGGCGTGGCTGAAACGCATCCGGAAATGGCACCAACGAAACCCAGCGGCGGCGTCGCGAAAAAATGTGCAGCACCACTACGATCTCTCGAATGAGTTCTACAAACTCTTCCTTGATGAGAACATGCAGTATTCCTGCGGGTACTGGCCGACTGAAGACATTTCCCTGGAGAAGGCCCAACGGCTGAAAATGGCGCACATCGCCGCCAAACTAAATCTCAAACCTGGGATGCGTGTGCTCGACATTGGGTGCGGATGGGGCGGGCTCTCGATCTATATCGCCCAGAATTTCGACTGCGAAGTTGTCGGCGTTACGCTTTCAGATGAGCAATTGGCGCTTGGCCAGGCTCGCGTCAAAGCCGCCGGTTTGGAAGACAAGGTTTCGCTGCGCTTGCAGGATTATCGCCATGTTCAGGAAACGTTTGATGCAATCGTCTCTGTCGGCATGTTCGAACATGTTGGGGTCGCGCATTATGAAGAATACTTCTCGGCCATTCGCGATCGATTGACCGATGATGGTTGCGCGCTCGTGCATTCGATTGGGCGCAAAGGCGGGCCTGGCACAACCGGGGCCTGGATCAGGAAATACATCTTCCCGGGCGGGTACTCTCCAGCCCTGTCCGAAACCTTTGCTGAGATTGAGAAGTCAGGGCTTTGGGTCACTGATTGTGAGATCCTCCGCCTGCATTATGCGCACACTCTGCGTGAGTGGGACAAGCGCTTTCAAGCCAATCGCGATAAGGTCGCCGAAATGTTTGACGAGGCGTTTTGCCGGATGTGGGAGTTTTATCTGATCGTCTCGGAATTCTCATTCCGGCATGGCAAGCATATGAACTTTCAGATCCAGCTCAGCAAAACCGTCGGCGCGCTGCCGCTGTCTCGCAACTATATGATTGAGGCAGAGGAAAAGCTGAACTCTTGACGTGACAGGCTTTGAGGGCGGAGTTTCTCAAGGCCGCTAAGGATCGCGCTTTACATCACTGCCGAGTTTCGGGAGCGAGTAGCCGAAGATGATCGCCCCGCCTCGAATGGCGAGGGTTAAGAGCGCCGCCACGATGGCGGCGAGATCCATCGAAAAACCAATCTCGTTCAGAACCACAAAAACCGTCGCGCCTCCCAAGGCCGCGGTGGCATAGACTTCCTGTTTTAGAATGAGGGAAGGCTCCCCCAACAGAACGTCGCGAATGATGCCGCCAAATGTTGCGGTGACGGCGCCCATGAAGATTGCCACAATCGTTGGCGCGCCGGCCTCTAAAGCCGACTGCGCCCCGAGCACGGAAAAGACTGACAGTCCTGCGGCATCGGCCCAGATCAATGCCTTCTGCCGCGACCATAGGCGTTGATGCGTCGCGCTGGCGACAATCGCGCCGAAAATGCAGATCAGCACCGCGGTTTGATCATTGACCCACCAAACCGGTGAGGTGCCCAGCATGACATCGCGTATGGTTCCGCCACCGACGCCGGTGAAAAAGGCAATGATCAAAACGCTCAGAAAATCGAGCTGCTTGCGGATGGCCGTCAGAGCGCCCGAAACCGCAAACACAAACAGACCAAACACGTTCAGAACCGCGAAGACGTCTGAGATTTCCATACTGCACTCCTCCTAGGCGGCGGCTTATGAGACGAGAAGCACGTTGCCAAGACACGCGACACCGATCGCCGCCATCCGTTAGATCAAAATAAGAGTCAAAACACCGAAGCGACCAAAAATCGTGATTGCTGTGCCCTTGGAGCGAATGCCGCAGAATGCTTTGAGGAGGACGATTGTCATGTCTTTTTGGGGGCAGGAGGGGACGTTTGCCATAAGGCCCTCATCCTGAGCGAAGTCGAAGGATAAAGGGCCGAGCTTCCCTGGATCCCGCCTCGTCCTTCGACTTCGCCCAGGATGAGGCTGATAGGGTCCAATTAACTGCCAAAGTCCGCTCTGACGCCGTAATCGGGCATTTGCTCAGCGGCATAAATCACCTCAATCTGTTGCTGAACCAAAATTGGTTGATACGATCGGATCACGGAGGCAAATCGTGGCGCAATCAGATTCTCACTGGTTTTATGTTGCGAAATTCAAAAATCGAAAAAAGAAATCAATCAGGCCTGCGGGCATGGCAGGCGCGCTTATATTCATTGCCTGCATCTTAGGTTTTGTCGTCGGGGCGAGTATTACATCTCTAATCGTTTTACCTGCAATGAGGGCATTTGGTGTCCTGTCGATGATCTTATCATCTTCTGTTCTCATTTACGGAATTGGCTGGAAAACGGATAAAAATCGTCCTCCACAATGAACATTGCTCCGAGCTGAAGGTCCTTCAATTGGCGGTCGTAGATTCCGGGCAGTCAACTGCGATGGTCTAGCAACCGACATGTCTATCGCACGCTCAATACCATAGGCGTTTTGATTTTGCCCCATCTAAGCCGCTCAGGATGAGGAGCTGAAGATTGGTGAGTGGCACGCCAACTTGTGGATAAGAATAATAAGTTCTTGTTTTGTTCTTTTTCTTGTGATCCATAGGAGCGCATGAGAACGGGACAAAAATTATCGCCGAAAAGCAGGGTGGCGCGAGCGTCTGTGGCGGGTGTCCAAGAGCGCTTTCATCATCGCGGGCGCGGGGCGGTTTCGAACCAAACGGGGCGCTTTGAGCCCGAAACGCGGGAGGCCTTGGATGATGGTTGGGGCACAATCGAAGAAAGCGCGCCGCGGCTAGATACGACGCTGACAAAGGAAACGCCGCGCACGATTATCACGTTCAACAAGTCGCCGGACATTCATTTTGATCGGTCCATCAATCCTTATCGTGGTTGTGAGCATGGCTGCGTCTATTGCTTCGCGCGGCCAACGCATGCCTATCACGGCCTTTCGGCAGGTTTAGATTTTGAGAGCAAGCTGTTCTACAAGCCCGACGGACCAGATCTGCTTTTGAAAGAGCTCTCTCGCCCTGGGTATGTGCCTCGCCCGATTGCGCTTGGCGTCAACACTGATGCCTATCAACCGGTTGAACGCGAGCAAAAACTGACGCGCCGGTTTTTGCAGATTTTGAGCGATCACAATCATCCTGTGTCGCTGCTGACCAAGTCTGCATTGATCCAGCGGGACTTGGATCTGATCGCGCCGATGGCAGAGAAACAGCTTTGCCGGGTCGGCGTGTCGATCACAACGCTTGATCCAAAGCTTGCCCGCGCGATGGAGCCGCGCGCTGCGGCGCCGCGCAAACGCTATGAGACGGTGCGCGCGCTGAGCGAGGCGGGGGTTCCGGTCACGGTCATGGCCGCGCCGATTATTCCGACGCTGAATGAGCCCGAATTGGAAAGCCTGTTGGAAGCGGCAAAAGATCATGGGGCGGTTGGTGCGGGCTATGTGCTTCTACGCTTGCCGCATGAGCTAAAGGACATTTTCCATGAATGGCTGGCTCAGCATTACCCTGACCGCGCCGCGCGCGTGATCAATTTGCTGCGCGAGATGCGCGGCGGCAAAGACTATGATGCAGACTGGTTCGCACGGGGGGCTGGCCGGGGGGCGCACGCCAAGCTGATCGCGAACAGGTTCGTCCGCACGGCAAGACGTCTGGGACTCGCGCCCCAGCGCACGCCGTTGCGGACGGATCTTTTTCAACCGCCGGTGTTGCGCGGCGGGCAATATCGCATGGACCTGTAAGCCTATTCCGCCACGGCGGCGGCCAGTTTGTCTGCATTCGCCTGCTGCTCGGCGCGCGTCAGGCGGTAATTGCGCAGGATGATGGCGGCGAGGGCATATGATACGACCGGAACGCCGACAAAGACAAACATCAAGCCGCGGACGACCTCAGGGCTGTTCTCGCCAGAAGGATCAAATCCGACGATTGCACCGAGCAGGATATAAGGAA
>JALUWJ010000149.1 GCA_027019605.1 Henriciella sp. | reverse complement strand
TTGTAGGAGCCAGACATCAGGGAATAGTACATGCCAGACCGGTTTTCGCCCGTCTTTGCTTGCTCGGCTTCGATAATATCGGCGACCATTGAGCGGGCTAAAATAAACGGCGTGCCATAGCCAAGGCCGGAAACGATGGCGGCGATGAGGAGCGGGATCGCGCCGCCACCCATCGCACTCATCGGCAGATAGACGAGATAGGTCACGATCGACCAGATCGCGGTCCCCATAAAGACGAGGTGTTTCTCAGTGCGTTTAGAGAGCCAGACCCAGACGGGCATTGCCGCGAACCCGGCAATGAAGAAGACCATGAGAATGACCGGCGCTAAAGCCGTGACGCCAAATCCCCATTGCGCCGCAAACAGGAAGGTTCCGCCGGTGCCCGCAATCGCGATCCCGACCAGCACTTCCACCATTAAGATGCGAACCATGTTGGGGTCTTTAAAGGCCACTTTGATCGCGTCCCAACTGAACTCCATTTTTGGCGCGTCTTTGGCTGGGGCGGGGTCGGGCACAAATAACACGGCGAGGGTCACCGTTAGCGGGAGCACGATCATCAAAATCACCCCCATCACCATCACTTGGCCGCGCCGATCTATGCCGTAATTGATGGCGAGCAGGGTCGGAATGATCAGCAAAGCCAGAAGCGTCATCGTCGAGATAATCTCTCGCCACATAAACAGCCTGGAGCGTTCATCATAGACGGTTGTGATCATCGGGACCCAGGACTGATGCGGCGTTTGCAGCATCGTGAAGCCGAGCCAAAGCACGATCAGCCAAACCACCAAATATCCCGGAGAAACCGTCTCTCCCATGGGCATAAACATGAAGAAGGCGCCGAGCATGAGGACCGGAACGCTAGCGATCAGCCAGTGTTTGATGCGGCCATGTTTGGTGGGCTTTGAATCAACCAGCCATCCCATGACAGGATCTGTGCCAAGATCCCAAAAGCGAAGGATCATAAACACCAGGCCGACCAACGTGGTGCCGAGGCCCAATTGTTCGGCGTACATGGGGGCGACAAAAACAGCCATTGGCAGGCCAATGGCTGAAAGCGGCATTCCGACACTGGCGAATGCAAGCACCCGCGGCAGCGGAAGACGATCAGATGATGATCTCATAGCAGGGAAGATGACGCATGCGTCACGAAAGGCAAGCGAAATCGGTGGACGATCAAATTCCATAGACTTGTCCACAGTCGCGAACTCGTGCAGTTTCGATATCGAAATGAATTAAAGCGAATCGGTTTTTACGGCTGGTAACGAATCGATAACCCGAACCGGGTGATTTGGTTTGCTTCTGATTCGCAACTGATTCGACGATGGGAAGCACGGGGCATGGAGCTCAATAAAAACACAATTATAGAAGGCGAATGTGTCGACGTTCTGTCGCGCCTTCCAGACAATTCCGTTGATCTGGTTTTCGCCGACCCGCCTTACAATCTCCAACTTGGAGGGGGGCTAACTCGTCCCGATCAATCGGTTGTCGACGGCGTCACCGACGCTTGGGATCAGTTTGATAGCTTCGATGCGTATGACTTGTTCACCCATCAATGGCTCAGCGAATGCCGTCGTGTTCTCAAAGATGATGGCGCGATCTGGGTAATCGGTTCGTATCATAATATTTTCCGCGTCGGTACGGTTCTTCAGGATGCAGGCTTCTGGATTCAGAATGACGTGATCTGGCGTAAGTCTAATCCGATGCCGAACTTTAAAGGCACGCGCTTCCAAAACGCTCATGAAACCATGATTTGGGCGGGGAAATCGGAGAAGTCGAAGGTCACTTTCAATTATGACGCCCTCAAAGCATTCAATGAAGACAAGCAGATGCGGTCTGATTGGTTGATCCCGATCTGTGCGGGTGGCGAACGCTTGAAGGGCGATGATGGCAAGAAAGCCCATCCAACCCAGAAGCCAGAAGCGCTGCTGCAGCGCATTTTGCTCGCGACTTCGAAGAAGGGCGATGTGGTCCTGGATCCGTTCTCCGGCACTGGCACGACTGCCGCTGTCGCGAAGAAGCTCGGCCGAGCCTATGTCGGTGTGGAGCAAGATCCTGCTTATGTGAGACTGTCGCGCGCGCGCCTCAAAGCGATCACGCCGATTGAGGGCGATATGCTCGAAATCGAAAAGGGCAAAAAGTCTCTGCCGCGCGTACCGTTTGGGGCTCTGATCGAGAATGGCTGGCTGAAACCAGGCGATCGCCTTTGGTCGCCAAAGAAGCGTTTCAATGCGCGCATTCGTTTGGACGGAAGCTTGACCACGGGCGAGGCCACAGGCTCCATTCACCGCATGGGCGCCTTCGTGCAACAGGCGCCGGCGTGTAACGGTTGGACCTATTGGCATTATGAAGAAGCCAAGAGCGGAGAGCTCGCGCCGATCGACCTTCTGCGTCGGCGCTATCGCCACGAAATGGGCTTGGTGAACTAGGCGTTCCCCTAAAAAGGGAAATTAAGGTCTTTCCGTTTACCGATAAGAATGCTGTTATGAGGCGACCCTAATTTTAAGGAGCGCCTCCCAGATGAAACAGCAATTACTTTCTTGTGCCGCCCTCGCATTTGCGTTTGTCGCGCCAATCGCCTCGGCAGATCCGATGCCAGGCCCGATGTGGGATGATGAGGCTACATCGGCGGCGGAAGCTGAGCGCGAACCGGTCGAGTGGGATCTGACGCGTCTTTATGCCGATGTGGAAGCTTGGGACGCGGCGCGGCTTGATGTGCTCGAACGGCTCGGTCCGATTGGTGAGATGGCCGATACGTTTGAGCCAAGCGCCGCAGCGCTGGCAGACTTGTCGGAGCAAACGTCTGATATTGGCCGTGAAGCGCTGCGCGTGTCGTCTTACGCGTTTATGGATTCCGATACGGACTTGCGAAATGGTGACAAGCTTGCCCGTCGCGGCCAAGCGCAAGCCATGTTCGCGGCCTATGGCGAGGCAACGGCCTGGATCAGCCCGATGGTACAGGCGGTGGGCGAAAAGCAGATCGAGACCTGGATTGCTGAAGAACCACGCCTTTCAAAGCATGCATTTGGCCTGCGCGAGACGCTGAGATCAGCGCCGCACACGCTGTCTCCGGAAGGCGAGAGCTTGATGGCCGCCGCAAGCGTGGCCTTAGGCGGCGCGCAACGCATTTATACGCAGCTGAAGAATTCAGACATTCCGTGGCCGACCATCACACTTAGCACTGGCGAAGAGCTGCGCTTGGATGCGGCGGGCTATGTGAAGGGCCGAGCAGCGGAAAATCGCCAAGACCGCATTGATGTCTTCAATGCCTATTTTGAGACCTATCAGCAATTTGAAAGCTCCCTCGGTGAAGCGCTTGGCAGCCACGTTCAGCGCCAGGTGTTTAACGCGTCGCAGCGCAATTATGGATCCGCGCTCGAGGCGGCCTTGTCCGACGACAACATTCCACGCGAGGTCTATGATACGCTGCTCAGTGAGGTGAATGCGGCGCTGCCGACGCTGCATCGTTACTTCAAACTCCGCGGGCGCATCCTCGGGGTCGATGATTTCGCGTTCCACGACATCTATCCGAACCTGGTTGAGACCGATCAGGTTTTCGACCTTGAAAAGTCCGCGCAAATCGCTGCGCTCGCCTCAGAGCCGTTTGGGCAAGAATATGTGCAAAACCTCTGTCTCGCGATGAGTGGGGGATGGAGCCATGCCTATCCAGCGCAAGGCAAACGAAGCGGCGCCTATATGTCGGGCAGCGTTTACGATGTCGGGCCATATGTTCTGCTCAACCACCAGGACACTTATGACAGCGCCTCAACCTTCATCCACGAATGGGGGCATGCGATGCACACCATTCTGGCCAATGATGCGCAACCATTTGAGACTGCGCGCTATTCCATCTTCATCGCTGAGACCGCGGCGATCACCAAGGAAGTGCTGGCGCAGGAAAAAATGCTGGATGCTGCGACGACCGACGAGGAGCGCCTGTTCTTCCTCGGCTACGCGCTTGAGCAAATGCGCGGAACCTATTTCCGCCAGACTCAGTTTGCTGAGTTTGAGGCGGCGATCCATGAAGCGGTTGAGAATGGCGAAAGCCTGACCGGCGCGCGGATGACGGAGCTCTACACCGACATCTTCAATCGCTATTATGGCGTCGAAGAGGGCGTCACGGTTGTGCCGGAGAGTTACAATCTCGAATGGGCGTATATCCCGCACTTCTTCTATGATTTTTATGTCTATCAGTATTCCACTTCGCTCGCTGCGGCGGTCTATTATGCCGACAAGATCCGTGAAGGGGATGAGGAGACAACTGCGGCCTATCTGAACATGTTGGAAGCTGGCGGTTCGGCGCATCCATATGATCTGAAACTGGCCACCGGTCTCGATATGGCAAGCCCAGCCCCGTATCAGGCGGTCGAGGCGCGGATGAACCGGATCATGGACGAGATTGAAGAGATCCTGGACCGCCGCGATTCCGGACAGTCTGCACCGGTGCGGGCCGCCGTGACACTGAGTAACCCGTGCGGTGTCGGCGACAGCTAAGGGCTGTCAGGGCTCAAGGGACGGCAGGTCAGGGTGCCTGCATCCAAATAGAAGTCCGATGGATTTGATGCTGCGGGAAGCGTTATCTCGCAGCTCTCTTCCTTGGATCGTCGAACGATAATCCGGTCGCCCGGGCTCGCATCGATTTGGAAATAGCCCTCGGGTCCGGTGGTGCCGAGCGTGGTGTTTTCGAATTCAAGGAAAGCATCCGGAATTGGCGTACCAGCCGGATCGACCAGGCGCGCAAAGATGATCGTGATCGGGCGGACGGAGCGTGCGAGTTGGATCACGTTTCCTGGATAGAGAACCAGACGATCCGTATACTGTTGATAGTCTATATTGCGCGTCCGCTCGGGCTGAATGCCGACATCATAGATGGAAAAGCCGCGCAAGGGCAGGAAGGCGTGACTGCCGCTTTTGCCGACGGTGCGGGTTTGACGATCGACCTGCACCGCGACCGGACTGCCGGGCGGGCCGTCAATGCTCATCTGAACGCCAGCATCTTGCCGCGTCGCGGCGAGTGACACGCCATGCCCGCCGAACACGAGGCCGGAGCGAACATCAAACAGCGCGGTGTTCTGGTTCTGATAATCTCGCCGTCCGTCGAGCCGCGCATCGAGCCAGGGCGAGCTGTAATTGAGACCAGCGCGCGCACCGAGCTGATCTTCATGCCGCACCCCGCCATAGAATGAGGTTCGCGTGACGCTGGAGCGGGTGAGGTCGCCGCGAATTTCGGTCTCCGCGACGGTGATGTCCGAGGTTTCACCCGTATCTGTGTTCTTGGTCATCGTGGAATCGTAGCGTGCTGTCAGATAGGCGCGCGGGATGATTTTGTTCGGGCGATTGAATGATTTCGACAGGCGCAGTCCGAGGAAGCTGGTCTCACGATCCGAGCCCCATTCCTGGCGCAGCAGCATGTTCAGTCGCCAGTTTCGACGATTCAGCAGCGTGACGTCGACATACGGACCGCCAAACCAACTTTCTTGCCCCGAACTGCCTTTGCGATAAAAGCCGCGCACACCGAGACGGCCCCATCGTCCGGAGCGGTTGGCGGACAAGGAGGCCTGTTCGAAATTGCTAACGAATGGGTCGAATGCTTCGTCGTCCGTGGGGGCGTCAGGATCGGCAATCTCGAGCTTGCGATACGAGCCGCTGAACGACCAGTCGCGCAGCCGGGCATAGGCATTGGCGGCGTAGCCATAGGTGCCGTCATCAGAGGCGAGCGCCGTCACGGTGCCGCTCAGGAGCTGCGATTGTGCGGTGGCGCTGAGCTCGGCATAGCGCACTTCATCGGTGAGCGTGGCGTCCAGATTGAGCGCGAGATTGGCGCCGAGCCTTTGCCGGCGGCCAAAGCCGATGACCGGTGTCTCGCCAGAGACGAAGAAGCCCTCCTGCGCGGCGAAGGGGACGGCTTGTCCGACTTCGACATACCATTGCGGGGCGCCGCTTGGGGGTAGACGGCTGCTGGTGGAATAGTAGCGTGACTCCGTGCGGGTCTGCCCGCCTTCATCAATGATCAGATCGACTGTGTAAGAGCCAAAGGGCAGGCGCGTCGTATCGAGTTGGGTCTGGCTGGGTTCGACTTGTTGAACATCCAGGGTCTGGCCATCGCGGCGGATCTCAACCGTCGCGCTCTGCGCAACCGAGATGTCGAGCGGCGAGGCGTTGAGGCGCTGTCTGTTCATCCGCGTTTCCAGCGTGGTCGCCCAGCGAACCCCAAGCAGCTGGCGTGAGCGGGCGAGCGACCCGCCAGACGAGGCTGATTGCAGGCCAAGTGTCCAGGCGGTTTGGTTACCGACATGCGACGCTTGCAGAGACTGCAACCGCGTCTGGCCGCTTGTATTGGTGAACAGATCGGCGCGAACTGATTGCCGGCCGCGTCCAGCGATCGCGCCAACATTGCTGGTGCCGATAAAGCGGTCGCTCTCGAAATTATAGGCGGTGCGGGTGTCGAAAGATGTGATCAGGCCTGGCGATACGGTGGGGGGCGGCAGGAATTCAGCCCGTGGATCGCGCGAGAACGTGTAGAGGTCATTGATAAAGATCTCGGCCTGCAGGGTGGCCGGGTCGAAGATCACGGCGACATCGCTCGGATAGATATAGTTGCACGGATTGGGCGGCTTGGGCGCGCTGCAGGCGCGGTCGCGATTGGTCGATTGGGGGCGGCTGAGCGCGCGGCCAACCAGGTCAGTGTCGCGCACGCCCGGGATCAGTTTGGCGAGGCCGAGCGGGTCTTCGAATGTGATTGTGGTCGCGTTGAACCGCGCGGGGCTGGAGGCGACTTTGCGGCCATTGAAGATAATGTCGACAATGGTCAGGTCGTCTTCGGCGGCAGCTTCAAACCCTGGCGGCGGTGCAATGGCCACGCGTTCAGCGGCGGCGCTCCACGAGAGCATCGCGAGCGACGCAGTCAAACAGAAGCACCGTCCCCACGATGCTTGAAACATGTCCGGGCGGTTAGTTCGGGGTCACGGTCATGGTGATGATGGCCTCGGCTGTTCCCTCGGTCGCAACGCTCGGTGTGCCGGCCAGAACCAGGCCGAACGTGGCGGGGCTCCCATTGGAGCAATTTGCGTCCTGGGATGGCGTTAGGTCCTGCAGGTCGCCGCTGCTATCGGTATCGCTGACCGTTTCCCTCAGGACTTTATTGGCATCATTCGTATCTTTGTACGTGTAGGTGTAGGGAAAGTCGTTCACCGTATCGCTGAGGGTTGCGGCGACAATGTTCAAATTGTACGTGCCAGGCTGGTCCATATAGACGCAAATATTCTGCACGTCTTCGGCGGGAGCGCCTTCATAGCGGTTAAAGTCGAGCGCGACATCTGTGAATCCAGAGATCCGGATATTTTTCGAGGCCGTAACAGTGAGATTGATATTGAGCGTGCCCAGGGAGCTTGTGTCTAGTGTGCCATCATTCGCGGCAAGGGCGGTGCAAGGCAGGGTGAGGGCGGCGGCGAGCAAGGGGATAAGGCGTTTCATATCAAAAGTCTTTCAATCAAAGGGCAGCAAAGGCGCGGGCGCTAGTTTGGCGAGACGGTGAATCTCATCTGAGCCGATGCGGACGAGGTGGTGGCGACGGTGGGGTCGGACTGTAGCGCGACGGTGAGGCGCGCGGGCCAGTCGCCTGAGCAATTCTGGTCGGTGGACGCGGTGAACCCAGCTTGGGTTTGGTCGAAGGTTGTGTCCGTGACCGTGCCGGAGAGTGATACCGGATTTGACAACAAATTATCCTCATAGGTGAATGTGTAAGGATAATTGGTGTTGGTGTCGGTCAGCGGGTCAGCCTGGAGCTGTAGGTCGTAAGTTTCTGTAGAATCGTCAGAAATATAGACACAGATATCAAAGCTCTGCGCAGGCGCAGACGCGCCACCAATATTATAGTCAAAGTTCAGGTCTTCGAGGCCAGAAATCTGGATCAGAGTGGGCGGTTCGACGACATTCAGTGTGTAGGTCAAACTGGCCGTGGACTGGCTGGTGCTGAGCTCGCCACTGTTCTGGGCTGAGGCCAGGACGGGCAGAGTGAGTGAAAGGGCGAGGATCGAAAGCAAGCGTATCACAAGAGGCTCCTGTGCGAGTGGTAGAGGGGGGGCTATTCCGGGCGGACGGTGAAGGTGATTGTGGCCGTGTAAGTTCCGGGCGTGTTGAACCTTCGAGCGGCGCTGCCATGACTGAGCAATATCGCAAGTCTTCCGTACGAGCTATTCCTACCACAATTGCGATCAAATCTCTGGGCTTCTATGTTGGATGCAGACCCGGACTTAGGCGTCGTGGTTACAGTGGCATTTAGAAATGTTCGAGAAGCGAGGGTGCTGGGTGAGCTGATGGGTCTGTATATAGTTACGTCGTAGGATTCAACATTCGGGCCATCCGACAAAGGTGTGACGCTCCAATCAAGCGAATACAATCCGCCTTCATCCATCTTTACGCAAATGTAACCGAGACCGCCATCTGTGCCCCATATTAGCTTATTCTCAAAATCAGTATTTGCTGGATCTTGGAGCTGCCTGCCTGTTTCAATCGTCTGTTCCACATCCGTCAGTCCCGAAATTTGAATGCGTTTCTGTTCCTCCACATTCAGGCTGAATTTGAGCGAGCCGGTGGACGAGGCGCCGAGCGTGCCGTTGGTTTCGGCCAGGGCGGGCGCGGGCAGGGTTGCCAGCAAAGCCAGGGCGGTAAGAGCGTGTTTCATGGTCTGATCTCCAAACTTAAAATTCGATGCTGCGGTCTTCGCCGGTGTCGCGGAGCTCGAACGTGACGGGGGCGTCGGCGGGCAGTTCCGTGACCCATTCGAGGCCCGGCCAGAGCCGCTTGCCGGTGACCCTGTGGCAGGGCTCATCATTGCCGGGGCATTGCTCGCCATTGAACAGGACAACATTTGACGTGCCGACATTGGTCAGCGTCAGAGTTTTGCCATCGCGCCCGCCAACAATCTCCGTGGTCGGATTGTCAGGGCGGGCAAAGACCAGCGCCTTGAAGGCGAGCAGGGTGACGGCAACATTGCTGTCGGCTTCGATGTCGCCAATTGTTGGCTGAATGTGCACGCGCCAGGCTTTGTCGGTCTCGATCTCATCCTCCAGCAGGATGACCCGCACAATCCGCTCTTCGCCCGGCTGCAGCGCGATCCGCCGCGGCGCCACAAGCAAGCCCACCTCGTCTGGGTCTGGGCTTTCGAAATAGGTTTCCGGATTGACGCCCGGCTCAAGGATCCGCGCGGCCGAGATTTTCAGATATTGGGTGCGGGAACTGGTATTCCCGATCTTGATATCCTGGCGGGTATTCTCGGTCCCGTTAAAGGACATAATCGCCGGATTGGCGGTGAGCTGCGCTGCGGCCGGTCCGCAACATCCCATCAACAGCGCCGCGACCGTCGCTGATCCTCTAAACATGTCTCACACCCCTCAATTGGTGACGATGGCTCGTTATAAGTATTGAGGGAGGGTGAGTGATTTCTGCGCTTTGTTCTAGGGCAAAATCCAAGAAATGGGCAAGTTTGAGACGTGATGAGAATCGACACGTCATTTTTATGCTTAATGAATACTGTTTCGGGTTTTAGCTGCGCGGGCGCCAGCCTGCGGGGAGGCGATAACTCGGCTTCTTTTTCTTGGCCCGTGGCGCGCCCGGTGTTGGGCTTGAGCCATCAGAATAAGGCCCGGCAGGTTTGGCGCCTGCGGCAATGTCTTTCAGCTTCAGCGCCGCATACTGCCCCGGCGCATTGCCCAGGCCATGCTCTTTCGGTGGCACCGCATCGATCTTGTCACCTGAGAGCGGCCGCAGCCATTCCCACCAGCTCGGCCACCAGGAGCCAGGCATTTCATCGGCATCCGACAGCCAACGACCCGGATTTTCCGGCACGTCTTCATTCACCCAATGCTGATACTTCTCGGCGCTCGGCGGATTGATCACGCCAGCAATATGGCCAGAGCCAGCCAGCGTGAAGCGGACCTTGCCGCCAAAATTCTGCGCGCCTTTATAGATCGAATGCCACGGACAAATATGATCCGAGCGGCTGGCCTGAACAAAGACGGGGATCTTGATGTCGCCCATATTCACCGGCTCGCCAAACACTTCGAACTTGCCGCGCGAGAGCTCATTCTGATTGTAGAATTTGGTCAGATAGGTCTTGTGGGTCGGGCCGGGGATATTGGTCTGATCGGCATTCCAATAGAGCAGATCGAACGGCCGCGGCTGTTTGCCCATCATGTAATTGTCGACGACATAGCGCCAGACCAGATCCGCTGGGCGCAGCCAGTTGAACGTCTCGCCCATCATCTCGCCGGGCATGATGCCATCATGCTCTTCAATGACTTTGTCGACTTGTTGCAGGCCTTCATCACCGGTGAAGATTTTCAGCTCGCCGGCCAGGTCAAAGTCTGATTGCGACGCGAAATAGGTGGCCGAAGCGATCCGCTTATCGCCGGTCTTGCCCATATGCGCCAGGGCAGAGCTTAACAGCGTTCCGCCAATGCAATAGCCGACCGTATTGATCTTCTTCGAGCCGGTTTCCTTGGTCACAGCGTCGACCGCGGCAAGGATTCCCTGCTCAACATAATCGTCCCAGGTATAATCCTGCGTCTCGTCATCGGCGGAGCGCCAGGACACCACGAACGTGTTGACCCGTTTCGACAGGAGCCAGCGGATCATTGAATTCTCTGGCTGCAGGTCGAGAATGTAGAACTTGTTGATCCAGGGCGGGAAGATCAGCATTGGCCGCGCGCGCATCTTCTTGCGGCTCGGATTGTAATGAATGATCTCGATCAGCTTGTTGCGGAAAACGACTTTACCTTTTGCCGTCGCAACATTCTTGCCGATCTCATAAGCCTCTTCATCGGTTTGCGAGATGGCCAGGCGCCCGTCACCGCGCTGCAAGTCATTGCGGGCATTGCGCAGGCCTTCGAGAACGCTCTCGCCTTTGGTCTCGATCATCGCGCGCAAGGCAGCGGGGTTGGTGGCCAGCATGTTCGTCGGCGCCATCGCATCGACAAATTGGCTCATATAGAACCGGGCCTTGAGCTTGGTCTCATCGTCGAGGTCGTCAGACACAGAGTCGATCAGGCCTTGCAGCCATTCCGCGTTCAGCATCCAGGCGCGGCGCATGAAGTTGAAAGCCGGATTGGCCTCCCATTCCGGATCGGCGAAGCGGCGATCCCGCGGCATTGGCGTCTTGCTGGCCATCGCCTGAAACAGGTTCATCCAGCCCTGGAACAGGGTCATCATCGCGTGACCCGACTTTTCCGGATTGCGCGCAAGTGCGGCGCCGACTTGCATCTGGGCCTCTATGCCCCCAAACGGATCTGGCTGTTCGAGTGAAGACGCGGATGCTGAAAGGCCGCCCAGCGAGTCGACCAACATGCCTTGCGCTTCTTGAACCGCCTGCATCAGATTGGTCGCGAATTCCTGCAATGACTCAGAATTTGCCTCGGAAAAGGCATTTGGGAGCGTGCTCGCCCCAAAATCTTCAAAGTTTCTACCTTTGGTCATGTGACCGACTCTCGCCATTCTGTGCGAACCTATATAAGACTAAACAGCTTTGGGAATTATGAGTCCAGCGAAGGAAATTGTTTATGCGCATGGGGATTTTCGTAACGTTTGCCTTTTTGGCGGGCTGCACAAGCTCGATCGAGAAGGTGCAATCGCTGCGCTCGCAAGCCCCGGATTGGTATGAGGCGCGTAAGGTCGAGTTTCGCGGCGAAGGCTATCCGAGTCTGAATGAAATCCCTGAGCCGTCGAAAGTGAAGCGCACCAGACAGCGCTTGCGACTCTCCGAAGCGGATACATTGGCAGCGCTAGAGATGTTCTATTCGCATCCGCGCGCCGAGCCCGCGACTGAGACGCCCGAGGAAGTTCGAGCCTGGGCGCTGGAGGTCAAACGAGCGGTGGAGGGGCAGCTTCCTGCCCCCGATTTTCTGACTGACGAAGAGGTTGAGGAGATTAAGGCTCGTTTCGATGTGCCACGCGCTCGCCTCTAATTTTAAAGACAATTTTTTACGGAGATCCGCACCATGAGCGGGGAGTTTCACAAAATTAGGCGCTTGCCGCCTTACGTATTTGAACAGGTCAACCGGCGCAAAGCTGAACTGCGCGCGCAGGGCGCTGACATTATCGATCTTGGGATGGGCAATCCGGATATGCCGGCCCCGCCGCATGTGATTGCGAAATTGGCAGAGACAGCCGCCAAGCCAAACGTTCATGGCTATTCGGCGTCACGTGGGATCCCTGGCCTGCGCCGGGCATTGGTCGACTATTATGATCGCCGTTTCGGCGTGAAACTGGACAAGAACCGCGAAGTCGTCGTGACACTGGGCTCCAAAGAAGGCTTTGCGAACCTCGCGCAGGCGATCACAGCGCCCGGCGACGTCATCTTGGCGCCTGACCCATCTTATCCGCTGCACCATTTCGGCTTCATCATGGCCGGCGCTTCCATTCGCGCGATTCCAGCGCCGACGCCTGAAGCCTACTTGTCTGGCATCAGTAAAGCGATCCGGTACTCGGTGCCGCCGCCAACCGCGATGGTGCTGTGCTATCCCTCGAATCCAACGGCGGACGTTTGTGATCTGGAATTCTATAAGGATGCGGTCGCGCTTGCGAAGAAGCACGATCTCTACATCCTGTCAGACCTTGCTTACAACGAGATATATTTCGAAGAGCCGACGCCTTCGATCCTGCAAGTGAATGGCGCTAAGGATATCGCCGTCGAAACCACGACCATGTCCAAAACCTATTCCATGGCGGGATGGCGGATTGGCTTTGCAGCTGGCAATGAGCGCCTGATTGGGGCGCTCGCGCGCGTGAAATCCTATCTCGATTATGGGGCTTTTACGCCCATTCAGGTTGCTGCATGCGCCGCACTAGATGGCCCGCAGGATTGTGTCGATGAGTTTCGCGCCACGTATAAATCACGCCGCGACGTGTTGATTGAGAGCTTTGGACGGGCAGGCTGGGACGTTCCAACACCAGAAGCATCCATGTTTGCTTGGGCGGAAATTCCACCACAGTGCGGCGATATGCGCAGCCTGGAATTTGCGCTCAAGCTGATGAACGAAGCTGAGGTTGCTGTCGCGCCTGGCGCAGGCTTCGGAGAGCATGGTGACCGACATGTGCGCATTGCCCTGGTAGAAAACGAGCAACGCATTCGACAAGCTGCGCGAAACATCAAACGGTTTCTTGCCAAAGTCGCAGAGGAGGGGCAAAGCGAGCCCCTGCAAAGGACAGGATCTTGAAAACAGTCAAATTAGGAATTGCAGGGCTCGGCCATGTCGGCTGCGGTCTGATCGAATTGGTTGAACGCCAAGCTGACCTCCGCTTGCCGGGAAAGGTCGAAATTGCTGGTGTTTCAGCCCGAAGTAAGAACCGAAATCGACCGGTCGATATTTCCGGTTATCGCTGGTTTGATGACGCCGCGACACTGGCGGAAGATCCTGATGTCGATATCTTTGTCGAGCTGGTCGGTGGCTCCGATGGTCCGGCAAAGATTGCTGTCGAAGCCGCGATCAAGGCTGGCAAGCATGTGGTTACCGCCAATAAGGCGCTGATCGCTGTGCACGGCCAATCGCTTGAGACATTGGCACAAGAAAAAGACGTCGATCTGATGTTCGAAGCTGCCGTTGCGGGCGGTGTTCCGATTGTACGCGTTCTGCGGGACTCTCTGACGGGCGTCTCGATCCAACGCGTTTCCGGGATTTTGAATGGAACGTGTAATTATCTCACGACGCAGATGCTGGAAACCGGGCGCTCCTATGAGGACGTGCTCGATGAGGCGCAGCGCCTTGGTTATGCCGAGGCCGATCCAACGCTCGATGTTTCGGGTATGGATGCGGCACATAAAGCGGCAATCCTGGCATCGATTGCTTTCACCGCGGATCTCGATTTCTCAAAAGTTTCCGTCAAAGGCGTCGATACGGTCGAGCTTGTTGACCTGATTTTGGCAGACCGTCTTGGGCTGCGGATCAAACTGATCACCGAAGGTTTGCTGACCGCGGATGGGGTTGTCTGCCGCGTTGCGCCGCTGGCTTTGCCGGTGGATCATCCCTTGGCGCGAGTCGACGGTGCCCTGAACACGGTGCGCGTGGAAGGCGATCCGCTCGGGGCGGTGACGCTCACCGGGCCAGGTGCCGGACCCGGGCCGACGGCAAGCGCCGTTATGGGCGATATTTCAAAACTGTTCACGCCAACGGCGCGTAGTCCATTCGGACGGGCGCCTCATCATGGCACACGTAGCTTCGTCGAAGCGAAACCAGCAGAGCGATCTGCCTTCTTTTTCCGCGTGAAATTGGCCGACCGACCAGGCGCATTGGCCAGTCTTACCGAGGCTTTGGCGGCGCATGACGTGTCTGTGGACAAATTATTGCAAGAGTCAGCTGATGACAGCGATGTCTCGCCCGTTGCCATCGTGACACACATGTGTTCTCGCGGGGATATAGAAGGCGCGAGCGCGCGGGTCTCAGATCTGGAAGCGAGCGTCGGGGCGCCGCAAGTCATCGCGATAGACGCGGTGACATAAAGTAAGAAGCCGGATCAGGAGTGATCCGGGGGAGAAAAAAATGAGCGAGAGCATTCTTATTCCGCATCTGGCGGATGCCATGGTGCGAGTAACTGAAAAAGCTGCAATTGCGGCTGAAGCGCTGGCAGGACGCGGCGATGAAAAGGCGGCTGATGCCGCGGCTGTGGACGCGATGCGCACAGCCTTTAACGCAGTCGACTTTCAGGGCCGTGTCGTCATTGGCGAAGGGGAGCGAGACGAAGCTCCAATGCTCTATATCGGCGAAGAGGTTGGCACCGGGAACGGACCGGCCATCGACATCGCGCTCGATCCTCTCGAAGGAACGACTTTGACTGCAAAAGCCATGGCAAACGCACTTGCCGTGCTTGCAATCGCACCGCGCGGTGGACTGCTTTTCGCGCCTGATACTTACATGGACAAGATTGCCATCGGTCCTGGCTACTCAGACGGGATTATCGATCTCGATGCGACCCCGGCAGAGAACATTGCCGCAATGGCAAAAGAGAAGGGCGTCGCGGTCTCCGAAATGACCGCATGCGTTCTGGACCGCCCGCGCCACGCAGATATTATCGACAGTCTTCGCGGCGCCGGTGCGCGTGTGCATCTGATCTCGGACGGCGATGTTGCTGGGGTGATCAACACGACCAACCCGAGCACAGGCATTGATCTTTATGTTGGTTCTGGCGGCGCTCCGGAAGGTGTGCTGGCGGCTGCGGCTCTGAAATGTGTTGGCGGTCAAATGCAGGGCCGTTTGGTCTTCCGCAATGATGACGAACGCCGCCGCGCTGACCGAACCGGTATCACCGACTATGACAAGAAGTATGACCTGCACGAGCTGGCTTCAGGTGAAACTGTCTTCTGCGCCACTGGCGTTACCAAAGGCGGCCTGGTCGACGGTGTTGTTCGTCACAATGGGCACATTCAAACCGACACGCTTGTGATGAGCAGCGCTGACGGCATGGTCCGCAAGATCAAAAGCCGGCACCGGGTTTAGTGGTTCGCATATTTTCTGCGTTAGCGAGCGCGGTCTTCGTGACCGCCTGCACAAGCAGTGAGTATACGCAGGATATCACAGACACTTATGTCGAAGGCGAGCGGCTCTATGTTGCGGGGACGCTGAACGCGCTTACCTTCGACGAGATTGAGCAGCAGATTGAGGCGCATCCGGGTCTCACGACGGTGGTTCTTGAAGACATTGATGGCTCAATTGATGATGAAGTGAATCTTCAGACCGGTTTGCTGATTCATGAAGCCGGTCTGGATACCTATGTCCCGGCAGATGGGCAGATTGAGTCTGGCGCGGTCGATCTGTTTTGCGCCGGGCGCAATCGCATCGCCGAGCGGGGCGCTAAGATTGGCGTCCATTCGTGGGCCGCAGAAGATGGTCTCGAGGGGGGGGATCTACCAAAAGATGATCCTGAGCATCAGCCTTATATCGACTATTTTGAAGCCGTTTCTTGCCCGATCTCATTCTATTGGTTCACGCTCGAAGCTGCTCCTGCAGATGGCATGCACTATATGAGCGAAGAGGAATTGCTCAGCTATGCACTGGCAACGGAAGTCCGTTAGCTCACCAACACTGCTTCATCCTGGTGAGTGATAGACCTGAGTTTGCGCTTCTCGAATAAGGCGCCGGGGCTGTCGCCATACAGCCGTCGTATGACCCGGTTGAAATGAACCGGGGTTGCAAAGCCCCAACGGTCGCTGACTTGGCGCACATGTCCGCGCGTAC
>JALUWJ010000148.1 GCA_027019605.1 Henriciella sp. | reverse complement strand
GTCGCGATCCCGGTCGGGCAGGTATTCTTATGGCATTTTAGCGACTGCACGCAGCCCAAGGCGAACATGAAGCCGCGCGCCGAATTGATCCAATCCGCGCCGAGCGCCAATGACGCGGCCATATTGAACGCTGAGAGTTGCTTGCCGCTGGCGGCGAGCTTGATGTCATCTTTCAGGCCGCATCCAACCAGAGCATTGCGCGCGAAGATCAGGCCTTGGCGCAGCGGCATGCCGACATGGTCTAGGAATTCTGCTGGCGCGGCACCGGTCCCGCCTTCGGCGCCATCTATAACAATGAAGTCCGCCCGTTGTCCGGTTTCGACCATGGCTTTGCAGATCGCCAGAAACTCCCAGCGATTGCCGATACAGAGCTTGAATCCAACCGGCTTTCCGCCGCTCAGCTCGCGCAATTGGTCGATATAGTCGAGCAGGCCTTTGGGGCTGTCAAAGGCGGTGTGGTGCGGCGGGGAGTAACAGGTCTGTCCAACTGGAATGCCGCGCGCTTCGGCGATCTCTGGGGTCACTTTCGCGCCGGGCAGAACCCCGCCATGGCCCGGCTTTGCACCCTGGCTGAGCTTGATCTCAATCATCTTAACCTGATCCAGTTTGGCGGTTTCTTCGAACTGGACCGGATCGAACCCGCCATCCTTGGCCCGGCAGCCAAAATAGCCAGAACCAAGTTCCCAAACCAAATCGCCGCCGCCGGCTTTGTGATAGCGCGAGACGCCGCCTTCGCCGCTATCGTGGAAGAAGCCGCCTTTTGCGGCGCCGCGATTGAGCGCTTCGATGGCGTGCGCGCCGAGCGAACCGAAGCTCATTGCAGAGATGTTGAGCACGCTGGCTGAATATGGTTTCACGGTCCCGGGCGCACCGACCAAGACGCGCGGATCAGTCTCTTCCGGGTGGATCGCGGCGACGGAGTGGGCCAGCCATTCATAAGGCGGCGATTGAATGTCGAGATGGCTGCCAAATGGCTCAACCGACGAGACATTGCGCGCGCGGTTATAGACCATATTGCGCTCTTCGTGATTAAACGGGCGGCCCTCGGTTTGGCTCTCGACAATGTAGGACCGAAAAAAGGGGCGCAGCTGCGCCGCCACACCGCGCAGGCGGCCGAGCAGAGGGAAGTTGCGTAGCAGCGTATGGCGCGTCTGAACCAAGTCAAACAGGCCGAGCAGTACCAGCGCGCCCAAGGCCGCGGCAATGCCATACAGCCAGGTCACGGATTGGGCGCCCCAAAGGCTGAGCCCAAGCAGCGCGATTACGATCAGGAATGGAATAAAGCGGATCAAAAAAAGGCTCCCCTCACATGTTTGAGGAGAGCCTATTCGGGTCCGGGTTTTCCGGTCAATGCTCGGCTTTAGAAGCCGTTCAGTTTGGCATAGCGATCGCGGTGATAACTTGCGCCGCCAAGCAGCGCTTCCTGAACGCGGGCGCGCTTCATGTAGAGGCCGCTATCATGTGCGTCAGTCATACCGATCCCGCCATGGAACTGAACGGTTTCATTCGATACAAGATGGATCAGATCAGAGGCTTTGGCTTTGGCGAGGCTGGCAAGTTCAGCAACGTCATTGCGGTTCTCATCCACGCCAGACAGCGCCGCCGCGATGCACGACCGCGTCAGTTCCAGCTCGGTGAACATCTTTGCGGCGCGGTGCTGCAAGCTCTGGAAGGAGCCGATCAGCTGGCCGAACTGTTTGCGGGTTTGCAAATATTCGAGCGTCATATCGAACGCCGCCTGCGCGCTGCCGAGAGCCTCCGCTGCGAGTGCGATGCGGCCGCGATCGAGGGCAGGTTCCAGGATTTCCCAGCCCGCATCAACCGCGCCGATGACATGATCTTCGCCGACCGCAACATCTTCAAGGCTGAGATGCGCTGCGCCGTGCGAGTCGACTGTGTTGAGCGCTTGGACCGTCAGGCCATTTGCGTCGCTCGGGATCAGGAACAGGCTGATGCCATGGGCTTGGCCGGCTTCGCCGAACGTGCGCGCGGCGACGATGAACGCATCAGCGTGATGGCCATCGGTGACATAGCGCTTGGCGCCGTTCAAGGTGTAGCCTTGGCCATTGCGCTCAGCTTCGGTCGCGATGTTGAGCGGGGCATGGTGGGTGCCCTCATCTACAGCGACAGCCATAGTGACTTCGCCGCTGGCGATTTTAGGTAGCCACTCTGCCTTTTGCGCTTCAGAGCCGCCAAGGATCAGCGTGCTGGCGCTCAAGACGGCGGACTGCAGAAGCGGCGTCGCCGCTATTGTGCGGCCTTGCGCTTCCATAATCTGGCCCATGGCGACCATGCCAAGGCCGACGCCATCATGCTCTTCAGGGACAAGCACGCCGAAAAAGCCAAGCTCTGCCAGCTTGCCGCGTGTGTCTGCATCAACGCCATTGGCGCCGCCATCGCGCAGCTCGCGCAGGCGAGTGACAGGCATTTCATCGCGCGCGAACGCCATCGCCGTGTCGCGCAACATTTGTTGGTCTTCAGAAAGAACGAAACTCATTACTGGTGATCCCGCAGGCCGAGAACGCGTTTTGCAACGACGTTGAGATTGATTTCACTGGTGCCGCCTTCGATCGAATTACCTTTCGAACGGAGCCAGCCGCGCGTGGCTTTCTTGGCGTCTTCGGCAAAGCCGTCGCCGTCCCAGCCAAGCCCGTCAGTACCGAGGGCTTCGACCAGAAGCTCACACTTGTCCTGGTTCATTTTCGCCGCCGCATATTTCATGATCGACGCGGTATGCCCGACCTCTTGGCCGGCTTTGGCCTCTTCGGTGGAGCGCTGAACGGTAAAGCTGAACGCCTTTGCATACATCAGATGATCGGTGATGCGGGCGCGCAGGTCGCCATCGGATACGCGGCCAGTTTCATCGACTCCGACATGCTGTTTCGCGTATTCCTGTGGCGGCAGGATGCCAGACCCGCCGGTACCACCAAAGCCGCCAGCGGAAATTGATGAGCGCTCAAATTGCAGCAGACGTTTCGCGATCGTCCACCCGCCATTGAGCTGACCCACCAGTTGGTCTTTCGGCACTTTCACATCGGTGAAGAAGGTTTCACAGAAGGGCGATGAACCAGAGATCAGCTTGATCGGGCGGGCCTCAACGCCTTCGGTTTCCATATCGAACACGAGGAAGCTGATGCCTTCATGCTTCACCGTCTTATCGGTGCGCACGAGACAGAAAATCCAATCAGCCTGATCGGCGTAAGAGGTCCAGACTTTCTGACCGTTGATCAGCCAATGATCGCCTTGATCCTCACACTTGGTTTGCAGGCCTGCGAGATCAGACCCAGCGCCTGGCTCAGAATAGCCTTGGCACCAGCGGGTCTTGCCTTTGACGATGTCCGGAATGAAGCGCTTTTTCTGTTCGTCATTGCCGAACTCAAGCAGAGCAGGGCCAAACATCCAAAGCCCGAACGAGAACAGGGCCGGGCGCGCGCGAATGCGGCGCAGTTCCTGTTGCAGAACGCGGGCCTGAGCCTTGTTGAGACCACCGCCGCCATACTCCGCGGGCCATTCCGGCGCCGTCCAGCCCTTCTCGCCCATCCGTTCGAGCCAGATTTTCGAGTCAGGGTTCTTAAATTTCTCGCGTTTGCCGCCCCAGACGATCTCATCGTCTTTCATCGGGGTGCGCATGCTGGCGGGGCAGTTTGCCTCTAACCAGTCGCGAACCTCGGTACGGAAATCATCGAGTTCTTCAGGCGCATCAAAGGCCATGTCATTCTCCCGTTCAGGTGCGCGAGGCACCTCGCTTCATGTTTCGTGGAACGAACATAGGCAGCGGACGCGAAGATGACCATGTCTGACGCCGCGCTAGGGGCGATTAGAAACGTCCGAAAATGCTGTTTTCCGGGCCAGTCTCGACCCCGACCAGGTTCATCAAGTGCACAACCACGAGAAACAAGCCGAAGACGCAGCCAATCATCACCATCCCCCACGGCACTTGATGGGGGCGTTGGTCCTTCTTGCGGACGGTTCCCATTTTGGCTTGCGAGAACACGCCTAGAGCAATCAAGCAGGCGGCGATGCTGAGGCTGATGATCCAGTCGAGCAATGTTCCGGGCTTTCCTTCGCGCGTGGACGGTGCGGGGTCTTTGCCCAGAAAAAGGGATCTTTTACAAGCTCCCAAATCGCCAGGTAGGCCGCGCATGAATGAAGGGGCCAATATAGGGGCTGGGTGAGGATCGCAAACACTCGGATCACAGACCAGCGACCCGGCGCTGCGAGTCCAGAAAACAGGCCAAGTGCCAAGCCTGCGCCTAACAGAAACCCTCCGGCGCGGCCGAGTTCGAGGCCTGGGATCAGAAAGGTCGCCAAGACAAAAAGAAAGCAGGGCGCATGAAAGAGCGGCGCGAGAATGCTGGCGCCTAAGGAGAACTGCGCCGAGAGAAAGGCGACAAAACCCATTTGCTGGAGCGCACGCCTCGGGTCGCGCATCAAGACCAGCCAGGTCTGGATATGGCCTTTGATCCAGCGGCTTCTCTGTGGCAGCCAGATGCGCGCTTGTGTGGGGGCGTCCTCATAGGTCTCTGACGCAAAGGTTTGCGCCACCAAAGACGCGCGCGCCAAGCGCATACCCAGATCGGCATCCTCTGTGACGTTCCACGCGTCCCATCCGCCCAGCGCGAGCAGGGCGTCTTTGCGAAAATGCGGACTTATGTAGCAACTGCCAAAAGACCCCGAGGGTTTCTCGGTCTATTTTCGCGGCATGACCCATCCCACACCACTGCACCCAAGCGGGACGCTGAAGCGCTCCAGAACAGACACCTTCGAACACACGATAAACGGCTTGCTGACTAAGCGCGCCGAGCTTTTCAATGAAGCGGAGCGGCTGAGAGACCGACAAGCCGAGATTAAGAACGATGTGGCTGCGCTGGATCGAACGCTCGGCACACTCGGCTACAAGGGCGACCTAGACGCCATCATGCCTCGTCAGAAGGTCGTCAGGCTGTTTGGACAGGGCCAGCTACTACGAGCCTGCCTTCACGAGCTGAGGCACGCTGACGGGCCTATGACGAGCCGAGAGATCGCCCGCAACATCGTAGAGCTTCGTGGTGACGACCCAAACGACCGTAAGTACCTGTCGGATATGACTAGGCGCATTTCTAAGTGTCTTAGGAAAGAGAGGGAGGCTGGGAACGTGAAAGCCAGCCAGCATTCAGGGAAAGCTCTGGTTTGGACCGCTAAGCGGCTATCGAATCCATAATATAGAGCCGTACGAGTCTTCCGTCTTTACTAGTCCTCTTAGCTCGGACTAAAAGCGGCTCTGTAGATATTGCGGCTTCGGTATAGATGTTGGGCACCTGATCAAACGCAGGGTCTCGAACAATAGCTGATACAAATCGGCTCGGATCGTCAGGGTCTTGAATTTTCAATTGGCGATTGTGGATTGTGAATCCGTCCACTTGAATCCGTAATTCTTCCATGTCCGATACCTCCAGTTTCTCTTTGGATCGAATGGCATCTGCCATCGCCGTATCAACCTCAATTGATTTGGCGCTTTTGTCTCCGACAATGGTTAAAGAATCGCATGAAGGACCAATTGGTGCAACAACATCTTTGGCTGCGGGCCGAAGTTTTTCCAAGACGTCGAGAACGAACTGTTGATCCATTTGCTTGGACCGAAGTTGATCGTCTTGCATCTTCTCGACCAGTTCTGCCAATCGGTCAAAACACTGTTTTGCCTCGCTTTCTCTGCCTCCTGTCATACTTAGCACCCAGCTAATCCATTCCTTCACCAAGTCCCGTAAAAGCTCTTCGAACATAGTTGGAAAGACCGGGAGCGTCCATGACGCCGCAGAGAAAGCTGTGATAATATCAACCGAGCCTTCTTTCGGTTCGCCAGCTTTGATTGAAAGTGGAAACTGTTCGCCCCTCTTTGGGTATCTTTTCTCCACAAGGGCGAACATTCCATAGCGGGTAATCTTCGAGATTCCGACGAGCGATGCGCCGAGTTTACCTGCATCAATAAAATGTTCGTCCGCGTCTAATCCATCATATCTGAATACAAGTGTCTGCATATCCGCCCCAAGTGTTTTCAACGGTTTTACAGAGAGCGCTGCCAATATCCAGAAAATTCCCGACTAACCGGCGCATCCATAGCGTTCCGAAGCACTCGCATCGTCAGCGTACCGTTATCCAACCGCCGATGATCCTCTAGCCAAGCAGCATGGTTTGCATACCACTTGAGGTATTTCGGCGAGACGTGGTGATGCTGCCCCCGGATCATTCGGCGTAGGCGGCTAAAGAAGCTTTCAGCATTGTTTGTGTGCGTGCCGTTGAGGTCGCTATAGGCTTCCTCATGGTTGATACGGCCCATAGCGTAGCCACGGTGTAGGTGGTCCCAGTGGGTCGCCTCGTCCGCATAGATCGTTGATCCAAACTTCACGTTCTTTGCGACTAGATCGACACCTTCAGACTCTTTCTTGGTCACGAAGGTAAGCGTTCGGCCTTTGCGCTCACGCATTGCAACCACAACGCGGCGGGTGCCGGTCTGGTGACGCTTGCGACGGCGATCTACGCGATCCTCGCGCTTGTTCTTTGGACGAATATGCCCGCCAAAGTATGCGCCATCGATTTCGACCTCGCCCTCAACCTTCCGGCCTTCATATTCGTCCTGCATGGACTCGCGCAGCTTGTGGCACAAAACCCATGCGGTCTTGTATTGCACGTTCAGCTCGCGACTCATCTGGATAGCCGACTTGCCTTTAGAGCCGTTAACGAAAAGGAAGATCGCAGCCAAAATATCCATGAAGGATAACTTGTGGCTGGCGAAGATCGTTCCAGCGGTAACGCTAAAGCGATAGCCGCAGCCCTTACACTGGTGCTGACGGCGTTTCTTAATGTTGTAAGTCTCATAGCAGCCGCAGCGCGGGCAAACAGCCTCACCGCCCGTCTCAGACCAGCGGAGCTGGCAAAACGTCTCGTATGCCGCGTCCTCACCTGCCCGGAAAATCTTGGGCAGTGAGAGCGTGCGAGCCGCTGCTGAAAGGAGAAAGTGTTGTGCCATTGTCTACGTTTGCGATATCTATATATCGTATATAGTACCTAGACGTATCGATAACAAGTGCATATGTATTGTAAAAGATACTTTTCTCCATAGGAGCGATACATGGCAGAACGAAACACGTGGGAGGAGAAAGCCGCCAACCTCCTGAAATCACAGTTGAAGTTAAAAGGCGTGACCTATAGCCAGTTAGTTGAAAAACTTGAGGCTGTGGGGGTCCATGAGAAAGAAGCCAATATCCGAAACAAGCTCTCTAGGGGGAAGTTCTCTGCGGCTTTCTTGCTGCAATGCTTGAGTTCTATCGGCGTTGTGGAGCTGCGTTTCTAGTCTTAGCGTTTGTTGCTGCCGCTTCTTTAGGGGCCAAATATGCCAATCAGGAAAGCGATGAACCCGGCGCAAGACAAGAGTGCGCCGAACAGAACTGCGACGTAACCGCTAAGCCATTGGAGCCTGCTATCGTAGGGCTGTTTCCCCCAAGCAACAGCATAGAGGCCAGCTACGATAGCGCAAAGACTGCCGAGTATGATTTGCAAGCTCAACGCTGGATGGCTTGGTTCACTGGCGTAATTGCGTTTCTGACGTTTTTGGGGATAGGTCTCATCGCTGCCACCCTCAGAGAAACGGGTAAGGTGCTCACAGAAACTCGGAACACCACCAGAGCTGCGGAGCGAAATGTTAGTGAAGTTAAACGCATCGGCGAAGCCCAACTTCGTGCATATGTTGGGGTTGAACAGATCGTGGCCGAAGGGCTCGTAGTTGGAGCGGTACCTAAGTTTAAAGTCCGTATAAAGAACTTTGGTGTGTCCCCTGCCACTCATTTCAAAATCGCTGCGCGTACCACCACAACAGACGAACGCGATCCCGATACGAAGAAGTTCCCTTTTATAGATGCCCCGGTGAATACCGATGGTGTTGTTTATCCTCAGCAAGCGTTCGACATTGTGGTTGATTGGGAAGGACAGATGCCAAGAGAGACGCTTAGCGAAATCGTAACTGGGCAAACTCAGGTTATTCTGGGTGGGTGGCTGAGCTACAGAGATTTCACTGGTCGCCAAAGGCGCGCTATCTTCAGGTCGGTCCTGAACCCCGAACGAATAAGACAGGGCACCTGCATGCTCACTGTTTGCCGCAGGCAAAACCGCGCAAATTAACGCTACCAGCAATTTAATCATCTCCGTTCCTTTCGGACCGGACGAAATGCGGGCGAACTGCGCTTTTGGCAGTTGCTACATAAGTCCGCGAAAATGGTTGCTGGTGCCGCCGAGCGGGAGCGGCATCTGATACAGTGAGAGGCCGGGCAGCAGCAATCGAAACTGAATATCGTACTCCAATGCCCACTGCGCCGATAACCAGTTGCGCCTGGCATTGTCTCCGATCAGCGCGGCTTGCAAACAGACGACGTTTGGGTTGGACCTGCTGAACGTCGAATAGGCGTGGCGCAGTTGGTTTGGCGCCGGCAGGTCCTCAACATCATAGACCGTTACGAACTCACCCTTGGCGAGCGTGAGCCCATAGTTCAGCGCATTCGGTTTGGTGCGCGGGCCGATGCGAGGAACGCGGCAAATCCGGGTGCCATCTGGGAAGGCGGCGGTTTCGGCCGCGGCGATGGTCTCCGCGTCATCTTCTTCAAGCAAGATGAGGATATCCAGCCGGTGAGCGGGCCAGTCTAAGGCCCTCATAGCGCGGGCAATTTGCGGCATGAGGTCATGTTCGCGATAGGCCGGGACCAAGATGCTATAGATGGGAAGATCTTTGTCTTGAGCCGAAAGCACGGCCGGGCTGGTTTGCGTTTCGGCGATAACCCATCCGCAGAACAGGATCGTGCTGCGCCAGGCGATGATCAAAAAGAAAATGATGAACAGCGCTGCCGTTCCTGCCCGTAGCATCATATTCGGCACCAAGAGCCAGCCAATTCCGAAATAAGTCAGGACCGCTTTGAGCAGTTTGCTTTGCAGCGCGGTGAGCTGACTGCGAAAGCTAAAGTTGGCATCTAAAGGGGCGTACGGTGCTACGCGTTCGCCGCAAACATGCGGCGCACATGGAGGCGTGGATGTGCCAAGAGCGCTGACATCATCAGATTTTGTATTTATTTTTCCCCCAATATAGTCTGAAATAGACTTTGCTATACTAATATTAAAACCCGCCTCGAAATATTTATCGGACTCATGCTTGGGGAAATCAAACACCTGCTGGTTGAGCGCCGGATTTAATTTCGGTGTGGACAAACTCTAAATATGTTCTATATATGTTCCAATGAGTTTGTTGCATATCATCTGGTTTCGAAACGACCTTCGGGTTCACGACAATGCGGCACTACGCGGCGCTTGCTTTGCGGCTGAACGTGATGGCGGTGAAGTGTTGGCCTTGGTCATTGAGGGGCCTCAGGCGGCTGAAGACTTGCCCTGTCGCAAGGCGGCATTGCGAGAGTTGAGCCATGCGCTTGAGCAACGCGGCGCGCGGCTGCACATGCGCTCTGGTACGCCAAGTGAGGTCTTTTCCGAACTGCACCGCGCGCATGGGGTGCGAAGTGTCCATATGCACGAAGTGCCATTTGATGACGTGGAAACCGCCAACACACAGTCTTGGGCTTTGCGGGCCGGTGTCCGGTTTCAGGTCTATTCGCAATATGGCCCACATGAAGCGCCAATGCCGTTCGAAGGGATCGAGTCGCATTGGTCGAAATTTATGGCGCGCCCGAGATTTGAAACACCGGACATTCAAGCGCCTGCAAATGTAGGCATTGGCCAAAACCTGATGGCGCAGGATGCAGCGGCGCTCGAGACGGTTTGTGGCGGCCGCCGGGAGGCGATCGAGCATTTGAGAGCGTTTCTCGGATCTGTGTCTGATCCGCAGCGCATTGCGATTACCGAAGCGGAGTCTGGCGCAGCATTTTTTGAGCGCTTGAAACCGTATCTGGTGCTCGGCGTCCTGTCGCTTCGTGAGGTTTGGCAAGCCGCGAGCAGCGCGCACCATCAAATGCAGCAAGCGGGGCAAAGCATTCGCGCCGCCTCGATCAAGAGCTTGCTGCGTCGATTGCCTGAATTTCATAAGCGCCGTGCGTCCGTTCGGACCGTGCGGTCGGCACGAAATGTCAGGCAGGGCGGGGCAAAGGGCGAGCAGTTGAGCCTCGCTCTATAGATTCTTTCTGAAAAAAATTACCGAAAAACGATATGCGCATATTGAAAAACAATATGCACTATGCTAGATAATGTTCATCGGAGAGAACTCAAAAGGGTCCTCCGATCCGGGCAACCGGGTTATAATAAGAAGGAAAAAAATAATGCAAGCGACTGCCTCCCAAGTCACCACTGAGCGTCTTGACGCTGCCGGTATGTTCTCACCTGAATTGTTTGAGGATGAGCCGGCCACCCACATTCTTCCTGCTCTGAAGCAGGAAGCGAAAATCTCTGGCCGCGACCACCTCCTCGTTCGTCGTCGCCGCCGTGAGCGTCGTCTCGCGACACGCTAACCCCATGCGTCCCTCACGCACAGTCGCCTCGCTCAAATTGCGGGGCGATTTGCGTTGTGGCGGGTTTACACCTCGAGCACGTCTTTTGGTTTGATGAAATTGCGCAAGCGGAAATGCGCCGGAACGAACGCTCCGTCTTGCTCGGCTTCAAACAGAACTGCGCCGCCGGTTGGCAATTTCGCGGCAATGCGGATCGCCGCTTGATGATTAACGCTGCCGGCCTCACGTAAAATACTGAGCGAGAGGTCATGCAGTCCCGGATTGTGACCGATGACGATCAGCGTCTGCACACCGTCATTCTCGCTGATCAGATCTACGATTCCGCGCTCTCCAGCCAGATACATATCGTCTTCCAGGGAAACTTCGCAGGTTCCGAACACATCAGATAAATGAGTCCAGGTTTCACGCGTGCGCCGTGCGGTTGAGACAATGGCCCGTTCTGGTGACCAGCCTTCCGCCTTTAACGCTTTCGCCATGGCCGGCGCAGCCGCATGACCAACCGCGGTCAGGGCGCGCGCATGGTCATCAATCCCTTCTGACCAGGGCTCGGTCTTGGCGTGACGCATCAAAATCAGTCGCTTCATCAAAGCCCCATAAATAGTGTGCAGGAAAACTAAACCTGCGAGTCAGACATGCACGGTTGGAACGCCTCTGCATAGGCCTCACTTTCGGTGCAGAAATCAAGCCAATTCCATAGGAGACGTCAGATGAGCCTGCTACTTGGCGACACTGCCCCCGATTTTGAAGCTGAAACCACAGCCGGTCGCATTCGATTCCATGATTGGATCGGCGATGATTGGGTTGTGTTTTTCTCACACCCTGCCGACTTTACCCCGGTCTGCACCACCGAGCTCGGCTATACCGCCAAGCTAAAAGACAAATTGGCCGCGCGCGGCGCTAAGGCGCTCGTCATCTCGGTTGATACAGTTGAGGCCCACAATAAGTGGATTGCCGACATTGAAGACACGCAAGGCGCGAGCGTAAATTTCCCGATCATCGGAGATCCGGACAAGAAGGTCGCCACCCTGTACAATATGATCCACCCGAACGCCGACGCGAAAGTCACGGTGCGCGCGGTCTATGTGATCGATAATAATAAGAAGATCCGCGCGTCGATTATCTATCCGCCTTCCGCGGGCCGGAATTTTGATGAGATTTTGCGCCTGATCGACAGTCTGCAACTGACCGACAATCATAAAGTCGCAACGCCGGTAAACTGGCAAGACGGGGAAGACGTGATCATCGTCCCGAGCGTCAGCAATGAGGAAGCCGATAAGCTGTTCCCGAAAGGGTATGAGGAAATCCGGCCTTATTTGCGCACGACCCCGCAACCCAACAAATAGGCGCAGTTAGCTTATA
>JALUWJ010000147.1 GCA_027019605.1 Henriciella sp. | reverse complement strand
TGCAGGATGAACGTGTATCCCGTGATGATCGAAACATCATCAATCAAGGCGGTGATATCAACATCGTTCAAGCTCAGCACGTGTCGCGCAGCTTGGGGCGAGTTCATTTCTGCCATGACCCCGGATTGAAGGCTGACGGCTAGGGCCGAAACGGCGATTAATTTCTTCATAATCTAAACCTTACTCACCCAACTCTAAACGAATTGTTCGCTCTGTTCCGTCGCGATCTACCCGCAAAATCGCGGTGTCGACACTTTCCAGTTCATCGAACAAATTATCGACATCAATATTGGCGACCGATGTCCCGTTAAATTGCAGCAACACATCGCCCGGCTCGAACCCGGCTTGCCGCATAATCTCTACGCTGCCGCGCGGAGAGAGACGATATCCTTCAGCGCCATTCTCGAGTCGCGTGGCGGTGACCGACATGGCAGAGAACAGCACGTCAGGTCCCGCCGCACGCCCGGTGATGGGCGGCAAACTCGCCTCGGCTGGGGCTTCGGAGGTGCTCGCGCGCGCCTCAGCGGTCACGATTTGAGAGTCATCGCTGATGACGGATAGGCCAGCGCCCCGCCCGCCCAGCATCAGGGTTTCCGATACGCCGTCGCGGTTGATAATTACCCGATCTGAAAGGATCCGTTCGAGCGTCACGCCGGCAATGATCTCGTCGCCGACTTGATAATTGCTGGCGATGCCGCTTTGCGCTCGGATAATCGCGTTGCCCAAGACACTGGAATTATCTGACATTCTCAAACCATCCAGTTGAAGATTTAGACTGGTCTCAGGTGCAGAAACCACGATCTCCTCGAGCTCAGTCGACGCGAACGGGTTATTGCTGATCAGGACGGTTCGGTCGACCGAAAGCGATATCGCGCCGCTTGGGCCGGAAATCGGGGAGGCAAGCGGCCGATCAGTGTATGTCGCGACCGCTCCGCCAGGAAAAGCGACCAGCCAGAGCAATCGCGCCAGGATCAAAGCGCAGACAGCCGCCAGAAAGATTTCGAGCGCCAGTCGAACCGGGCGCTCAAAACCACTTATCTTTTCGAGCGCCGTATCGAGGGCACTTGGCATAGCGCGATCTCCCAAATCTCCGCTTTTTTTGGACCTTACGCGGAAAAGCAAAGTTTAGCTACGCATAGACCTGAAAAGTGTTAACTCCCACAACACGATAGCGGTGATTTCTGATGTTCAAAATTAAACATCCGCAAACACTTTGTGACGGCTAAAACTTAGCCGTCACGCTGGCTGAGAGACTGGTGCCCCGCTCATATGTGTTGAACTCAGTGCGTCCGAGCTCGCCACCATTGAGCTGATACTCTTCGTTTTTCTCGCCCAGAATGTTGCGCGCACTCAGACCGAGTGTGAAATCCCGGTCACCGAATGTGAGATCACGGCGATAGACAAAGTCGAGTTGGATGCCTGGATCTTGCAGAACATCCGCGATTTGCGAGGTTCCGTCAGGACGTCCTCTTTGCAGGATGCGTTCATCCACCCAGTTCAAGAGAAGCGTCGCTTGTTCAATATCATTGTCCCAACCGAATTGGAGGTTGAGAATATTCTCTGGCGTTCCTTGCAATTGTGCACCATCAAGGCCGAACAAGTTTCCGGGGACGGGTACCGTGCTGAATGGACCAGCCACCAGGTCGTCTTCACCGGCTGTGATTTCAGTCGATGTGTAAGTGTAGTTGAACGAGAACAACCAATCGCGCTGATTGAACCAGGTTTGGTCAATCGGCATCTCAAATCGGGTTTTGAACTCAAACTCGGCACCCAGCAGCTCAGCTTCTGGTGCGTTGATGAATGAGGTTTGCAGTGCGCCGCCTGGATTGATGAACGAGAATTCTTCAATCGGATTAACGATCTCTTTGTAGAAACCAGCAAGCGTAATGAACTGATTGCGGCCCATATAGTATTCTAGACGCGCATCATAGTTGGTGAATTCTGTATCCTGGAGCTGCTCGTTCCCTTGATAAATCCGGTCCGAATCTGGATCGTTAAAAATCGAGGGAGAGAGTTCGCGGAACTGTGGACGAGAGATCGTCTCAGAGTACCCGAG
>JALUWJ010000146.1 GCA_027019605.1 Henriciella sp. | reverse complement strand
CTGAGTTTGCGCTTCTCGAATAAGGCGCCGGGGCTGTCGCCATACAGCCGTCGTATGACCCGGTTGAAATGAACCGGGGTTGCAAAGCCCCAACGGTCGCTGACTTGGCGCACATGTCCGCGCGTACCGGATGTGTCGGAAAGGTCGATAACAGCGCGAAGCGCGCGTCGTTCCGTTATATAATTTCGGACGCCGCCTTGCGCTTCGAACATACGATAGAGTGAAGCGCGCGAAACCCCGAATTGATCTAGGAGCATCGTCGTGGAAAGCGCTTGAGCGTGCACATTTTGCTCGATGAATCCGCAAATGGTTCGATGCAAGGCTGCGCGTGCGTGACTGCGAATATCCTCGCGCTGAGCGTCCATAGTCAGGGCGACTTTCATGCAGGCGAGCAATTGATCGAGCGCGGCTTTCTGGAGCAAATAATCACTCTCTTGCAGGCGCTGAAACAGCTCATCCATTCTTGCGTGCAGGCATTGGCCCAAAGGCGAAGCCTCTGAGACCTCTAAAAACCGCGGATGCTGATCTGGATCAAATCCAAGCGCGCATTTTGGGATATAGGCGGTCTGCAACCGACCCGCTTCGCGTATCCCTTCCCAGGGTAGTTCGGCGTCCATCAAATAGAGCGGACCTGGGCGCCGATCGACGGTTTGGTCGTTGAGAGTGCCTTTCGAGGTGCCGCCGAAATACCGACTCAGCAAAATCAGATGACCGACATTGTCGGCATGGCACTTGGTGCGATGGCACGTCGCCAGGGCATCCATGTGAGTGTCAGCGAAAAACCCATGCTCGGAGTGCCACATATTCTTGATGAATTGACCGTTCTTTCGAGCCTCAGCTGATGGTCTCATCCTTAGAGAGCTGCTGTTGCGATCTGCCAGCGCCGCCATTGAAAAGACTTCGTGATTTGGCTGCACGGAGACAAAATCGCCATCGTCGAGACTGTCATACATGTTCATTTGCGCCCCTCTGTTCAGCCGCGCATGCAGCCGGGCTTTTCTTTACATCCATCTCTAGCGGTAGCGGAGGGGCGAAAATAAGTCTTTGTCATGGTGTCTCAAACTTTGCTGATTGGCGTGTTTGCTCGCCACCGCGAACCGCCGCATAAGGCATTTATGACAACCTCTTCTCTCTCTGTTCCGAGCTCCTTTGGGGGGCGGTATTGGACGCTTCGCGAAGCCGATGAAGCGGCTGTGCGCGCTTTGACACCGCATCTGGGTGGTAGTGATTTGCTCGCGCGTCTGCTCGCGCCTAAGGGGTTAGAGGGGGCGCAGGTCGAGACCTTTCTGAATCCAACTTTGCGCGCGTTGTTTCCGGATCCTGCGAGCTTTCAGGACATGATGAAGGCAGCGGAGCTGACGCTCGACGCGATTGTGGCGGGCAAGAAGGTCACGGTCTTTGCGGACTATGATGTGGATGGCGGCACCAGTTCGGCGATCCTTGCCCGCTATTTCCGCGCCTGGGGACGTGACATTGGGCTCTATGTCCCGGACCGCCTCACCGAGGGATACGGGCCGAGCCCCGCAGCGTTTCGTCATCTCAAAGAACAGGGCGCTGATTTGGTGATCACGGTGGATTGCGGCGCGGCGGCGACAGACGCGCTCGCAGAGGCGGTGAATATTGATCTGCCGGTGATCGTGATCGATCACCATTTGATGAGCAAAGAACCACCCGCGTGCGCGGCTTTGGTCAATCCGAACCGCGCGGACGATACGAGCGGACAAGGGCATCTCGCGGCGGCGGGTGTGGTCTATGTGTTTGCGGCGGCGCTGAACAAACTGGCACGTGAGCGCGGGATCGCGCCAGACGGCGGGTTGCCTGACATTTTGCACTGGCTAGATCTTTGCGCGCTCGGAACGCTTTGTGACATGTCGCCCTTGCACGGCGCCAATCGGGCGTTTGTGAAACAAGGTCTCAAAATCTTGGAACGCGGGCAAAACCCTGGCCTCAGGGCACTCGCGGATATTGCTGGGATCGGGAAAATCGAGAGCGTCTATCACGCGACTTTTGTGCTTGGGCCGCGATTGAATGCCGGTGGCCGCGTCGGGGACCCATGGCTTGCGGCGAAACTGCTCGCGACGGATGATCGGGCCGAAGCCATTGCTTTGGCTGAGCGCCTGCATGCGCATAATGATGAGCGCAAAGCGGTTGAGAGTGCGATCCTCGAGCAGGCCACCGCCGAGGCGCAAAAACAGATCGAAGCGAACCCTGATATTGGGGTTTTAATTGCCGCTGGCGAAGGCTGGCATCCTGGCGTGATCGGCATCGTTGCCGGGCGCCTGAAAGACCGTTTTCACCTGCCCAGCATCGTCATCGGCTGGGGGCAGGGGTTGGGTCCCGTTGCCAAAGGATCAGCCCGTTCCGTGCACGGAGTGAACATTGGCGATGCGATCTCGGCCGCGGCAAAAGCGGGGGTCGTGATCTCAGGCGGCGGCCATGCGATGGCGGGTGGTCTAAGTCTCGAGCCCGATCAATTGCCAGCCCTGCGCAGCTGGATGCAAGACCACATGGCCGAGTTCAAAACCGAACGCGCTGCGGCGAAGGAACTCGTCGTTGATGCTGTTTTATCTTTGACCCAAGTGACGACAGAAACCTTCGACACGATCCAGACCATTGGTCCGTTCGGGCAGGGCGCGCCAGAGCCGATTTTTGGATTAGCGGATGTCGAAATTACGCACACCCGGCCGATCGGCGAAAACCATCTCAAGCTGACGATTGAAAATGCTGGCGCGCGAGTTGATGCTTTGGTTTGGCGCTGTATGGGCACGCCGCTCGGTGATGCGCTTTTACAGCGCGGCCGCGTCCATCTCGCGGGGCGTCTAAAAGACAATGAATGGAATGGACGCCGGACCGCGCAGTTCGAAGTCATAGACGCGGCTGCCGCTTAAGTCAGAGGCGTTATACGCGCCAAGCGTTTTCGTGGCGGTCTAAAAGCTCCGCGATCCAGTCTTCAAGCTGTGACTGTTCGATCAAGGCGACGATGCATCCGCCAAACCCGCCGCCCGTCAAACGGGCCCCTTTGGCACCGATGTTTAGAGCGTCATTTACGAGATCGTCGATGGCCGGCGTGGAAGCTTCAAAGTCTTGAGAATATGAGCGATGGCTCTCATTCATCAGGGCGGCGAACGTATCGAGGTCGTCGGCTTTCATGGCTTCGGTCGCTTTGAGCGTGCGTTTGTGTTCGGTCACGACATGGCGGGCGCGTTTGCGGAGTGGGTCTGGCATTTTCGCCATGGCATTTCTTTGCGCGTCGTTCAGTTGGCAGAGCTGCTCGGTCTTCAAAAAATTAGCCGCCGCTTGGCACTCTTCAAAACGCGCTTTGTATCGCCCATCAGCGAGCTCCCGTCGAACCCCTGAATGGATGACGGCGATGCCCCAATCTTCAGGGATATCGATCACGTCATAGCTTAGATCACTCGTATCAAGCGCCAGGGCTTTCCCGTGATCGGCAAGGCCGACAGCCATCTGGTCCATGATCCCGCACGGCATTCCGATATAATCATTTTCAACAGCGCGGGCATGTTTAGCGATGGCGACGGCGGTCGTCGTAACGTGTCCGGCGGAGGATGCAGCGCGTAGGATTGCGGTGATCAGGGCTGCCGAGGATGAGACGCCCGCACCGTCCGGAATATCGCTCTCAATGTGCAATTTAACGCCGCCTTCTAGCCAGCCAAGTTCCGCGGCTTTCGAGAGAGCCCCCATCGCATAGTCGGTCCAGTCACCGCGCTTTGCGTCGCCAACCGGGCGCTCGATCAAGTCATCGAAGCGGGTTGATTTGATGGTAACGGTTGGCGCCTCTTGAGGGGCCAGTGCCACTTGAATGCGGCGCTGTAGAGCTGCAGGCAGGACGGCGCCGCCATTATAATCGGTATGTTCGCCAATCAGGTTGACGCGTCCGGGGGCGGAGGCGGTGATGGCGGGCGGGCGTCCAAACGTCTCTATGAATCCATTGCCTTGGTTCATAAGGCACCTCTCAAGCAGTCGGCGGCCTGGTTTGGCATCACATCGACGGTGAAGACGCCTGTCGCTTGCTCGACAGATGCCAGATACTTCACCCGGTCGGGGGCGCGCAGGAGAGGGTAGAACTGGGCTGAGAACTGGAACTTTCCATCGCGGCCATAAGGCGCTGCATGGAGGCTCAGCATGCAAGGTGTTTCACGCCCGAAAAAGGCATCATAGCGCCGGACTGTATCGCCGAGCAGGTGCGCAAATCCATCGGCTTGTGTTTCATCAAATGCCCAAGGTCCAGAGACTGGTTCTAGGGCAGAGATCCAAACCTCATATGGAAACCTTGCGTAACGCGGGGCGTAAGAGGCGAGCCCGCCCGCCTCGGCGATTTGGTATGTTGCGCCCCAAGACTTAACGTCACTGGCGAGATCATACCCCGCTTCGAACGCGTCCAACGCGGTTTGTTGCGGCGTTGGGATGATGGGGAAACCATAAATTTGTCCGTGCGGATGGTGCAGCGTGACGCCAACTTCATCGCCGCGATTTTCGAACGGTAGAACGAAGGCGCAGCCTTGGTCGAACATCGCCTGATAGCGGTCAATCCAGGCTTCAACCAGGAGACGCCGGCGCTCTTGTGAGAGCGTTCCGAGCGAGCCCTCGGCGCCTGCGGAATAGACAATGACCTCACAAGCGCCTTTTGCGATGTGTGTGTTAAGCTCGGATGCTGGCGGCTCCTCTGCATCTGCGGAGAGGCTTGGGAAACGGTTCGAAAAAACCGCGAGCTCGTAGTCTTCAAACGGAATTTCCGTGAGCGGTTTGCCGCTTTGGCTGGGGGCGAGTGGGTTCGCTGCCGCGCTTGGTTTAAAGGTTCGGTTTTGCCGGCCCGCCGCGTAAATTGACCAATCGCCCCGCAGGGGATGATAGCGCAGCTCCGCCCCGGTCACAGATTGAAGGTCTTCGCCGTCAATGCGGGGAAGGGTATGCGGCTTGTAGCCGTAAAGGAACAGATCCCGGCCATCCGATTTGGTGTGATGACGGCGATAGGCGCTGCGACCAGCGATCTGCCGAGACAGCGTTTTGATCGGGTCACTCATCCATTGCATCCTTCCGGCTCTGGTGCAGTCGCGCGAAGCATCGTTGACACATAAGTTCGTATTCGATCACCGCAAAAATATCTATGTGTGAAAATCACAAATCTCTAGAGCTCCAGCGTATCTGTCCAATTGACTTGTGCTTGTTGATTGAAGCGAAACAGATGGGGCGCGAAAATTCAACGCTCATCGAGCTTGAGACCTTAGGCGCGTTGCTGGGCGTGTTTTCGATTTCGATGAAAAAATACTCTATTTCCAACATTTGTGTTTTCTGCAAAATGCCGACACAGCAAGCGCGTTCCAAATTAAGGTGAGCAATCTATGGCGGACCAAAACGGTTATGTGATCCTCACCGCTGGGGAGACCAGCCTGGTGCTTGAGTGCGCCATCGGCGAACGCCCGAATATGCTCTATTGGGGGGCTCGCCTTGAGGCGCCTGATCCAGACCTGATCAAGGCGATGACGACCCGGCAACATGCTCCGGGCTGTGCTGATACCGAAATCGCCAGTTCCCTTCTGAATGAAACGGGGACTGGCATGGCAGGGCTTTCAGGTTTTTCTGCCCACCGCAATGGCATGGCTTGGGCCAGCTTGTTCCGGGTCACGAGAGTGCTTCGCCCGGAGCCACATCGTGTTGAAATTGTCTGCGAGGATGAGATCACGAAGGTTCGCGCAACACATCTGATCGGCTTGGATCCAGATTGTCATGTGATCACCTGCCAAACACAGATCGAAAATTCCGGCGACACCGCTCTGGCGATTGATTGGTGCGCATCCGCAAGCCTGCCACTCGATCCAAGAGCCACTCGATTGTTTGGGTTCACAGGACGTTGGTCTGGCGAATTCCACCTCGAAGAAATTGCGCCCTTCTTGGGAAGTTATGTGCGCGAGAATAAGAGTGGCCGGACAAGCCACGACAACTTCCCTGGGCTCTTGGTCGGCGCAGACGAGACGAATGAGCAAGCCGGGCCTTGCTTCGCCTTCCATCTCGGTTGGAGCGGCAATAATAGAGTGCGGGTTGATCGCCTCAGCGATGGCCGGTCTTTCGTGCAAATGGGCGAGTACTTTTTTCCAGGAGAAACGTCTCTCGCGCCTGGAGAAGTCTACCAAACACCTCCCCTATATGCCGGATTTTCCAGTCGCGGTTTCAGCGCTTTGTCGCGCAAGTTCCATCGCCATCTCAGATACAAAGTCATGGATGGCCGCATCGACGGTAAGAGCCGGCCGATCCACTATAATACATGGGAAGCGGTCTATTTCGATCACGACCATGACACGCTGTTCAAGCTTGCGGACAAAGCCGCATCGGTCGGGGCAGAGCGATACATTCTAGATGACGGCTGGTTTGGCTCGCGTCGGAATGACAAAGCTGGCCTCGGCGATTGGTGGCCGTCGGACGAAGTGTACCCGGATGGGCTCTGTCCCTTGGTGAAGCATGTCACCGGACTGGGCATGGAGTTTGGGCTCTGGTTCGAGCCGGAAATGGTCAATCCAGATAGCGACCTGTTCCGCACTCATCCTGATTGGATCCTGCAGGCCGAAGGGGTTGAGCAGATCCCGTTTCGGGGGCAGTTCGTCTTGGACCTAACGCGCCCGGAAGTCTGTGATTACTTATTCGATTGCATGCACAAATTACTCAGTGCGCATGATATCAGCTATGTGAAGTGGGACATGAACCGCGACGTCCACCATCCAGGCAGTCGCGGCCGACCGGCAATCAGTCAGCAGACCCGCGCGCTCTATGCATTGATTGAACGACTTCGCGAAGCGCATCCAAATTTGGAGATTGAAAGCTGTTCCTCCGGCGGCGGCCGGGCTGATTTTGGCATTCTGCGTCGTACTGATCGGATCTGGACGTCAGACAGTAATGATGCGCTCGACCGGCAGCGCATCCAACGCGGAGCGTCGCATTTCTTTCCACTCGAAATTATGGGCGCGCATGTTGGACCTGAGACCTGTCACATTACCGGGCGCAGACTGAGCATGGAGCTGCGTGTCGCGACAGCCTTGTTCGGGCATATGGGAATGGAGCTGAATCTGCTGGAGGAAAGCGCCGAAAGTTTGGAGGTCTTGAAGGCTGGGATCGCCTTGCACAAAGAGCATAGGGATTTGCTGCATCACGGTGACTTCCACCGACTGGACACGCCCGAGCACGTAAACGCGGTTGGTGTCGTGTCAGACGATAAATCTGAAGGGCTGTTCTCTTGGTGCAATCTGACAGGACATCGGCAAACGCTCCCGGGGCGAATGTATGTGCCGGGACTCGATGCCAGCAAAACCTATCGCGCCAAAATCATTTGGCCGAAACCGGTGCGCTCAATCTCGCGCCCCTCGGTCTTGGAGGCGACGGATTTGGGCGGAGAGGGAATGGATATACCGGGCGAGGCTCTGATGCAGGTTGGGCTGCAAGTGCCGCTTCTGCATCCCGAGACCTGTTTGATTTATCATTTTCAAGCTGTGTGAGCCGATAGCATGGGTTTGACACGGCGCATGCATGGACTGGATACGCCCGAGAGGCATGAAAGGTGAGCGATATGAGTGACGTAGATGTCTCCAATTTGCCGGGTCGGCAAAAACAGATTCTCGAACTGATCCGGTCTCAAGGCTATGTCGCCACGGAGCAATTGGTTCGCCAGTTCGGGGTCACGCCGCAAACCATCCGCCGCGATATCAATACGCTTTGCGAGTTGGAACTGATTGAGCGCTTCCATGGCGGCGCGGGTCGGATTGGAAACGCCTACAATCAGCCTTACCAAGACCGTTTGCAGGAAGGGATGGAGGGCAAGCGCAAGATCGCGCGCATGGTCGCGAGCCGCATTCCGGAAGGGGCATCTCTGTTTCTGAATATCGGGACCACCACTGAAGCGCTCGCCACTGAACTGGTTGGGCGAAACGATCTGCGCATTGTCACCAATAATATCAATATTGCGAATATGATGCGTGAGACCGATGGGTCTGACGTGATGATTGCAGGCGGGTTTGTGCGCCAATCAGATGGCGGCATTGTCGGCGAGGCGACGACTGAATTCTTGAAGCAGTTTCGCTTAGATATCGGTGTGATCGGGATTAGCGGCATCGATGAAGATGGCTCGCTATTGGATTTCGACTATCAAGAAATTCGCTCCGCGCAGGCGATCATCCAAAACTCGCGGACGGTCTTCCTGGTTGCCGATCATGCGAAGTTCGGGCGCCGTGCGATGATCCGCCTTGGGCATTATGATGATGTCGATCATCTGTTCACGGACAAAGCGCCGCCGGAAGCCTTCATGGAGGCCATTCAAGCGACGGATATGGAGCTGCACGTCGCCAGTGACGACTAGTTAGATCTCTAGGCGGCCGGCGCCGGTTCGGAACTGCCGATGCTCAATTCTGCTTTACGGCCAAACACGATCAGGTTCGAGAGCAAAGCGGTGCCAATGCTGACCACCAGCGTCACGAACATGTAGTGGATATAGTGGACGCTCGCCAATGTTGCGCCAATGCCTTCCTCTGGCGATATGCCGATCAGTCCGTACAGTTTGAAGCTGAAAACAGCATAGACCAAGACGCCGGTGACAACGCCTATAATCGCGGCCCAGGCGCTGACATTTCGGAAGGCAAGTCCGACAATAAAGGCAGATAGGATCGGCATGGAAAGCAGGCCGTACAGTTGCTGCACGGTGTTGATGATGCTCTCTTGCGAGGCGAAGATCGGCACGAGCACGATCGCCAGAACCGTCATCGCGATGGAGACATACATGCTAAGCTTCGGGACATCTCGCGCTTCGTCGATATAGGACTCGTGGAAATCACAAACGTACAGCGCGGCTGACGCGTTCAAGATAGAATTAAACGTCGTCAGCACCGCCGCCGCGATCGCCGCCGCAAAAGCGCCTGACAGGATGGGCGGCAGAATATCACCGACAATCATCCCGTAAGCAGCGTCACCGACATCGCCATAAAGCTTGTAGGCCACCACGCCTGGCACCACGGCAATGACTGGGATAATTAGCAGGCGGATGCCCGCCGCAGCGAGAATGCCTTTGCGGGCTTCTTCAACGCTTGGCGATGCCATGGCGCGCTGCGTGATGGTTTGGTTGGTGCTCCAATAGAAGATCTGGATAAAGATCATGCCCGTGAGCAGGGTGTGCCAAGGGATAGGTGTCTCGCTCCCATCCTCAAGCTCGTTTCCTAGAAACATATTCAGCCGTTCAGCTGGCACATCAGAGAAGTCCCAGTTAATCGCATTCAAGGCAAGAATGACGACCAGCACGGCAAGTGAAAGGATCAATACGCCACTATATGTGTCTGAAACGGCTACGGCGCGAAGACCGCCGAGAATGGCGTACAGCGCTCCGACAATCGCGAAAGTGATCGCCATGACGAAGATGGTCGAGTCGACTTCAACGGGGCTGCCGACGAAGAGGCGCTCCCCAAACACGCTGGAGAAATCAGCGCCGGTGGTCGACTTCAAGAACAGCGAGCCGCCATACAAAATAGCGGGCAGGAAAATGAAGAGGTTACCGAGCAAGAACAGCACTGAGATGACGGCGCGAATATGCTTGTTGTCATACTTGCGTTGAAGCAATTCCGTCGTGGTCGTGCAGTTGTTGCGATAGTAAATTGGGATGAACACGAAAGCCAGGATCAGCAAGCCAACAACAGCGGCAAGTTCCCACCAGGCCAGCAGCAACATTTGATTGCCATTCATGCCAACCAGTTGATCGGTGGAAAGGTTGGTAAGCGTGATTGAGCCGGCCACGAAATACCAGCTCAGGCCACCATTCGCGAGGAAGTAATCATGGTCTGATCCGCGATCGCCCGAAGGTGCATTGCGGCAGCTGAGATAGGTCAAAAAACCAATCACGGCCGTGATGAAGAAGAAGATTCCAACCTGCAGCATATCCATGCTCGCGTTTCCTCACTTGTGTCTTGGTCGCGATTTACTCGCGTTATTTGTTTGGGAATTAGGTTTGACGCGTCTCGCGTCGAATGTGGCGCCATTAGAGTTGGGCAACCAGCGGCTCCTCCAATCGATCTCGCAGCTTTTCAAGCTCCTGCGGTGTGAGGTGGAGGCCGAGTTTGGTCCGGCGCCACACGATGTCCTCCGCGGTCCGGGCAAATTCATGCTCGATCAAATAATCGACCTCCTGTTGATAGAGTCCGCCGCCATAGTGGTGACCGAGATCTGCCACAGAGTTCGCGCCAGCCAAAACCGTTTCGATGCAGGTTCCGTATGTGCGCGCGAGGCGATGATGGATGTTCGCATCGAGCCATGGATAGACCTTCGCGCTAAGCGTTTCGAAAGCTTCGAAATCGGCGTTCGGGATGTCACCGCCCGGTAGGTGTCGCTTTTCGGTCCAGGGCTTCTGGGCCTGCGGGAAGCGTCCACCGAGCTGTTTCAAAACGTCTTCAGCGAGCTTTCGATATGTCGTGATCTTGCCGCCAATGACGGACAGGAATGGCGCGCTGTCCTGATCAAGAAACTTCAACACATAATCGCGCGTCACCGATGAGGCGTCTTCGGCCTGATCATCAAAGAGTGGGCGCACGCCGGAATAGGTTGAGACAACATCATCCGGTGAGATCTGTTGCTCGAAATACTCGTTCGAAACATCGCACAGATATTGAATTTCCTCCGGTGACGCCGTGACCGAGTCGAGATCGCCCTCAAACTGCAAATCTGTTGTCCCGATCAGTGTGAACCGGCTGTCCTCGTAAGGGATGGCAAAGATAATCCGGCCATCACCTGCTTGGAAAAAGAAGCATCTTTCATCATCAAACATCTTGGGGACGATGATATGGCTGCCTTTGACCAATCGGACGGTTGGCGCGTTTGTCTTTGTACCGGTTTGGCTGGCAATATGGTCGACCCAAGGGCCTGCAGCATTCACCACCGCGCGCGCTTGAATGTCGATCGTCGTCGTCGCATCAACTTTAAGCGTCGCGGTCCATGTGTCGTCGGCCTGCTCCAGGCTTACACATTCTGTGCGGGTCATGACGGTGGCGCCGCGCGCTGTCGCATCCATCGCATTCAGCACAACCAGACGTGCATCCTCGACCCAGCAATCTGAATATTCGAAGCCTTTGGTGAACTCTGCTCTCAATGGTGCGAACACGTCACTGTTTTTCCGGGTGAGCGTCTTGGTGGCGGGCAGTATTTTACGGCCCCCGAGATGGTCATAAACAAACAGGCCGAGACGTATCAGCCAAGACGGCCGCATCTCTTTGTGATGCGGCAGCACGAAGCGCAGCGGCCAAATAATATGAGGGGCCGCTTGCAACAGCACCTCGCGTTCCATCAGAGCTTTTCTCACCAGCGCGAAATCATAGTGCTCCAGATAGCGCAGCCCGCCATGAATCAGTTTGGTGCTTGCGGATGAGGTGTGCGAGGCGAGGTCGTCTTTTTCGCACAGCAGCACTTTGAGGCCGCGCCCCGCGGCATCGCGCGCAATTCCGGCGCCGTTAATTCCGCCTCCAATGACTAAAATATCGTACACGCGCAGGCCTCTGTATCTTGCATGATGTGTCTACCTTGATTGCGATCGTTCGTAAACGCATAAAGTAGGTTCGAAAACGAACATTGTGCGCATTTGGGTGCGGCATTGAATTTGTCGCGCCAACCGGGTTACAGCGAATGAAGTGTCCAAGCGCGGCAGGAGGAAACATGCCAGACCAAGATCTCATTCTCGTCATCGATGAGGGAACCACTTCAACGCGCGCCATCATCTTCGATCGCGGCTTCCAGCCGGTCGCGCAGGCGCAAGAAGACGTTGATCTGACCTATCCTGCAGACGGCTGGGTGGAACAGGATGGAACCGCCATTTGGGAAAAGACCCTCAATGTGTGCCGGCAGG
>JALUWJ010000145.1 GCA_027019605.1 Henriciella sp. | reverse complement strand
TCGCCCGCACAGATTTCGCTGGGTTCAATGCCTGGCGAAAGAGCGCAGGTCTGAACATGGTCGCGGCCAGTGTGAATGGCGACACGAGCCATGTTGGTGTCGATTTCGTTCAACCGAGCTTGATCTTGATGGGCAATGAGCAGGCTGGCCTGCCGCCTGAGATCGAAGGCGAGTGCGATACGCTTTGCCTGATCCCAATGCGCGGCGGCGCGGACAGCCTCAACCTGGCGCAGGCGACCGCGATTATGCTCTACGAGGGCTGGCGCCAGAGAGGGTTTGCGTGATGAAAACCGAAGCGACACTCTTCCTGGCCGATCAATGGGCCGCGGACCAATATGCCCTGCTCGACAGCGGCGATGGGCACAAGCTTGAACAGTTTGGGTCACAAACCGTGATCCGGCCCGATCCACAAGCTTTCTGGTCGCCCGCGACCCCGATTGAGAGCTGGACAGCCGACGCACGGTTCGACGCAAAAGCTGGCGACGATGATCGCGGCAATTGGCAACTGATCGATCGTGCTGCGCCTGAGGCCTGGCCGATGGAATGGCGCGGCCTGCGATTGAATGCGCGGCGGACCCCGTTCCGTCATCTCGGCCTGTTTCAGGAGCACAGCGTGCACTGGGCCTTTGCGCAGGATCAGATCCGCTCAGCCGGCCGTAAAATCCGCGTGCTCAACCTGTTTGGCTATACCGGCATGATGAGCCTCGCCGCCGCGCAGGCTGGCGCGGAGGTGACGCACCTGGATGCCAGCCCCAAGTCAAACGGCTATGGCAAAGACCATGCCGAAATGAGCGGCCTTGCTGACGCGCCGATCCGCTGGATTGCCGATGACGCGATGAAGTTCACCGCCCGGGAAATCCGCCGCGGCAACACCTATGATGCGATTGTGCTCGATCCGCCCAAGTTTGGCCGCGGCACCAAGAATGAAACCTGGCGCTTTGAAGAAGACTTGCCCGAATTGCTCGCCAATACGCGCGCATTGCTATCAGATCAGCCGCTCTTCGTGATCCTCACCGCGTATGCAGTGCGCCTCTCCCACATCGCCTTGGCGCAAGCCCTGGCAGGCCATCTGGACGGCCTGGGCGGGACAATGGAAATGGGCGAAATGGCGATCCCGCACGCCGGTGATGATCGCCTGTTGCCGACATCGATCTGTGCGCGGTGGCGCGCGAGCTAAGCGCGTTCGGTCATCACCAGGACCGCGCAACTGATCACCATCAGTCCAGCCGCAATTAGCCAGATCGATTGCGTATCAACCGCCAGCTGCGCCGTTGGGAGGGCCTCGAGAGATACACTCAAATCGGCTTCGAAAGATGTCGGTGTCTGTGCTTTCACCGCGTCCCAGACGCCGCCAATTTGCGACAGAGCTGCCCCGAACCCTATCCCGCCAGCCCCAAATAGGAGCGGCGCCCGCCAGCGAGACCGGCGACGGATCGGCTTCATCACTTGCTCAACGAAGACTTCATTTTGCAGCGCCTCATCCTGCGCTTCAAACAGCGCGGTCAGATCTTCATATCTTTCATCGGTCTGCATTCTTCTACTCCATCACGCGACGCTCTCGGCCGCAAGCTGTTTGCGAAGCGCAGCGACACCGCGATTCACATGGGATTTCACGGTGCCAAGCGGAAACCCGGTGGCGGCCGAGGTTTCAGAATGGCTCATCCCAGTTGCCACACATAAGACGACACAAATGCGCTGATTTTCTGGCAGCGTTTTCAGCGCGCGGTCCAGGTCGAGCTGTTCTGGCAGGCGCGCAGCAGAGGTATCGAAGGCCAGGATGTGCGTGTTCTCATCAAACTCAACCTCGATCTTCTTGCGCCGCCGCGCTTGCAGGAACTCCCGGTACGCAATCGTACAAATCCAGGATTTGAACGAGCCGCCACGATACGAGCCAATCTTGCGCCAAGCCATCAGGAAAGCCGCTTGGGCGACATCATCGGCTTCGGCCGCGTGGCTAGTCAGACGACGGCAAAGACCGCGCACCGCGCCCTGATAGCGCCGTACCAGCGCCTCGAACGCCGCCTCTTTTCCGGAGGCGGCGTCGCGCGCGAGATCAAGGTCGGATGTCACCGGCTGCCCCAAAACCCGCCCTATCGATCGTGGCTAAACCGCCAAAGCCCCAAATAGGCGAGGCCCAGAATGATCGGGAAGGAGGAAATCGCCACGATGCCGCGCACCGCCTCGGGCTCATCATGCGGCATGATCGTACCAAGAACGATAAACGCGATCCCAAAGGCGATCAGCAGCACGCCGCGGCGCAAGTCCGATTTGACCGGATCGCTCATCGCCGACATCCGCTCCACCAGCTCTGGCGATATCTGTTGTCCCTTTTCGACAGAGAGGCGCAGCGTCTCGTGCGCGGTGTTGCGCTTTTTGTAATTGTAGTGGCTGTACAGCCAGATGATCGCAACGATCGCTGCGAACAGAAAAATCGGAACAATAATATCGTCCATTGTCTTGCTTCCTTATCCTTGCGCCCTTTTTGCGGGCTCACAGACTAAGATGCAATCAAGTGCCGAATTGGATGCAGGGTCTTACAATTTTGCTGCAGCGGCCTTTTCGCGGACCGCATTCCAGGCTGCGCTCATCTCGCTCGACCAGGCCGTGCCGGAGATCGATTGGAACACTTCCGCCATGACCTGGAAAAAGCCCTCGAACACATCATCGCCGATGCCGTAGCCTTCATGGTTCATCCGTTCTGCGGAGACAAAGCTGATGGCCACCGGGTCATCCTGGAGCAGGCCTTCCGCCATGCTCAGCGCCTCGTTCAGCATATGCCCGCGTGCGCCTTGATCGACGTCTAGGACAAACAGCTCTTCAAACTCGGGAAACCGTTCAAACAAAGCCGTGTAGACCGGCGGAACAACATCCTCGCAGCGTGCGGCAACGGTTTCGAGGCTGGCATTGAACGCAGTGATATGGGTCATAGCGCAAGTTTAAGCGCTCTCGCAAAGCGTGTCGAAGGATAAAGGGTCGCGGGGCTTACCCGGCAACCACATAGATTTGCGCCTTGATCCATCTCTCACCCGTATAGACGTTTGTCGTCACGCGGGCATATTCCTCGCCTTCAAACTCATCGAGGCGCTCCCAATGATCTGGAAGGTCCGGCGATTCCAGAACCTGGACTTTGATCTCATCACCTTCGGCGTTTAGCCGGAGCCCCGGAAAGCCGAGCGTCGCGCCCCAGCCATCTGCGCTGAGCCAACCGCGGACGGTGCCTTCAATCCAGGTGCCCTGCATCATGCTGACCTGATGATGGTTCACCTCACCGGGCGCAAGCGTGCCATAAATTGCGAGGCGATGATTGTGGTTTGGAGCTTTCATGCCTTGGTTTATGCAACCAACCAAGGCAGTCCATCAAGTCAAAGAACCGTCGCAGGAGCCTTTATGGATACAACCAATATACTGAGACGCTACACGTCCTTGAGCGTTCTGATCGATATGATTCAGCGCCGCGCCATCAGTTTCATGAACCCAGCCTTCTGGGATGACCGTAATGATGCCTTCTCTCTGGAACGGTTTCGGCAATTGGAAGACTGCGGATCCGTCCTGGCCCTGTGTCTAACCGGCGCAGATGAGACTTATCATCACTGGAAAGTCTTTTCCCCTGGCATGGAGGGTGTCTGTATTTGGTTTGACCGCGACGGCCTGATTGAGCAATTCGAAGATGATAACGAAGACTTGCTGCACGGCGATGTCACGTATCACACCATCTCTGAGCTCAAATCCATGTACCCGAGCGCCGACCGCATCCCATTTCTGAAACGCGTTCAGTTCGCAGATGAGCGCGAGTATCGTTTTCTGATGACCGAGGATGATCCGCATATTGATCGCTGTGAGCAGAGCCTCGATCTGTCTCTGGTCACGCGGATTACACTGAGCCCTTGGATGCCGGTCTCGATCGCTGACAGCGTCAAAGCAACCATCGGCGCCCTGCCCGGTCATTCAATCAAAGTCTATCGCTCGACTCTGGTCGAGAACCGCGACTGGAAATCCGTGTTTCGCGGGATGGGGTAAGATTGGTTTCGAGGTAAATCATCCTCGCTATTCGAAGCTGCGGACCAACTGAAGGAAGTTCATGCTCGAGGCAGCGCGTCTGTGCTCAGCCAGAGCCTGATACTCGGGATCTGAGTGCCACGCTTTGGCGGAGGCTTCGTTTGCAAACCTGAGAATGACCATTCGCCCACCGAGTGAGTTTTCCCCCTCAAGGAATTCACTGTTTTCGTCGACCGACACGAGTTCCCCGCCATGCTTCTTCAGCAATGGCATAAATCCACTCTCATAAAGACCATAGGTTTCGCGGTCCGAGATCTCGAAAATATTCGCAACCAGATAAACGGGTGTGCCGGACAATAGCCAGCCTCCTAAAGCGGAATGTTACCGTGTTTCTTCCACGGGTTGCTGAGCTCTTTCCCGCGCAAGGTCCGCAGCGATTTTGCGATACGGCGGCGGGTCGAATGCGGCATGATAATATCGTCGATATAGCCTCTTTTCGCCGCCACATAGGGATTGGCGAAATTGTCCTCATAGCTTTGCGTATGCGCGGCGATTTTCTCATCGTCGCCAATGTCTTTGCGGAAGATGATCTCAACCGCGCCCTTGGCGCCCATCACCGCAATCTCAGCGGTCGGCCAGGCATAGTTTACATCGCCGCGCAGGTGTTTCGAGCTCATCACGTCGTAAGCGCCGCCATAGGCTTTGCGCGTAATTATGGTGACCTTCGGCACCGTCGCTTCAGCATAAGCAAAGAGTAGTTTGGCGCCGTGTTTGATCAGGCCGCCATATTCCTGCTTGGTCCCCGGCATGAAGCCTGGCACGTCCACAAAGGTGACGATTGGAATGTTGAAACAATCACAGAAGCGGACGAAGCGCGCGCCTTTGCGTGACGCGTCAATGTCGAGCACGCCTGCCAGCGTCATCGGCTGGTTGGCGACAAAACCGACTGTTGAGCCTTCGATCCGGCCAAAGCCGCAAATAATGTTGCCGCCAAAGGCCGGGCTGATTTCAAAGAAATCGCCCTCATCGACGGTTTTCTCGATCAGCTCTTTCATATCATAAGGCTGGTTCGGGTTTTCCGGGATCAGGCTGTCGAGACTGTCATCCTGGCGTTCAATCGTATCATAAGTCGGCCGCATCGGCGGCTCTTCACGATTGGATCCCGGCAAAAAATCAATCAAGCGGCGCATTTGCGTCAGCGCTTCAATATCGTTCTCAAACGCCCCATCCACCACACCAGACTTGGCCGCATGCACAGACGCACCGCCCAGCGTTTCGTGGGTGACCTCTTCATTGGTCACGGTTTTCACCACGTCTGGACCGGTGACGTACATGTAAGACGTATCCTTCACCATGAAGATGAAGTCGGTCAGCGCCGGGCTGTAAACGTCGCCGCCGGCACACGGCCCCATGATGACTGAAATCTGCGGCACGACGCCTGAGCACATGACGTTCTGCAAGAAGATGTCGGCATAGCCCGCCAGGGAATCTACGCCTTCTTGAATGCGTGCGCCGCCAGCATCGAAGATGCCGATCACCGGGGCCCCGACTTTCATCGCCGCAGTTTGAATTTTCACAATCTTTTCCGATTGTGCGAGCGAGAGCGATCCGCCGAATACGGTGAAGTCTTTTGAAAAGACATAGACCAATCGCCCATTGATCGTGCCATGGCCGGTGACGACGCCGTCGCCTGGAATGCGCTGCTTTTCCATCCCGAAATCGTGGCTGCGATGCTCCACAAACATATCGGTTTCTTCAAAACTATCTTCGTCGAGCAGAAGCGCGACGCGTTCGCGCGCGGTGAGCTTGCCTTTCTCATGCTGGCGTTCGATCCGGGCTTTGCCGCCGCCCATACGGGCTTTTTCACGCCGTGCCTCGAGGGCTTCAATCACATCTTGCATCTGCTCCGACCTCACACATTCCTTTGACTTTGCTCGAGGTTTTAATGCGCGCGAGACGAAGAGCAAGTCAGACAGCAAGCAAAACGGGCCTCCCCAAGGGGAAGCCCGCTCCTGCTTTCATTCTGAATGGGAGAATACCCTATTTGTAATAGCCACGGTCGTAGCGTTTACCGTATCCACGGCGGCGCGGTTCTGGGATACCCCAGATATCGCGCACTCGATCGCCGCGGCGAACCACGCAGGTCACTGGCCGCTCGATCTCACGACGCCGCGTTTCGAACTCAACTTCGTTGAACGTCACACGGTACCCCCGCGGGCCGATTTGTTCGGCATATCGACCATTGTCGAAGTCGACATCATGGAAACCGCGATAATGGGCTTCATCCCGAATCGCGCGTCGGCAGGCGCGAATGGCACGGCGTTTGGCTTTTCGGTTATTGTAGCGGTAGTCGCGATCATAGTGGTAATCGCCATACCCGTGGTGGCCGCGCGTGCTGTAGCTGATCGAGCTATAGCCATTCTGGCCAACCCCGAGATGCACGCTGCCATTGCCGCTATGAAAGGTGATGCCACCGGTCACGGTTTTGTCGGCCTTGCCATGATGCGCAAGGGCCGGAGCAGCGAAGAGCAGAGGCGCCGCAAGGGCTAGCGCGGCTGCTCGAGGTGTTATGATGCGTTTCATCATGGCTGCAGGAATACACAGGCCGCCACAACCCCGTCTGAGCGCGCCATTCGGTTAGCGTTCATGGAAAAATTGCATGCCTGAAGATTGCCATTTTGTTAGGACAAGGTGACGATGATATCAGGCCATGGGACGCCAACGTGTCGCGAAGAGGTGCATTAAAGATGAAACATTGGATGACAGGACTTGCGTCGCTCGCATTCGTCTGCGCCGCACACGCTCAAGAAGAGCCGGCACAGCCTGATCGTGATGGCTGGTTGATGACCTCGATCTCTTTCGATGATTTGGAATACATCGTCCAAACCGACGAGTATGAGCTGGGCCAGGCCATTCCTGATGATATCGCCGTCATGGCCATCAGCCCAAGCGGCACGCCGTATTTCATGCAAGGGACAGCCTGTTCCGCTGACGGCACCTGCCAAGGGCTGCACATCTGGATGAGCTTTGCCGGACAAATGACGCCCGAAGAAGCCAACAGGTTAAACTATGACTATGCGGCGGTGAGCGTCATTGTTTTGAACAGCACGTCTTTTCAGGTCAGCCGCTATCTGATCCTGGATCACGGAACCACGATGGCGAATATCAAAGCCAACCTGCTAAACTTCCTGGCGATTGGCGATCAGATCTGGACCACTCAGCGAGCGCGAAACATTGGTGCATCCGTCGGTGAGTCCGCGGCGGAGCAAGGACCAATCGTCCCTGAGCGGCCACCGGAGCCGGAAGACGATTCTGAAGACACAATTGAAACCAGCGCAGAAGATAGCGGCGAGCCCGTTTCGCGTTTGAATTAAGCGAGATCGCGGCGCGTCTAATCCTCGCGCGTGACTTTCGCTCGCATCGCTTTCACCGTGCTGCGCTGTTTCTTTCCGTCTAGACGCCGCCGAACCGAGGCACGGGTTGGTTTGGTCTTAATCCGTCGGCGCGGCGCCTCAGCCACCGATTTCACCATATCTGCAAGGCGCTTCCGTGCGGCTTCGCGATTGAGCCCCTGCGAGCGGTGATCTTTTGCCTCTAGTATGAGCTCTCCGTCCTGGGTCAAACGCGCGCCATAGCGTTTGCGAAACCGCGCTTTGACCGGCGCAGGAATAGAGCTCGCCAACACGTTCCAACGCAGCTGTACCGCCGTCGAAACTTTGTTGACGTTCTGCCCGCCCGGCCCCGACGCGCGGATAAAACGCTCCTGCAGCTCCCAGTCCGGGATCTGGATCGTTTCGGTCACATAGACGTGAGCACGCGGCGACATGAAAGCTCCGTTCAGGGTCAATTCAGGCGCCCTCTCTAGTTTGACATGCAAGGCTTGTCACGAAGAGCCGAAATTTGTGGGCCCTTTTGGGGGCGCCCTAACGAAGAAAGGAGGACACGCAATGTCTATCCTCTCAAAATTGAGTTCCAGTGTCGCCGTCCTGGCTTTGGCCGCAGGATTGCTCGCGCCGGTCGCCTTTGCTGACCGAGAGCGACGTGATTCTCCAGCTGCAGACCGGACACAGGTGGAACGCGTCGATCGCAACCGACAAGAGCGTCGACAAAGTCGCGAGAACCGCCGCAATGCGCGCGGTGAAGTCCTGAACCGCGATCAGCGCGTTCGCGCCCAGCGGCGTGACACGGGTGAATTACGCGGCGGCGAGCGCCGACAAGAACGCCGTGCAGAGCGCCGCGAAGAGCGACGTCTGGCCAATCGCGAAGACGGACGCTTCAGCAATCGAGACGCCCGTCGCGCGGAGCGCAGGGCTGAACGTAGAGTCGAGAACCGGCAGGAACGCCGAGCCGAACGTCGCATCGAAAACCGTCAAGAAAGACGGGCTGAGAACCGTCAGGATCGACGCGCTGAGCGGCGCGCTGAAAACCGACAGTTCGAACGCAGAGAAGAGCGCCGCGCTGAACGGCGTGCCGATCGCCGGTTTGAGCAAAGACAAGATCGTCGTGCTGAACGGCGTGCGGACCAACGGTTTGAAAACAGGCAGGATCGCCGCGCAGAGCGACGTGCAGAGCGTCGTCAGGAACGCCGATTAGAGAACCGCCGCGAGAACCGACAAATCCGTCGTAACTCATACGATCGTGGTTACAATCAGGGCTACCGCAATGCCCGTGGTGATTATCGCCACCACAACCGGCATTATCGCCATCGTGATTACCGCCACAATCGACACTACAATCACGATCGGCACTATCGCCACCACCGGAATTTCAACCGGTATTATCGCCGACACCACAATGGCTATCACTATCGCAACAAGTATCGTCGGCACAATTTCCGGCACTACTCGCCGCGGGCCTATTATTGGGGTGGACACCGTCCGTTCTATTACTACTCGCGGCCGACCTTCCGATACGTGTATGATCGCCACTATGTGCCGAGCTACCATATCGGCGGACATTACAGTTATCACTCCAATACGATCATCATAGGCGACTATGATTATTGGGGGCTGTATGATCCGCCGCACGGGTATCACTGGGTCCACGATTACGATAGCGGAGATGCTGTTCTGGCATCCGTTGCCACCGGGGCGATTATCGGCCTCGTAATCGGCGCCCTGGCGAATTAAGGCTCCTAATAGCGCTTTCTCTCTCGCGCTGAAGAAACACCCGCTGACCTGTGTCGGCGGGTGTTTCCGCATGCAAATATCAAATTTTTATGTCGGCACGCGAACATTCATCTTTCATTAGGCATGACTCATGCTTAATTGGTTTTGTCCGGAACAGCCAAAGGGCCCCGGGCATAGTCGTTCAACAGCTGAAAGGAGGTGATCCAATGTCGAGTGAGAAACCAGGAACGGTGATTGGATCCGTTTGTGTGAAGGTTTTTTTGGAGCAGCCTCTGAAAACGCCGTAGCACTATCTTGAGGCTGCTTGCTTGGATGAGCCCAAGCAAAGTTGAACGCAGCCAAGGATTCAAGAGCCATCCGGCTCACGGACCCCAGCCGAGACCCGGCTGGGGTTTTCCTTTTGGGGCGTCCATCAATTCAGACTGTCGTCTCCAGCTTCCAGTTGACGTTCGCGGCGCGGCTCGCCTTATTGCCCTCATGCGTACGATCCCCATTCTTTTCGCCGCCCTCATCGCCGCCTGTTCTCAGAGCGCCCTGCCCCCGGAGCCTGAAAACCTGTGCGCTCAGCCTGGCGCGCGCTGTGTCAATGCGCCTGTGCGCGATGTGCTTGCGGTCGATGGCGACACGTTCGAATTGCAACGCCTCACCGATCGCGGAACCGAACGCATTCGATTGCGCCTGATTGGTTGGGACAGTCCGGAGACGGGCAACAGCGCTGGGTGCGCCGCTGAGGAGGCGTTGGGGCAAAAAGTTGAAGCCCGCGCAAAAGAGCTGTTTGCCTCTGCACAAACCCTCACCTTCAAGCCCGAGGGGGCTGACCGGTTTGGCCGCACCCGAGCACATGTCTATCTCGACGGCACGCATATTGGCTGGCTCCTCGCCAAGGATGGTCTTTCAAAGCCTTGGCTGAGCGAAACCGTGAAACCGGTTTGGTGCGAATAGCGGTTTGGATTTGCTGACATAAATTTTCCGCAACTTGCACGGTCGGCCCAAGCTTTGCTTGTATTGCCGCATGAAGTTTCACGAAGCTCAATTCAAACCCGGACGCACATGGTTCTTCACCCTGAATCTGGCGGACACGGAAAGCTCTGTGCTGACCCGGCATGCGCGGTTGCTCGGCGAGAGCGCGCGGGATGTTGAAGGGCTCTATCCGTTTGAAACGATCGCCACTGTGATCCTGCCCAATCACCTGCACATGATCTGGACGCTGCCGGAAGATGATCTGAATTTCGATCGTCGCATCAGCCATTTGCAATCTGGCTTCGAACGCCGTGTGCGCCAGACATTAGAGGCCAATGAAAAAGCGCGAGCAAAACCGCTCTGGCATCGTCGATACTGGGACTACAAGATTCGCGATCTCGTCGATTTGGAACGGCATATTGGCTACATGCACGGCAACCCGGTCAAACATGGACTGGTCAGTCATCCAGACAAATGGCGCTATTCGACCTGGCCCAAGTTTCGCGACGCCGGCTTCGTTCTATGGACAGAAAAATCAATCGGTTCGGCTGGCGAACCCTAGTGCGACCAAGGTCCGCACTCGCCGCGACGGCAGGACAAAGCGGCGCTTCCAATTCAGGCACATCTTGTTGTAAGCCGAGCCCACTGATATTTTCCAAGCTAAAAAGGCCCTCCTCATGCCCGCTATTTCTATGACCCCACAAGAAGTTTCCGACTATATCGCCCAGGCTGGGCGGGATGCTTGGGTTGTCCCGGATGTCCCAGCGGACACGCCGCGCCGCAAGATTGAAAAAGTCGGCGTCATTGGCGCAGGCACGATGGGCGGCGGCATCTCTATGAATTTCGCCACAGCAGGCATCTCGGTGACGATTTTGGAGCGCCAACAAGAAGCGCTTGATCGCGGGCTGAGTGTTGTCCGCGGTCACTATCAGCGCAGCGCCGATAAAGGCCGCTTCCCGGTCGAAGAAGTGGACGAGCGGATGGGGCGCCTCAACGGCACGCTGACCATGGAAGACTTTGCCGATTGCGATCTGATCATCGAAGCTGTGTTCGAGGACATGGATCTCAAAAAGCAGATCTTCACTGATCTCGACCGGATCGCAAAACCTGGCGCGATCCTTGCCACCAATACATCTGCCCTGAACATTGATGAGATTGCGAGCGTCACCAAGCGCCCAGAAGACGTCATTGGCTTGCACTTCTTCTCGCCTGCCAATGTCATGAAACTGCTGGAAATCGTCCGCGCTGACCACACCGCAGACGATGTCATCGCGACCAGCATGGACCTTGCGAAAACAATCAACAAAGTCGCGACCCTGGTCGGTGTTTGCCCCGGCTTTGTCGGCAACCGCATCCTGTTTGCGCGCCAGGCCCAGGCACAGAAGCTCGTCTATAAGGGCGCAATGCCATGGGACGTAGACGCCGCGCTCAACACGTTCGGCTTCCGCATGGGGCCTTATCAAATGTCAGATCTGGCAGGTCTCGACATTGGCTGGAAGAAAGGTGCGAAGACCGCCAACCCAATCCGCGATGCCTTGTGCGAACTCGACCGCCGCGGCCAGAAGACGGGCGCAGGCTATTATGACTATGACGAGAACCGCCGCCCTGTGCCGTCTGATGTAACGGCCAAGATTATCGCTGACGTGACCGGCGTCGAGGCCGGCGGCGCGCCTGGCCAAGATGAGATCATTGCAACCTGTATCTATCCGATGATCAATGAAGGCCTCAAAATCCTCGAAGAGAAAAAGGCCCAACGCGCCTCGGATATCGATATTGTCTGGTTGAATGGCTATGGCTGGCCAGCGGATAAAGGCGGGCCAATGCTGTATGGTGACA
>JALUWJ010000144.1 GCA_027019605.1 Henriciella sp. | reverse complement strand
TGGTTCAGGTCGATGAGGCCACCTTACCCGCTGGCTATGAGCCTGTCATTTGCGAGGAGAATTCGCGATACGCTGGCAGCGCCTTGTCGAAATTTGTGGATGCTCAAGGCGGAACCATTTGGCGCGCTAACTTCTATCTGCGCCGCACAGATGCCGTGACCAAGCCTGAAATCCTTGAAGTTGCGAAGACGCGCGATGAGGACTTGTACGACAAGGAATGGCTGAACGCCCAAACCCCGTCGGGCCTGGAATGGGTTTATCCGGTGACTGATCAGACCCCGCAAGGGCGCTCAGTGAATCTGGGTCTACTACACGAACCCAATGGCCGCGTCCGTCTTGATCTAAATGGCCGTCCAGTGCCAGGTCTGAACTATTCCGGTAAAGATCTGTCAGCGACCCGGCATGTCGCGATTTCACGCTGGGCAGGCGTCGATATTCAGCGCGGCGAGAATGTCTTTGTGGCGCGATTGTACGATGCTGAAGGAACGCTGATCGAGCAAAGCGTTCGCAAAGTCTGGTTTGTGGATGAAGTTAGCCGCGCCAGCCATGTCGATGACCAATCCATCCTTGTCGCGGATGGCCGAACAAAACCGCGAATTGCTTTGAGACTGGAAGATGGCGACGGGAACCCTGTACACGAAGGACGCCGTGCGGAGATTAGTGTCGCTGACCCTTATCGGCTCGCGCAGGAAGCAGAGGAAGAGTTTGAATCTCCGGTCAATGCCGCGTTCTCTGCTGTGTCAGGTGTTCGTGTCGGTGCAAACGGGATTGCTTACGTGGAGCTCGAGCCGACGCTCGAATCCGGGCGTGTACGACTGCAAGTGCTTCTACAGGATGGCAGCTATGAGGACATTGATGTCTGGTTGGCGCCGGAAAAACGCGACTGGATCGTGGTCGGGGTCGCCGAGATCGAAGGTATGGCGACTCGATTGGAAGATGCGCAAGGCCGCAACATCGACGAATTGTCGAGTGACGGGCGGGTCGCTTTCTTCGCCAAAGGCGTCATCAAAGGGGATTGGCTGCTCACCCTCGCCGTCGACACAGCGAAGCGCCGAGGCGGCCAAGACCGCGAAGTTTTCGACGAGATCGATCCCAATGCCTATTACACATTATACGGCGATCGCACCTGGCAGTACAACAATGCGGAAAGCCAGTACCCTGTCTATGTGAAGCTTGAGAAGAACACATTCCAAGCCGTGTTTGGCGATTACGAAACCGGCTTCACCGAGACCGAGCTTGGGCGCTACACACGCCGTCTCTCCGGCTTGAAAGCGGATTATGAGAGCGAGGATACATCCTTCACCGCGTTTGCGTCCGAGACCAATCAGAGTTTCCTTAAAGACGAGATCGCAGCTGACGGGACATCAGGGCCTTTCCGGTTGCGCGCTGCGCCCTTGGTGCGGTCCTCAGAGGTCATCAAGATTGAGACGCGCGACCGGTTGCGTCCGGATGTGGTCGTCGCAGAGCGCTTGCTTAACCGATATAGTGACTATGAGATCGACTATACGACGGGTGAGCTGTTCTTCCGTCAGCCCGTTTCTGCCGCGGATGCGGGGCTGAACCCGAATGTCATCGTGGTGGACTATGAAACGTCTGAGGCGGCGGAGCGCGGGATCACTGCGGGCTTGCGCGCTGAGCAGCGTTTTCTTGACGGCGCCGTCCAGGTGGGCACAACCATGATCCACGAAGAGGATGCAGCTTCGCTGGAGACCAACGGCTCCAATCTTGTGGCCGCAGACCTGACGCTTCACTTGAGCGACCGGACTGAAGTGCGCGCTGAATTTGCGAAATCTGGTGTAGAAACAGATGCAGGCAGTGAATCGGCAGACGCTGTCCTGGTCGTCGCGCAGCACCGCACGGAGAAACTGCTCGCCACCGGCTATTTCCGTGAGGAAGAGGAAGGCTTTGGTCTGGGGCAGCAGCTTTCATCGACAAATGCTATTCGCCGCATCGGGGCTGAATTGAGTGCGGAAATTGGATCAAAAATCAGTGAGGATGGCGCCGATCGGTCTGAGCGCCGTGTTACGGCCCAGGCCTATCAAGAGACCAATCTGAGCCAAGGGTCGAACCGCGAAGTG
>JALUWJ010000143.1 GCA_027019605.1 Henriciella sp. | reverse complement strand
GCACGCTGAGGCTTAGGGCAGGGAGCGGTGCGCGTTCCATTGTCGTGCGGACCACTTCAATGGTCTTCTCTGCTTCGCTCTCTGGCGCTTCGAAAATCAGTTCGTCATGCACCTGCAGGAGCATTTTGGCACTTAGCCCAGCTTTCTGGAGCGCGCCGGGCATTTGGATCATGGCGCGTTTGATGATGTCGGCAGCGGAGCCCTGGATCGGCGCGTTAATCGCTTGGCGCTCGGCGAAGCCGCGCTGCGGGCCTTTGGATTTGATGCCTTTCAAATGCAGGACGCGGCCAAAAATCGTCTCCACCCGCTCATGCTCGGCGGCGTATTTCTTGGTCTCGTCCATATAGGCTTTGATGCCCGGGAAGCGTTTGAAATAGGTCTTGATATAGGCCGAGGCCTCATCGCGCGGGATCGACAACTGACGCGCGAGCCCGAAGGCGGAAATGCCATAAATGATGCCGAAATTGATCGCTTTCGCGCGGCGACGGATCATCGGATCCATGCCCTCAATCGGCGTGTCGAACATCTCGCTCGCGGTCATGGCGTGAATGTCGAGCCCCTGATTGAACGAGTCTTTCAGGGCATCGATTCCGGCAATATGCGCCAGCAGTCGCAATTCGATCTGGCTATAGTCGGCGCTGATCAGGACATTGCCCGGCTCAGGAATAAACGCCTCGCGGATCTTGCGGCCTTCCTCGGTGCGGATCGGGATGTTTTGCAGGTTCGGATCATTCGAAGAGAGGCGCCCAGTCTGTGCGCCGGTCATGCCGTAATTGGTGTGAACGCGGCCTGTGCGCGGGCTGATCTGCTGCTGCAGCGTCTCCGTATAGGTCGAACGCAATTTGGACACGGTCCGCCAATTGATCACCGCGCGGGGCAGGTCGTGGCCTTCAGCTGCCAAGTCTTCGAGAATATCCGCGCCGGTCTGCCAGGCGCCGGTCTTGGTCTTTTTGCCGCCTTCCAGGCCCATCTCATCGAACAGGATCTCGCCGAGCTGCTTGGGGCTGCCAAGATTGAATTCGTGCCCCGCCAGCTCATAGGCTTCCGCCTCATAGCGCGCCATTGATTGATTGAACTCCGCCGAGAGGCGCGAGAGGTGGTCGCGATCGACCTTGATACCATTGGCTTCCATGCTCGACAGGACATGCACGAGCGGTCGCTCAAGGGTTTCATAAACAGTGGTCACACGCTCTTTGTGGAGGCGCGACTTGCTATCGAGCCACAGGCGCAGCGTCACGTCGGCGTCTTCGGCGGCATACTCCGTCGCGCGATCGAGCGGTACACGGTCAAACGTGATCTGTTTCTTGCCCGTGCCGCAGACATCTTTGAATGAGAGCGGTGTATGGTGGAAATAGCGTTCTGAAAGCTCATCCATACCGTGATTGTGCTTACCGGCATTCATCACGAAGCTAAGCAGGATCGTATCATCGATCGGCGCCGCGCAAATGCCATAGCGGGCGAGCACGGTGACGTCATACTTGAAATTGTGTCCGATCTTCAGAACCGCATCATTTTCAAACAGAGCTTTCAGCGCTTCGAGCGCTTTATCTTTGTTAATTTGGCGCGGTGGATCAGCGCCAAACATATCATCCGAGGCCGCAGACGGATCACTGTCCGGATCGACATGCGCGAGGGGGATGTAGCAAGCCTCACCCGGGGCGAGGGCGAGCGAAACGCCCACCAGGCCCGCTTCATGGGCATCCAGAGCGTCCGTCTCGGTGTCGACGGCAACATAGCCTTGCGCCGCGGCCCGGGCGATCCAGTCCTCCAGCGTGTCAAAGTCACGAATGCAGACATAGGCGCTGCGATCAATCGGCGCTTGATCAGCTTCGGCTGCCTCTTCGGGTAGAGCGCCCTCGAGTTCGAACGTTTCTTTGACCCGCCGCGTGATGGTGCGAAATTCCATCTTTTCGAGGAAATCGATCAGTGTTTTCGGGTCTGGGTCCGCGACGGCGAGATCTTCTAATGGCACCTCAACCGGCACATCTTCTTTCAAGGTCACGAGATCGCGCGACATGCGGATCTGATCGGCATGATCGATCAAGGTTTGGCGGCGTTTGGGCTGTTTGATCTCTTCGGCGCGCGCCAG
>JALUWJ010000142.1 GCA_027019605.1 Henriciella sp. | reverse complement strand
CTGCCGCAAGAATAGTGAGCGTGGTTTTCATCAGAGAAGCTCCCCAGTTTCGTGGCTATTTCGCCACTCGGAGTTGGAATTACCAAGTGAATTAAATGCAATCCCGGCGGGTCATTGAGGCACAAAGGCCCCGTTGAACGGTTTTTCACTTAAGGGTCAGTGTTTTAGAGGGGTCAAATATCCTATGGATAATTCGCGGGATCTTATTTGCCCTAACATCCGTTTTCTGAACCGGGCGCAACTGAACCGAAGGCAACGAAACGAGGCCGAAAAGCCTTGTTTCAGCCCTGTTTTTGTTGTGCGTGCAGGGTTATGTAGGACCCAGTTACAGGAGTGTCCCAATGTTAACTGTCCTCGCTTCAACGATTGCACTTGCGCTCGCCCTTGGTCCGCAATTGCAGATCAATCTTCAAGCGGCGTTGGATGAGACCCCAGGGGTTGAAACACAAGCCGATGCCGAAGAAGCGCCAGTAGAGTCTGAAACCATACCGGCGACCGAGATAATGCCCCTGGATGAGGTTGAGGAAACCCGCATTGAAGAAAACGAAATTACCCAGCCCGAGCTGACGCTTCCAGAAGAGCCGGCCAAAGAGGCGCCTGCGCCTGAAGCATCAACCGGTGACGTCCCCGCAGAGGAGTGGCCCGCCATTCTCGATGCAGCGAGCGCCGCACTTGCGGCTGCAGAAACGGCATCTGGCAAGTTCATGCAAACCAATGCAGACGGCACTATCACGACCGGAACCTTTGCGCTGAGACGCCCAGGCCGGATGCGCTTTGATTATGACGATCCAACGCCAATCTTGATCGTCTCTGACGGAACGACTGTGGCCTTGGAAGACAGTGAGCTTGAAACTGTTGATCGTATTCCAATCAGCGCCACGCCATTGGGCCTGATCCTGTCCACGGACTTGAATGTGGATGATGATGTCGAAGTGATGAGCATTCTGGAAAACGAGGATCGGATCGGTATTCGCGTCAGCGATTCCAGCGGTGAATTCGAGGGTACGCTGACCATGGTCTTCGACAAGCAGAGCTATGAATTGCTGGGCTGGTTAACCGTCGATGGCAACTTCCTAACCACTGTTGTCGATCTGGTCGATGTTGAGACCAATGAGCGTGTCGATCCTCGCTTGTTCAGACTCAATGAAGACGATGAGGAAGAAGACGAGCGTTAGTCTCTGATCAAGAAAACAAAACCGGGTCGGCATTTCGCCGGCCCGGTTTTGCATCTGGTCCGCGTACGTCCCCTAGACTCGCGTAAACCCTAGCAGTGACGACAGCTGAGCGCTTGTTATCTCCTGCATATGGAGGTTATACATACCACCGGTATGTTGAGGGTCAAGCTGAAATAGCGGTGGTCATGGGGCGTAGATCAAAGACAGATGCGGAAGAAACCCGCGAGCGTTTAATCGCTGCTGCCAAGCAGCGCTTCACGCACGATGGATACGCGGCCACTTCGATTAATGATATCTGCCAAGACTTGGAGATCACAAAGGGCGCGCTGTTTCACCATTTTAAATCCAAGCAAGACCTGTTCACAGAGATCTGGACACGTTTGCAGGTTGAAATGGATCAGGAAGCCCGCAAGGCGGCGATTGCGGCGCGTAGTCTAACCGATCCCTATAGCGCGTTCTTGGCCGGTTGCCGGGTCTATCTCGAACATGCTGCGCGCCGTGACTATCAAACCATTGTCCTCGTCGATGGACCGTCTGTCCTCGGTTTGCAGGGATGGTACGAGCAAGACCACGATCTTGGGATTGATAATGTGAGGGCCGGAGTGCGGTATCTCGCAAAGAAGGGAATCGTTGAACCTCAGCGCGTCGATGCATTGGCCATCATGCTGCAAAACGCCTTGAACGGCGCGGGGTTCGCGCTCGCGCGTGAGGTCGAAGGGATTACCGCTGACGGCGTGTATGACGCGTTCGAGACTTTGGTGAAGTCGCTCCGCTAGGCCTGCATCAAATCCATGAAACGCTGGAAGATATAGAAACTATCTTGCGGTCCTGGGCTTGCTTCCGGGTGGTGCTGAACCGAAATAATCGGCTTACCCGCAACCTTGAGGCCGCAATTTGTGCCGTCAAAGAGCGACTTATGGC
>JALUWJ010000141.1 GCA_027019605.1 Henriciella sp. | reverse complement strand
TCAGACTCGTGCCCGCACCCTCGATGAAACGCTTAGGGCCAAGTTCGAGCAGTGGTATCCCGGTCTGAAACCTAACGCGGAAACGCAAATGGTGGCCTGATTGCCCCTAACTTTGCGGTGCTCTCCAGTTAGCGCTCGATCACCCAAAAACTGGCATACGCCTTAGGATCCTGCATACCAATAGATACCTAGAGGTGAAATGTTAGATGGAGATAATGTAAGAATCCGGCGTAGGTTAGGGCGCGGTCAGAGCCAGTGCTCGCGGTCCATTTCGGTGAGCTCTCGCAGGTTTTCGATATCGAACGTAGTGAATGCGATGACGCTATCATTGCCGGAGGTTTACGCTAGAGTAATGGTTATGAAGCGATGTCATGTTGGTTTAGCGAACTGAAAAAGCAAAAAGGGCGCCATGAGCGCCCTTCTCTGAAGGCTTTACTGTCCACTCAATTGCCGTGAGGCGAATCGATGAACTAGTGTTTCATGAAGCTGATATCACCGACCATACCGGACTCACGGTGTCCGGGCACGTTGCACGCAAAGCCCAATTCAGTCTTTTCGCCGAAGGTCCAGGTTACTTTGGCCTTTTGGCCTGGCTCCAAAAGAACGCTGTTGGCATCGTCATGCATCATGCCAGCCTGCATCATCTTGTCATGGTCGATTTTGTCGACCGTCATCATGCCGGTGTCCATCATCTTCATCATCTCGTCCATATGGCCCTGCCACATTTTTTCCGTGCCGAGATTGAACTCATGCACGAATTCACCGTCGTTGCTGACCACGAACGTGATGGTTTCCCCTTCCATGACTTCAATGTTCGACGGGTCGAATGCCATCTCGGTCATGCTGACTTCGACAACGCGATCCGCCTTTGCCGGGTCGCCGGGCTGTCCCATCATGGCTGCGTGTCCATCACCGTGACCGTCGTCGTGGCCTGCCCCTGCGAAAGCCGCTGATGTTGCTAGAGCGAACACGACGCTTGTGATCGTTTTGAGATAAGGTTGCATTTCAGTTTCCTTGTATTGGTCGAGTATAGAGTTCTGGGTTGAAATCAGACCGCTCGTCGCGGAGGTGGCGGGTCAAACACTGGCGTGAAACGGTTCGCCACCAAGGAAAACGTCAGCGGCTTCACGTCAAAGACACGTTGTGTTTGGGTGATATTTTTCTGTTGGGTGCCAATTGCCATTAAAGAACAGGCCATGCCCGGATGACAGTCCTCTGATCGGTCGGTTTCGCCATATGCATGATGCGCCGAGGCGTTGGCTTCTGATGCAATCTGCACGTGCTGGAAATCAGTAGTCCCAAGCGACATCTCTGTTCCGCCTGAAAGAACGACCGAGATCGCAAATATGGTGAGCCAAGCGATAAGGATTACGCCCAAGCGCCGCGTCAAGTTCATCAGAAAACCCCATTTTCCTTCTGAAGCGCGCGCACATAGGCGGTGATCGCTTTCACGTCGGCGTCTGTCACGCCGTCCACCGGCGGCATGTTTCCGAAGCGCCAGTGATGTGATCGGACGCCATTCTTCGCCGCCATCACGAAGGCCATATCCGAGTGATGGTTGGGTTCGTAAATCTTGTGCACCAGAGGCGGTCCCTTCCCTTCACGACCCGCTGCACTGGCCCCGTGGCAGACTGCGCATTTCGCGTTAAAGGCGCGCTCTCCCATTTGCGCGGGGGACGCCAAGTTGTCCGGCCGTTTAACCTCGACGATTGGCGCACCTTCAGCAATACCCGACATGTCGGGCGGCGTCATGGAATGCCCCGTCTGACTTGGTGCAGGACGCATGACCTGCCATAGAAGCGCACCGCTCCCGAAGACCAGAAGTCCGGCGGTAACCCAGCCAAGTTTGCTCATGTTTCAGCGACCATTTCAAAGGTGGCGGGAACAACCGAATCGACGACGCCCCTTAGCTCACGATATTCGAACGAAGAGCTTTCGCGATGGAATTGGATTGGCAGTTCAAATTTCTCGAGCCATGACTCCTGCGAAGCGGGGTAGTGAACGTCGTTACACTTGAGCTTTGTTTTTGAAAGGAACCGGGACCGTTCAGGCGAACCCGTTGGTAAATGTCGCATATCCAGCCTCAGACTAACCCATCATTTGTCGGAG